>DASZLP010000138.1:0-109349 GCA_035552355.1 Bryobacteraceae bacterium | reverse complement strand
CAAGGCCGCTCCGTATCAGTTTTCCGTCGGCTTTTCTTCCATGCGATCGATTACAACAACCGGCAGCATGCGCTTGCGCTTTTCGAGCCTGAGACCGAGTTGTTTGCTAACGGCCTCGGCGAGCGGCACCGCGCCGGTCGGGTCGGAGGCGGCCCCCGGCTGATTGGTGGTAGTCGAAGCCACCCGCACCAGCCAGGCCGGTGAAAAGTTCAGCGTGAAGTCCCACGTACCGGTGAGTCCGGTGGCGTCATCGGGAGGATATGCGAAGTCGTCCGGCTCCAGCGGCTGGAGCTGCGAGACAAACTGCGCCATCGTGGTGTTCCGGCAAACGAGCAGCTCGGAAAGCCGGGGGTTGACGTCGCGCGGATCGTTCGCCATCGTCCTTGCCTCTTTGCAACCGGCGCGGACCGAGGTATCGCCCTTCTTCATCCTCGGCTTCCCACCGGGCGTGAGACTCCACGCATCGACAGGGCGGTTTTCATAGCGCCACTGGATTTTGAACCGCTCGACAAGCAGCGCGCGCAGCATCAGACGGACATCGTCATCGATATAACCCGCACCCAGCAGCGGCGGGCCATTCGTCTCGGTCGACGCTTTGGCGTGTATATCGAACTTCGCCGATTCGATCCATTTGGGAAGGCTGGCGAAGCGCTCGAGATGATCCCAATCGATGTCCCATGCGGCCGCCATCAGAACGCGCATATCCATCGCGATGGCCTCGAATCCGCCGCCGGGCGTCACGCGCATGCCGCCGCCCGGCGCGTCAGGCCGTGCCGGTTTCAGATCGGCGACCTCGAAATGGAGATCGGACGGAGGCAGCTTCCGCGCGACATCCGGCGGGTTGTCCGTCGGCTTTTCCTCCACACGATCGATCACCAGAACGGGCGCGGGACGATTCTCGAGAGCGAGCGATAGTCCGAGCTGCTGATCGACAGCCTTGAAGACGGTGGCGCGCTCGGCGCCGGGCGCAAGCACCTGCGTGCGATTGTTCCACGTGAGGTCGAAGTCCCATGCGCCTTTGAGACCGGTCGCGTCGACAACGGGGTCCCTGAGATAGTCGCCGGCGATGTTGTGGAGACGTTCGGCAAATGCGGTCATCGTCATGTTGTGGCACGACCAACTCGTGAACCCCGGCGATGAAGGCTGATAAACGCATTCCGGCAGGTGGTCGCCGGTGGCTTGCCTGAGCTTCGGTTTGCCCTTGCCCGCCGCCAGTGCAAATGCGGGCATCGGCCGTGTGTCGCGGTGGAGCACGAGCTTGAAGCGCTCGGCGAGCAGGGATTGCAGCATGAGCCGGATCGTCGCGGAGGGCGTGGCAGGCGGCGCTTTGGCGGCGATGTCGAAGCGGTCGAATTCGAGCCAGTTCGGTCCGCCGGCGATGGAATCCGGATCCACATCGTATGCGAAACGAATCATGTCGAGCACCGTCGCTTTGCGGAGGTCGTAGCGCGCGCCGCGCAGGACGCCGCCGGAGATAAACGTGTACGGGTTCATGGCCGGCGCGCTTCGATGAACGTCGGCGACTTCGAAGACTTCCGGCGCCGGGCGGCTCTGGGCAAAAAGCGTAGTGAAAGCGAAGAGGATCGCCGGGAGACGTGTGCGCATATGCCGATGTATATGACGATTGAGGCGCGGCCGATATTACCGGAATTTTACGGATTTCGAGTGTGGCGCAGGCGCAGACTGTTCACCACCACGGAAACACTGGAGAATGCCATTGCCGCCGAAGCGATCATCGGCGATAAGGTCCAGCCGGTAACCGGATAGAGGACACCCGCGGCGATCGGGATGGCGAGCGCGTTATATCCGAAGGCCCAGAAGAGATTCTGACGGATGGTCCGCAGGGTCGCCCGCGCCAGCGCCAGCGCATCCGGAACGCCGGAGAGGCCGCTTTGCATGAGCACGATACCCGCCGCGTCGATGGCTACATCCGTGCCAGCGCCGATCGCCATTCCGACATCGGCTCGCGCCAGAGCCGGAGCATCGTTGATGCCGTCGCCCACCATCGCCACGCGCTTGCCTGACGACTTCAGGCGCGCGACCTCCCGCTCCTTGTCGCCAGGCAGCACCTCCGAGAGCACGCGCTCCTCGCCGATTCCAATATCGCGCGCGATGCCAGCCGCGGTGAGGCGGCTGTCGCCGGTGATCATCCAGATATCGATGCCCATGCGCCGCAGGCGGGCGAGCGCGTCCATCGCATCTGACTTGGGTTGATCCGCAATGTCGAATTCACCGGCGAGCACGCCGTCGACTTCGACTGCGACCGCGCCCGCGCTGCCGCGGCTCATTACTACCCGCTTCCCTTCCACCAGCGCTTCCGCGCCTTTACCTGGAATCGCCCGAAAGGATGTGGACTCCGGAAGCGTTTCCTGTACGTGGCTGACGATGGCGCGCGCCAGCGGATGCTCGCTCCAACGCTCGACCGCCGCGGCTAGCCTCGAAACTTCCGCGCCGCTGAAACCATTCAGCGGACGAAGGTCCTTGACGAGCGGCTCACCCGTGGTGATGGTGCCGGTCTTGTCGAGGATCACTGTATCGACGCGCGCCGCCGCTTCGAGAGCCTCGCCGCTTTTGATCAGAATGCCCTGCCCTGCCCCGCGGCCGGTCCCGACCATGATTGCCGTGGGTGTGGCGAGCCCCATCGCGCAGGGACACGCAATGATCAGCACCGCGACGGCGTTGACGAGCGCCATGTGAACGGATGCGAAATAGATCCAGATGCCGAACGTCATAAGCGCAATCACGAGCACCGCCACCGTGAATCGCGCGCTTACGATGTCGGCAAGCCGTGCCACCGGAGCTTTCGTGCCCTGCGCGCGCCGGACCAGCTCGACAATATGTGCGAGTGCCGTATCGCGACCGACACCCGTCGCTTCGAAACGGAACGCGCCGGTGCCGTTGGCCGTGCCGGCGAAAACTTTCGAGCCTGGCTCCTTCGGCGCCGGAAGGCTCTCGCCCGTCAGCATCGATTCATCGATCTCACTCGCCCCGTCGCGGACTACGCCATCTACGGGGACCCGTTCACCGGGCCGCACGATCACGAGGTCGCCGGCGCGCACATCGATAAGGGAGACTTCCTCTTCCGTGTTATCGCGGATCACGCGCGCTGTCGAGGGCTGCAGGTTCATCAGCCGCCGGATCGCGTCCGACGCCCGGCCCTGCGCGCGCGCCTCGAGAGTTCTTCCGAGCAGGATCAGCACGATGATCACAGCGGCGGCCTCGAAGTAGACATCCGTTCCGCCCGTGGCCAGGACGAAGACGGAGTAGAGAAAGGCCGCGCCACTGCCGAGCGCGATCAGCGAGTTCATGTTCGCGGAACCGTGCTTCAGGGCCTTCCACGCGTCGGCGAAGAATCCGCGTCCGGAGTAGGCCATGACCGGAAGCGCCAGCAGAAACTGCAGGACAGCGAAGCGCTCCATCATCCCCAGGACGACGAGAGGCCCTGTAAAGATCGCGCCAAGGATCAGGCGCTTGAGTATGCGGCGCGTTTCGGCCGCTTCGGCAATCTCCTGCGGCCCTTCGCGCACGTCGTAGCCGGCTTCTTCGACGGCGGTGACGAGGTCCTCGATGCGAGTGCGCGCTGGGTTATAGGAGACCGATGCGATCCGCGTCGCGAAGTTGACGGAAGCTTTTTCGACGCCGGGCGCGCCGGCAAGCTGCCGCTCGACGGTGCGCGCGCAGGCGGCGCAGGTCATGCCGCCGATGGGCAGCTCAATTTCTTCGACGGCTTTGGCGTCTGCCGTCTTCATGTCGAGACTGCGTGATAGCCGATTTGTTCGACCGCGCCGATGAGCTGATCGGCCTTCGCGCGTGCGTCGTCATACTCAATCGTGGCCCGGCCGCTGTCGAGGCTGACGCGGGCGGAGGCAACTCCATCGACTCTCGAAAGCTTCCGCTGGACGGCGCGGACGCAGGCATCGCACGTCATGCCATGTACCTGCAGATTTACGGTAGTCCTCGCCATATATTGATGATGCACCCTCGATGGTTTTCGATGCGAGCCGGGTGGCTGCACGGGTGTCGCGGGCCCGGCGTCTTTTAAAAGAGGCGGCAAATGGCGCGAACAAATTCACGCGGGCGTATCGCATGCATCGGTTGCCTGATCGTTTGGTGTGCGGTCACTCCGCACGAGATCGTCGCTCAGGAATTCGACGTTGCTTCAGTAAAGATCAACAAATCCGGGGTGTTCGCAAGCTCATTGGAGCGTTCGGGAGGGCAACTCACGTTACGGAATGCCTCGCTCCGTGAGTGCATCGAGCTCGCCTACGGAGTCCTCGACAAATATTATGCGCTCTCCGGACCCTCCTGGCTCGACGCCGACCGATACGACATCGTTGCGAAGGCATCGACCCCGACGCCCAGAGAGCAACTTCTCCTGATGCTTCGGAGGCTGCTGGCAGATCGCTTCGATCTGAAGATTCACAGGGAAAAGCGGTCGGTCCGGGTCTATACGCTGGTGGTCGCTCGGGGCGGCCCGAAGATAACGACAGCGTCAGGCGTTGAGAGTAATTTCACGTTTGGGGCTGGGCATATTACCGCGTCAGAAATGTCAATGGCCGAGTTCGCAGATCGCCTCGCAGGGCCTGTTTTTCAGCTGGGCATCCCGGTGATCGATTCGACAGGGCTCCGGGGAACTTTTGATTTCAGTCTGGATTGGTCGCCAGGCGATGCTGCCGCCGAAGCGATTGCAAGACCTTCCCTGTTCACGGCGATCGAGGAGCAGCTTGGGCTGAAACTGCGGCCTGGGAAGCGCACGATCGACATCTGGGTGGTCGACCATGTCGAACGCGTCGCTGTGGAGAACTGAGGCGCGCCGGTCCTTGTCATGACAAGCGCCGGCGCTTGCTGCCCACCTCACTTCGCGCCGATCGCCGCCAGCGCGCCCGCGTCTTCTTCTCTCGAAACGCGGCTCGACTTCGAATTCAACTTCTCCAGATACACATAGATCACGGGCGTAATGTAGAGCGTCAGCAGCTGCGAGACCACCAACCCTCCGACCACCGCCAGGCCGAGCGGCTGGCGCGCTTCGCCGCCCGAGCCGTATCCGACCGCGATCGGCAGAGTGCCCAGCAGCGCCGCCATCGTAGTCATCATGATCGGGCGGAAGCGCTTCAGGCAGCCTTCTGTAATCGCCTCCTGCGAACTCATGCCCGCGGCGCGCGCCACGATGGCGACGTCGATCATCATAATGGCGTTCTTCTTCACGATGCCGATCAGCAGCACGATGCCCACAAACGAATACAGGTTGAGGTCATGGTGGAACAGGAGCAGCGTGATCAATGCGCCCATGCCCGCGGCCGGAAGTCCGGAGAGAATCGTAATCGGATGGATGAAGCTCTCGTACAGAATCCCCAGCACGAGGTAAATGACCAGGACCGCGATCACGAGGAGAATCGTCAGCCCTCGGAGAGAATTCTCAAATTCCTGCGCCGTGCCCTGAAAGTTAAAGGTCATCGTGTCCGGGAGACCGATTTCGTGTGCCGCGTCACGCACCTCATTGGTGGCGTCGCTCAGCGACACGCCCTTCTTCGTGTTGAACTCGAAGTTCACCGCCGGCAGTTGCCCGATGTGGTTAATACTGAGCGGTGAGACGCCGGGTTTCAGATGAGTCACCGCCGAAAGCGGAATCGGCTTGTTGTTACTCGACTTGATATAGAGCTTCGACAACGCGCCTGGTTCACGCTGGCTTGCGGGAGGAACTTCCAGAACGACATCGTACTGGTTCGCCGCCGCCGCAATCGTCGACACTCGCCGGCTCCCGTAAGCGTCGTAAAGCGTGTTGGCGATCTGCTCGGGAGTCACGCCGAGAGCCAGCGCCCGGTCGCGGTCGATGTCGACATCGAGACGCGGGCTGCTCAGATGCAGATCGCTATACACCTCCGAGAGATCCGGGAGTGAGCGCAGCTTTGCTTCGAGGCGCGGTGACCACTGATATAGCTCATTGGCGTCGGCATCCTGCAAAGCGACCGAATACTGATAGCGCGATTCGTTCTGCCCGAGGCTCAGCGGCGGCGGGCTCTGTAGGAAGACGTTCAGTCCGGGAATCGCGGCGAACTGCTGCTGAAGCTGCGCGAGGAGATCCGACTCGCGCGGCCGCTTCGGATCGTCTTTGAAAAGAAGAAACAGGAATCCATTGTTTTGTGGAGAGTCATTGGTGCCGCCACCGTAATCCTGCACCCACGGGTTGCGCCGCACGATGTCGAGCGCCTGACGCTGCAGGCGGTTCATCTCATCCGAGGATGTGTCTTCGGAAGCCTCCGTTCCTCCCTGCGCAAAACCCGTGTCCACCGACGGCATAAAGCTCTTCGGCATCACAACGAACAGGTACACGGTGGCGGCAGTGAGCGCGAAGCTCGCCAGCAGCGTGACAAGACGGAAGCGGAGAACCTGCGCCAATGTTCTTCGATACAGATTGTGAAGGGCCGTGAAAAAGCCCTCGGACAAACGGTAGAAGTGCCCATGCTGCGTTTCCTGCCGCAAAAACCGGCTCCCCAGCATCGGCGTCAGGGTCAGCGAAATCACGCCGGAGATGAGCACCGCGACCGCGATCGTGATCGAGAATTCGCGCAGCAGGCGGCCGATGATCCCCGGCAGGAACAGCACGGGGATGAAAACAGCCGCCAGTGAAACGGTCATCGAGACGATCGTGAATCCGACCTCCCGCGCGCCCTCGATGGCGGCCTGCATGCGCGGCTGGCCCATTTCCATGTGCCTGACGATGTTCTCGAGCATCACGATGGCGTCATCAACGACAAAGCCCACCGACAGCGTGATTGCCATCATCGAGAGCGTGTCCACCGTGAAGCCGAGCAGCTTCATTACACCGAACGTGCCCAGCAGGGATAACGGCACGGCAAGCGCCGGAATCACGGTCGCGGAAACGTTCCGCAGGAAGACGAAGATCACCAGGATCACGAGGACAATAGTCGCCGCGAGCGTGAATTTCACATCGCGAATCGAGTCGCGGATGTTCTGCGACGCATCGTAGATAACGCTCAGGTTGATACCGGCCGGCATCTTTTCGCGCAAGGCGGGAAGCAGCTTCTTCACTCCGTCGGCAACCTCGATGGTGTTGGCTCCCGGCTGCTTACGAACCGACAGAATGATCGACGGCTGGTTGTCTACCCAGAAAGTGCTTCTCTCCGAGGTCACGCTGTCGTAGACTCTCGCGACATCGTCAAGCCGCACGGGGTTGCCGTTCCGGTAAGCGATGATCATGGGCCGGAACTGCACCGCTGCCGTCATCTGGCTGTCGGACTGAATCGTATAAGCCTTCGTCCATCCAAAGAGCGAACCGGCGGGAAGGTTGACGTTCTGGTGCGAAAGAGCGTCGCGGATTTCTTCCAGACCGATTTGCCGCGAAGCGAGCCTCTCCGGATCGGCCTGCACACGCACCACGTATTTTTTGGATCCCTGTACCTGGACCTGAGCCACGCCGCTCACCATCGACACACGCCGCGCGAGCAGGGTCTCCGCATACTCGTCGAGCGCGGCCGGCGACATGGTGGGAGACGCAAGCGTCAGAAAGATGACTGGATTGGATGCGGGGTTCGACTTGTTATATGACGGCGGCGCGGGCATGTTGGATGGCAGACTGCCGCTCGCCCGCGCGATCGCCGCCTGCACATCCTGCGCCGCGGCATCGATCGAGCGGTTCAGACTGAACTGCAGATTGATGCTCGTGAAGCCGAGGCCGCTCGACGACGACATGGCTTCCACGCCGGCGATGTTCGAGAACTCCCGCTCGAGCGGTGTCGCCACGGAAGAAGCCATAATGTCCGGATTGGCCCCGGGAAGGCCCGCGAATACCGAGATGCTCGGGTACTCGACGGCGGGCAGATCGCTCACCGGCAGACTGATGTAGCTCAGCAGGCCGAATCCGAAGATCGCGGCCATGATCAGCGTCGTGGTGATCGCGCGGCGGATGAAGAAATCGGTGAAGTGCATGACAGACGCTCTCGATAACGGGTTCTAACCGCGGTCCGCGAGCGGCCGCACATGGGCTCCTGGCGAAAGGCGCAGTTGCCCTTCCAGCACTATCTGCTCGCCCGGCCTGAGTCCCGAGCCGATCACTGCCTGTTCGCTCTTGCCCGCGGGTGTGTAGTTGCGCAGCACCTGCACGTTGCGCATGGAAGCCGAGGAATCGCGATTCACCACCCAGACATACTTGCCGTCAGGGCCAGTCTGGACGGCCTGCGACGGAATGAGAATCTGGTTGTGCTCCATGCTCAGGCGCGCCCGCACGTTGACAAACTGGCCGGGCCAAAGGGCGCGGTCGGCATTTTCGAACACGGACTTGAGGCGAATGGTGCCGGTGGAAGTGTCGACCGTGTTATCGATGAAGCGCAGCGTTCCGGTGCTTCCGCGGTTATCGGGCGTGACGACATTGACCGCAAGCGATCCGCTTGCCTGATACCGGCGCACTTCGGGGAGCAGATCTTCCGGGATCGAGAAGGAGACATAAACAGGCGAGGTTTGAAGAATCGTAACCAGCGTGGTGTCGTTCTCTTTGACCAGCGTCGCCTCTTTCGCGGTGATGGCGCCCACACGTCCGCTGATGGGCGCGGGAATATGCGCGTAGCTGACCAGCAGCCGAGTCTCCTCCAGACGCGCGCGGTCTGTTCTCTCGGCCGCCTTCGCGCTTTCAATCGTCGCCTTGTCGGCATCGAGAGAGGCACTGGCTGCCTCCGCGGTCGTCACCGCCTGATCCGTTTGCTCCTGGGAAAGAATGCCTTCCTTTCGGAGCTGCTTCGAACGGTCGGCGACGATCTGCACGTTCTTCAGCGTGGCCTCGTCTTTCACCACATTGGCCGCGCTCTGTTTTTCCGTCGCCACATCCTTCGCAATGGTGGCTTCGATTTCGGCGATCTGACGATTGTACGTCTCGGCATCCAGATCGAAGAGCAGGTCGTCTTTTTTGACTTCCTGACCCTCGGCAAAATAAACGCGCGTCACGGGGGCCGTGATGCGGGACTTCACGTCAACCGACGCGATGGCTTCGACATTGCCAATCGCGGTGATCTCGAGCGGCGAATCGGCAATGGCCGCGGAAACGAGCCGGACCGCGACTGGCGGGAGGCCGGCGGTTCCCCCCGCTTTGGCATTACTGCTCGAACAGGCGTCGAAGCCCAGAACGGCGGCAACACAGACAAACGCCAGCGCGGACGTTTTGGTGAGCAATTGATGTTCTCTCTCTGGAACGGCAACTTTACTCATGGATACACGACATCCTATATACGCGCGACGCGGTGATTTGTATGCATTACTTATGAATGATCTCGCATCTGAAATCTATTACGGGCAGAACAGGCGGGGTGTTCTGCACAGCGAGCGGCGTTGTGGCGAGACGATGATGGCCGCGTGATGAATGATACGCGAAAAAGTTGTTGACTGGCTCGATTCACCCTGCTAATGTACCAGCAGATGCTAATGCAATAGCATCTCGGTGGTTCTGAGTGAACGAAGATATTGGAATTCAGCTCGGGCGCAGGGAGCGCCAGATTGTAGAAGTACTCTACCGCCTGGGAAAAGCGACGGTGGCAGAAGTGCTCGCGGATCTGCCAGACCCTCCAGGCTACTCCGCCGTGCGCGGAATGCTGGGTTTGCTGGAGGAGAAGGGATATGTCCGGCACAAGCGTGACGGGATGCGCTACGTCTACGCTCCTGCGATCGCTCCCGCCAAAGCGCGACAGTCGGCGCTCCGGCAACTCGTTTCGACATTCTTCGAAGGCTCGCCCCTTGCCGCGGCGGCCGCTCTTCTCGAGATGTCCGATCACAAATTCTCACCCGAAGAAAGAGAACAACTGGCGGCCTTGATTGCCCGCCGCGAAAAGGAGGGACAATGATCGGAGCGTTCACCTATATGCCCTTTTTTTTTGGGCTGTTCTGGAAATCCGGCATTGTGCTGGGCGCGGCGCTTTGTCTCAACCGGCTCGTGCGGAAGAACTCGGCGGATCTGCGGCGCCTGGTGCTGTCCACATCCGTTGCCGCGCTGCTTCTGGCTATGGCAGCCACTCCCATCCTGCCACGCTGGACGGCAGTGATGCCCCCATGGCTCCGGTTCCAGCGGCCCTCGCACGCCTCCCGTTCATCCCAGGCGGCAAGGCAAGTCGCGCTCCCCGGCGAACCCGAGCCAGCGCCATATTATTTCCCCCCGGCGTCTCCTCAGACAACGTCGCGCCATACCGATTTGACGGCGTGGCTGCTGCCGTTGCTTTGGTCTCTGGGCGCCGCAACCTTGTTAATGCGATACGCACGGAGTCTGCACGGCCTGCGCCGCCTGCGGGAAGCGTCCGAACCCGTGACTGACCCGAACGTCCTCGTGGAGGCCGCTCGTCACGGTAGCCCCGCTCGTCTGTTACAAAGCGAAACCATCGCCGCGCCGGTTACCTGGGGCATTATCCGTCCTGTAATTCTGGTCCCGACGGGCTTCGAAGCCCTGTCGCGGGAATACCGCGAGGCGGTTCTCTGTCATGAGCTGGCGCACATTCGGGCGGGGGATTTTCTGATGCGCAGCCTCGCCGAGATTGCGCGCGCGGCGCTCTGGTTTCAGCCGCTGATGTGGATCGTCCGGCGGCAATTACACGAAGAGCAGGAACTGGCATGTGACAACCGAGTGCTGGCCGCGGGCGGAAAGCCTTCCGCCTACGCGAAACTTCTGCTGGAGTGGGATGCCCGCCCGGGCATGGACTTCCTGATTGCGGTGGGTATCGCCAATCGGAGCTGCCTCAAACGGCGTTTGCATGCGCTGCTCGAGCCGGGTCTTCGGCGTAACACAGTCGCGCGCGCGGTCGTTGCAGGCGCATGGTTTCTGGCGCTCGCGGTTGCTCTTCCGCTGGCTGCGGTCAGTGTTACGCAGGATGCGCCTGCTCGGCCGACGCCCGCCCGCGTGGCTCATGTGGAGAATCGGGCCGCGATTGGGACAGATCAAGCCCGGACTACAGCGCCCGTTCAGATAGCGCAGACCGCTCCGGCTCCGCGGACGGCCTTTCAACTCCCCGCGCCTGCACCCGCCGCGGATTCTCCTGTCCCTGGGGATGCCGCAATCGCGGGAGACTGGGCAGGCGTTCTTAATTTGCCCCAAAACAAGCTGCGGATTGTGCTGCACATTACGGGTCCCGATAACGCGCTCAGGGCAACCCATGACAGCCCCGATCAGGGCATGGCTGGAATGACTGTCGATTCGATCGCTCTCTCAGGTTCGACGCTGAGCTTCGCGATCCAATATCTTGATGTGAAGTTCTCCGGAGATGTGAATACCAACGGCACGATCGTCGGTACCTTCGTCCAGCGGGGTACGGGCGTACCTCTCGTTCTCACCCGCGCCGTCGCCCCATCCGCACCCCCGCAACTTTTGACCCGTCCCGCGCTCCCTGTTACCGGAGGTGTCTTCCACCATGACAGGTCGGGCATCGAGTTCACCTTACCTGCCGGGTGGTCTGTGCTGGGCATGGAAACCGCCACCAACGATCCGGGGGAAATGGCTGTTCTCAAAGTTTCGGATCACAAAGCTGTTTTCGCGTCCGTATGGATGCGCCAGACCGAAACTCATCCGGCGGACATCCCCAGGTTGCTCGATGCCGCGCTGACGAGGAAAATTGCTTCCCGGGCCGGCAAGACGGGCGCTGTCGACGAAGCGGTTGTGAATGACTTCAAAATCCGTTCCGGCAGTGTGGAGCACACGCTCATCAATGGTCAGCAGGCTTTGCGCGCTATCGGCGATTATCAGGAGTCGGGACGGTCGATCACCGAACTCCTCGTCTGGGTCTACACGGAACACGCACGGACGTATTCCCTGCTCAGAGCGGAGAGCTCACAGATCGAGACATTGCAGCCGGCCTTCGAACAGTTGATTCAATCCGCCAAAATTCCTTGAGACTCGATTCTCGAAGGCCGGGCGCGGTTTTTGACTCACCGAAAGATCGCGGCTGTCGGCCTGTGCCCTCACGCCGCCGGCCTCAGTTTGAAGCGGATGAAGAAAAGCACTGAGACCGGGTGGTCCCCATAGTTTGCGTGCAGCGCCGCGGGCATCGCGTAGCCTGTGATATTTGCGCCGATTCCCGCCGCGATGTGCGGAACAGGATAGAAGTCGCGCGTGTAGCCCGCTGTATACGCGGACACACGAAACTGCTGGCCGGTGGCGAGAAGCTCGTCCTTGTCGACGAGCTCGATACGGCCAGTAACGTAGTTCCGATGCGCGAACTGCGCGACGGATTCGAGTCCGTAGCCATTGAGATTGGCGCCGCCGGCGGTTTTGTGAACGCGTCCCCAGATGAGGCTCGTCGCCCAGTGGCCGTTTGTGTATGGCCGATTCCACGTGACTGAAGCCGTCGTGCGGATTTGGTCGCCGCGCTCCAGTTGCTCCGGATGCGCAAGGCGGCCCGCCGAGAACTGGCCGGTCCAGTTGGGGTTGGGCGAGAGGGTGAGTCGAGCCGAGTACGAGTCGATGGCGCCGTGATCGATGTTCCACCGGTTTTCGCCGGGCTCGGCGCCGTGGAAGCCGCTGGCTTCAAGGCGGAAGATTCCGCGTGTAACTGCGCCGGTAACGACTTCGCTCGAGATGTGCGTGGAATCCTGCAGGTGGTGACCGAGTGTCGCCTGCGGCAGTTCTTCGGCGGAGACGCGATGCGGGAAGGCGACCGGTCCGAGGGCGGGGTCACCGACGGGCGCGGCGTAGATTTCCCACGACGACTTGTCGCTGAGCGGATGCGAGTAGTGGAGCGCGAGCTCCATGACGAAGTCGTGGGGGTGTTGGGCGTCGACGATGGGTTTTCCGTATGCCGTTTCGCCGGTTTGAAAGAGCTCAGGGTAGCGACGATCGGTGACAGTGGCGGGGTCGAGGCTGAGCATGCTGCGCAGGGAGAATGTGCCTCCGGCGAGTTTGTGGCTGGCTTCGCCCATGAACCAGCTTGTCGAGATGAACTTGTCAGCGCCGCGCGGGCCTGTTTGCTGGATGCCTGTGATGAAGGCGACGCCGTGGAACATGAGGGTCCAGTGGCCGGCGGTGAAACCGGTCATCGTCATGGGGGATGAAGCGGGATTGGCGCTGGTGCCAGAGGCTTCCATGATCGTGGTTGTGGCGCTCGGTGTGGCATCGTGCTGCATGCCCGGCATGTTGGCCATATCGTGCTGCGCGGCGAGCGGCGCCGCGAGAAACAGTGCCATGTAGAAACGCATTTCGTCCCTTTCGTTTTTTGGTGTTGCAGCGAGACGCAGGCAAGAGTGCCCGCGCCACGAGCCAGGAGCGGCTTTACCTGGACGTGCGGGTTCGCGGATTGAGCGGCGGTATCAGAGCCGCAGGACGACGGGTCGAAGGACCGCGACGAAAGCGATCGAACGCGACGGAACGGGTGTCCGCGACGACGTGTACGGCATGGCGGTCGGCAAAGCCGGAGCAGCCAGAATCGCGGGCCCGATCTGCGGCGTCGCAATTACCTGGTGGGACTGCATCGAAGGCGCGCCGTGTCCGCAGTCATCGTTCTGGTGATGGCAGCAGGAATGCGCCGCGCTGGTTTGAGCCAGACAAAGCCCACCGCACAATCCGCCGAGAAGGAGGATCAGGCACAGCAGCACTGGCGTGATGCGCCGCATTCTGTTTGAAGTTAACACGGCCATCCGCGCGGAGTGCTATCCTTTTCTTCCGTGCGCAACGGTGTGATGAGGGCCCCATCCATACTGTTGGCGATCGTGTTTGCGGGCGCTTTGCTGGCGGCTGATACAGGGGTGTCCGATTCCGCCTTTTCCGGCATCCCGTTCGATAAGTGGCTTTCGCAGCCCGGCCAGTCGCATATGCGCTGGATGGCGCGGGTGATCGAACCCGTCCTGTCCCCGCATCAACGGCTGGCGGCGCGTGTATTCGTGCAGGTCGACGGACGGGAACTCGCGAAGCGGCGCGGCCAGGGCATGCTCCTCGTGCTGGTGCAGGTGAACGACGAAAAGGGCCAGGCGTGGCAGAACCACCTCGAGATGGATCTCGAAAGGCTCGAAGAGGGCATGAAGGCCAACGACGCGGTCTTCTCACAGACGTTCTTCGTGCTGCCGGGCGATTACACGATCGCCGTCGCGCTCTACGACACGGCAACGCGGGAGCATACAATCACGAAGCGCAGGCTGCATGTGGCGGCGTTGCGAAACGATCCGCTGCCCGGCGCGTGGCGCGACCTTCCGGCGGTGGAGTTCGTCCCGCTCGAGAAGCCTCCGGACAGTTGGTATCTGCCTTCGGTCGACGACCGGCTCCGTATCGAGGCAGGGACGCGCGAACCTGCCCATGTCGATCTCGTCGTGAATCTGACGCCTTCGGAAAGATTCACCGGGTCGAGCCGCGTGCAGAACCGAAACATGGGCGCGCTGCTGCCGGCCACGAAAGTGCTCTCACAGGTCGATTGGCGCAACGATTTTGCAATCGCGCTGCTCGATCTGGCGCGGCGCCGGACGACGTGGCAACAGGATGACGGACGTCCGCTCGACTGGGGCGAGGCAAGCCGGTCGCTGGACGAAATCAAGCCCGGCATCATCGACATCAAGGCGCTCGAGTACCGAATGCAGAGCGCGCAGTTTTTCGTGAACGAAATCGCGCGGCGGCTGACCGGCAGGAAGCGCGAGATCATGATCGTCCTCAGCAGCCCGGTGGAGTTTGAGCCGGGGCAGGACATGCGTCCGATCGCGCTCAAAGAGCCGGGAAATGCGAAGGTGTTCTATATCCGGTATCAACCCATTCCGCTGATCGGCTTCGGCAGGGCGGGCGCGGAGACGCGGATCACGATGCCGGACGGGAATCCCGCGCCGCGCTCACGATATGTGATTGATCAACTGGAGCCGCTGCTGGCGCCTCTCGGGCCGCGGTTGTTCGAGGTGTCGACGCCGCAGCAGTTCCGTAAGGCTTTGGCGGCGATACTGAGCGAAATCGCGGCGGGATAGCCGCATTTACACTATTAGCGATGCAATATACCCGCTTCGGCTCGACCGGTCTGAAAGTCTCCCGCCTGTGCCTCGGCACGATGACCTATGGCTCCAGAGAATGGCGCCCCTGGGTCTTGCCGAACGAAGAGGCGCGCCCTTTCATCCGCCGCGCTGTCGAGCTCGGCATCAACTTTTTCGATTCCGCCGACATGTACTCCGTCGGAGCCAGCGAGGAAGTGCTGGGAGGAGCGCTCCGGGATTTTGGACCGCCGCGCGACCGCAGCATCATCGCGACGAAGGTCTACAACCCGATGAGCGACGATCCGAACGACCGCGGCCTCTCGCGCAAGCACATCTTTAACTCGATCGACGCCAGCCTGCGCCGCCTCCGGACGGACTATGTGGATCTCTACCAAATCCATCGCTTCGATTACGAAACGCCGATCGAGGAGACGCTTGTCGCGCTGAACGATCTGGTGCGCGCGGGTAAAGTGCGCTATATCGGGGCGTCGGCGATGTATGGGTGGCAATTCATGAAGATGCTGACGACGTCCGACCGGCTCGGAATCGCGCGCTTCGCCAGTATGCAGGATTACTATAATCTGGTCTACCGCGAGGAAGAGCGCGAGATGTTGCCGCTGTGCCGGGCCGAGGGCATCGCGGTGATACCGTTCAGTCCACTGGCGCGCGGCTTCGTGGCCGGCAACCGCACGAAGGAGGATTACGGCGAAACGGTGCGCGCGAAGACCGACGAATTTTCGCGGCGGCAGTATTACAGCGAGCAGGATTTCGCGATCGTCGATCGGATTACTCAGGTGGCGAAAGCGCGCGGCGTCAATAACGCGCAGATCGCGCTCGCCTGGGTGTTGCAGCAGCCGGGGATCACCGCGCCCATCGTCGGCGCGAGCAAACCCGGACAACTCGAAGACGCGGTCGCGGCTCTGGATATCAAGCTGGACCCGGAGGAACTGAAGTTACTGACGGAGTTATACCGGCCGCGGGCAATCATGGGGCATGGTTAAAAGCTGTCAGCCATCAGCTTTCAGGGATCAGCTCAAAGGTCAGGCGCCTGCGGCGCGTCTGAAAGTTTCAATAAACCGGAGCCGAAACCGCCTGACCTCGCGGCTTACTGGCCGGCCTGCGCCGGCGCCATCTTCCTCGTGAAGGCGCTCAGTAATCCCTCGAGAAACGCGAAGAACACATCCACCGCATAGCCAACCAGAAATGCAATCGCGAGAGGCGGTATCGATGCCCCCTGCCCGATGGTGAAGTTATTGAACAGCCCGACAACGGCGCCGCCGATCGCGGCAATCAGGAAGCGGGCAGAATCCGCGCCGGAAGGAATGAATGTTCGCGCCGCCATCTGCTGCTCGAACATGCGCAGCAGATATGCGCAGGTGCCAAGCAGTGCATAAAGCGCGGGCAGCAGGCACACGGTAATCGCGCCGTAGTAGAACGAAGTATCGTCGAGCAGGCTCTGACCGAAGTAGCGAACGTCCTGATAAGTCATGGTCAGATCGTTCGCCGCTTTCGCAAGATTGGGCAGGCCCGCAGGAAGCTGAAACGTGTCGTGCAGCTTCTTCTGATCGTTGCGGATTCCGCCGAACGGATCGCGCGCGGAATGAAACGTCAGAACGTTCAACTGGCGGGCACGCGCGTCGATCGCGCGTATGCTGATCGCGAATTGCTGCAGCTCGGTGATCTCGTTCGCGGTATCGATGGCCGAACCGCTCGCGGGCGCGGCGCCTTCCGCCTGCCCCGGCCCAAGCTGAGCCCGCAATTTGACCGCAAGATCGTTGGCTGTGGCGATATCGGCGCGCATAGCGTTCGAGATGGCGGTTCCGACGAAGCTCGCCACAGAAATCGGAAATATGATGAGCGCGAGGCAAAGGGCGACAATCCAGTAGGTCCGAACCGCGCGCTGCACGTCTTCGACACGCGCTTCGAGACTCAGAGCGGTGACGGGTTTGAGACGTCCCGCCAGCTTTGCCAGTGCGGAGAGGAGGCTGGCTGCTGTCTTTTCGTTCCAAACAGCGGCGGACGACCGCGCCCCCAGGATTTGATCGCGCACATCCGGATCGACATCCACGCCGCTCTCGCAGGAGTACTTCAGCAGCCGCTCAGCGTCCACCAGGGCTTCTCCGAACCAAAGCGGTGGAGCGGACCAGGTGGGCGCATCTTCATTGGCCGACGCCAGATGGGTGGAGGTGAGCGACGTTAACGGGGTGGCTATAACTCCCATATCAGGATTTCTCCTTACTACAGGACTTATGTGTGTCTATGTAGTACTAATGTTACGCGGCTTCTTCGGAATCGCCGGTGCCGGGTCGAAAAACCGCCAGGCGCCGACACGATTGCCGAACCGGCACCCCTGAAGGGATGACCTGGCGCGGCGGGCGAGATCGCCCGCGCCACAGAGGCTTGCGGCCCTTTCATGCAATTTCGGGAGCCGCAGCCCCTGGAGGCCGCCGGAGGTTACTGCTGGCAGGTGACCATGGCGTTCGCCCAGTCGGCGTGATCCACAGGCACGGCCCAGCTCGGCGCTTCATAAATTCCATTGGTCACTACAAGCGCGAGCATTTGTTTTCCCGTAACATTGATATTGACGTGACCCGCCGGGCTGCCGCTCGTCATGGTCCCGCTGTCGTACAACTCCACGCCATCGCTCCAGACCTCGAAGGAAAGCGAGCCGAGTCTCGCGGGAATTTCGTCGTCCACACCCACCTTGGCCGAAAAGGAACTGCAACTTGCTCCCAGCGAGTAGTGGACTTCCGAGAAGGCGTGCACTCCGAGCCCTTTGGCGTATTTCACCCCGTTCAGACTGAGCGGGAGACTGCCGATACTGAGATCCTTCTGCGGGGTCGACCAGGACTGCCATACATAGGTCGGCGTCAGGTCGCTGATGTAGTGATTGACCGTGACCGGCGCCTGCAAGGGCGCGGTAACGACCGGGGGAGGGGGCACGGTGGCGCCGATGAGAACCGCTCCCTGGCTGCCGGAGATCGTTATCGAACTGACGGAAGCGCCGTCGGCCGTCGTGAACGTGCCTGGCAGTTTGATCGTCCTCGCCGCCAGACCTGGCTCGCCGAGAAACACCATGCCGTTCGTGAACGTGCGCTGGAAGACGCCGCTATCGTACACGCGGGCACCGCGCGGCGTTCCGAGCTCCACGCCGTATCCGGACCACCAGTTGGATGGGGACGTCGATCCATCCCCGATGCGATCCGAACCGTTCGAAATCAGAAAATAGCTGGCGAGGCCGTACAGTCGCGCAACCGGGTCCACCGCATATTCCTCGAGAGTAACGCTCGAGCCCATGACGTGGACGCGATCGATGTAGTTGAAATATGTATAAACAGACCAGTCGCCCGTGCCGCCGGTCAGGCCCGGGTCGCTCGCGATACCGCGCTCCAGATTGAGGTTGTTGGCGGATTTGATCTGCTGCTGGATGGACGGGTCCGCGTCGCGCACGCCCTGCGGACCGGCGGACCAGATCGTATTCTCGACCAACTCGTTGCTGGGGAAGGACTGGCGAATCTGGGCCGTGAACTGGCCGACATAGGCACGCCATGCCGCCCAGGTCATCGGGAGTCCCGTATTGCGATCGATGGGCGCGACCGCATTGCCGTTGCCGTCCGAGACGCGGAAGTCGGTGTTAACGTCGTCAATCCAGATTCCCTTGTAGCCGCCGCGGGCGACGATGGTTTGCGCATTCGAGATCCACGATGCGCGGAAAGACGGGTTGGCGATATCGCCGGCGAAAGACGGGCACGTCCCGCCGGCGCAGGCCCATGGGATGTAGAGGGAATTGCCATTCTGATCGTGGAGAATCCACTCGGGATGCTGCGCGGCGAGATCGCTCCCCTGGTATATGGCGTACAGGTTGATATAGACGAGGGCGTCCGGATACCAGGACGTCTTGTCGTCGAAATACGGAGAAAACACGCCCATACGCGTGAAATGGCTCTGGAACCACTGCTCCATCGGCGCCGCCGGGGCGTTCGTGAAGGCGTCGAGGTACGGCGCGGCTAACTGCTGATAGTTGACGTGACCTGGGCTGGATTGAGCCGAGGCCGAAATTGCGGCCACTGCGGCAAGAGCGCAAAGTGTGGTCGTTCGTTTATACATTCGTCTCCGTTCTTCCTTCGGTTGATTTGGGAAGCGGGAAACGATAATCTGCGGGCGCTGAGAGGGGTTATCCGAGGCGTAGGAGAGGACGAGGAGGTGAATATTGAGTGCATGTGGTTCAACGTGACACCAAAATCAGCGTCTTTTTTGTTACAGATGTAATCGTTTCTTACTTCAAGCATTGTACGTACCAGTACGTCTGAGCTCAAAGTTATTATCGGTACAAGTGTAGAAAAGTACAGTACTGAATTTAGTGATAATTTTACAGATATCGGATGGGATTACGACCGTATCGGATGGGATTACGAGCGGCCGGGAGGGGTCCCGGCGCCAAGCGCCGGCTTCAGCCGGCCGACGCAGCTTTGGCCAGGGCCGCTACGTTCGCCAGATTCTCAATACCCCAGCAGAGGTCCATCGCGCGCCGCGTCTGCGCCTTCGCAAGCGCGCCCTCCGCCTGCCCGGCGAACTTCGCTTCGAGATCCTTGTCGCTCATTGGATTCTTCACGCTGCCGACGGCGTGCTCGATGTACTTCTCGATCCGGCGGCCGTCTTTGAGAGTGATGGCAATCCGCACCTGATCTTCGGCGATGGCGGGGTCGATAGTCGTGCTGACGCGGTCCCGCAGTCCGGCAATCAGCGGATCGTTCACGGCACGGTCCGAATACTGCTGTTCGCCGGCCGCGCCTTCCACGATCGCAACCGCCGCCGAGTGGTAAACGCTGAACTTTCCCTCGAGGCCTGTTTTCGGCGTCTTCTTACCCGTCAATTCAAGAACCAGCGGATGCACACGAAGTTCGATGCGATCGATCTGATCGGCCGTCAGATGGTACTGGTTGCGTAACTGGATACAGCCATCGATCGCCGGATGCTCGACGATCCCGCAGGCAAACGGCTTGTAAGTGTTGAGCGATACTTCGTAAGTTTGCCCGAGCTTTTCTGTAATCTCGGCATAATTCCGCTTTGGGCTGAGAACATTCGCCCAACCGGATTTCGCCTCGATACCATGCTCCGAGCTGGTGAAATTCTTCGCGGCGAGGAATGCCGCGGTCAGACCGTTCTGGGCCGCTCTGCCTGGATGAAAACTCTTCGTCATCGTGCCGAACATTTCGCGCAGTCCGACCGGTTGCGCGGCGGCGAGACCGAGCGCCCACGTCATCTGCTGCCCGGAGAGGCCGAGCAGTTTTCCGGCCGCCGCGGCTGCTCCGAAAACGCCCGTGGTGCCCGTAATATGCCAACCCGCGTCATAGTGGGCCGGATAAACAGCGTTGCCGATGCGGCATTCGGTCTCGATCCCCAGCACCATGGCATTCAGAAAATCGGCGCCGGAGACAGGACGGTACTCCGACAGGGCGAGGATCGCCGAAACGACTGGTCCCGCGGGATGAATCACCGTGCGCAGATGGGTGTCGTCAAAATCGAGAATGTGCGAGCTGATTCCGTTCAGGAGCGCGGCGTGCAGCACATCCACACGCTCTTTACGCCCGAGCAGCGATGCCTGTGGGTGTCCGAAGAAGGGTGTCATTGCCGCGACCGCGTTCTCGACGGCTTCCGTGCGCGACCCGCCGATCGCGCAGCCCACCCAGTTCAGCAGCGTGCGAGCCGCTTCCTTGCGCACAGGCGCCGGAATAGCGGCAAGCTTCGCCGACACAACATAGTCAGCGAGGATATGAGTAACATCGGGAACGGACGCGTCCGTCTTTTCCGATTCAGCCGGCGTCGCAAGCGCGAGCTGCCCGGCGAGTACCGAAGCGCCGATGAATTTACGCCTGTCCACCATGGAATTACCTCGGAATCACCGCGAGTTCCGGTTTTCGCTCGACGGCGGCACGATGCCCTTCAGCCGTAAATAGACCACCATCGTCCCGTACATCTCGTTGTCATGGATCAGGTTCGCGTAGAGCCGGCCGACCAGCGTGCCGCCGATGAGACCCGACCCGCCTACCTGCGAGCCATTGGCTTCGGTGAGCGAGTCATACGCCTTATCGCACACGTCGAACGACTTCGTCAGCTCGAGGATCACATCCGCCTTCGATGTCTTTGAAGTATCGACGCGAACCGTCTGCCCCGCGACGCCTCCGCAGACCATCGCCTGCGCTTCGGAAATGTGATTGATCACCTGCGCGAAAGTGCGCACGTCACCGGTGGGCCGCAGCGCATAGCCTTCTTCCGGCATTTTCGACGCGCCGCGGATGATCTGATCGCGGGTGCGCATGTAATTCTGCTTCACCTCGGAGCTGATCGTGGGCGCGCCGTTTTGCGCCGGCAAAACGCCGGCTCCGGCAAGCGCAATGGCCAGCGAGATTTTCAGAATTCGGCAGATCATAGGACTCAAGCTTATCCCGATTTCGCCCGGCCGGCATTGGCGATCAACTTCCAGGCTTCGCTCAGATGGGCGCCCAGTTCGTCGTCGCCGATCTGATTCAGTTTTATCCCCACCCACCCCTTAATGCCGACATAGGGCGGCCGGTAATATACCGCGGGGTCGGCCGAGATCAAGGCTTCCTGCTCGCCAGTAGCGGCGGGGATCCAGACCGCTACATGGCCGTCGTTGTGGTGATTGTTTGAAAACGTGGCGAACATTCGCTTTTTCACAAAAAACGCCGGCTCCCCGTGCGAAAGTTTCTCGGCCGCGCCGGGCAGAGCAAGGCAAATCCGCCGGACTCGCCGGATCTGATCTTCATTCTTCACAGAGGCGAGCATACCGCAGTCATTGGCCGCGGTTTGCTGTTTTGATCGGGATAAAGGTGAGGGTTGGTGGACGACGGGGGGATCGAACCCCCGACCTCTGCATTGCGAACGCAGCGCTCTCCCAGCTGAGCTAGTCGCCCACTTCAGGCGCTTCGCCGATGAATTTACGACGAGGCAACTACAATATAACAGATGCCCTTCCCCGCCCTCGACGATTCGATCCTTGACAAAATGCGCGAGGATTGGGACCAGCGCGCCCGCGAAAACGCGCGTCATTACATCGCCACGGCCAACACCACCTGGAGCGACCACGAGTACTACGAGTCCGGCCGATTGTGCGTCTACTACGAAATCCTGAACGATCTGGGCAACGTCTGCCAGCACAAGAATCCCAAGCAAATGAAAGTCCTCGAGATTGGATGCGGCACGGGCCGTATGACGCGCGCACTCGGGGAAGTCTTCGGCGAGGTTTACGGGGTCGACATCAGCGGCGAAATGATCGCGCAGGGCAAGAAAGATCTGGCGGATTTGCCGAACGTGCACCTGTTCCAGAACAACGGGGCCGATCTCGCTGTACTGAACGATGCTCTGGGCGATGGGCAAATCGACTTCGCGTTCTCCTACATCGTGTTCCAGCACATCCCGAGCCAGGACGTGATCTACAGCTACACACGCGAGGTAAACCGGCTGCTGCGGCCCGGCGGACTATTCAAGTTCCAGATGCAGGGCGCCCCGTGGCAGCGCGAGGGCTCGCCGGATTCCTGGTTGGGGGTCACCTTCACGGAAGCAGAGGCCATGGAGATGGCCCGCGAGTGTGGGTTCGAAGCGCGCTATCGCATCGGCGCCGGCAGCCAGTTCTTCTGGCTGTGGTTTTTTAAACAAGCCGGCGCCTGAGGCCGGCAGCGCTCACTGTACGCTGCGCTTCAGCGGCCAGAGCTTGAAGAACTCCGCATGGCAGACGAGCAGGGGGAACGTCACCCCGAGCAGCGCCGAGGCGATCCACAATTCGAAGTCATACGTCGGCGGACCCGGCTTCAGAACGCCCGTAACCCGGCCCGAAAGCGCTCCGTACACGTCGAAGAGCAGCGTTCCGACCAGCGCGACGGCAATTACGTTGAGAATACCTTTCGCCGGCTGCGGCACTTTGCCGAACAGCGAACCCTGCAGCATGTTCAGAACGATGATCGTCCCGAAAATAAAGGCGACGGGCACGTGCACCATGAACGAAACCACGTCCATCTTCATCGCCTTCACTCCGACGTAATAAACGCCGTAACCAACCACCAGACAGATCAGGCTCCAGACGATCCCGAGCACCGGTTGCTTCATGATCGAAGGGAATTTCGTGAGCGGCCACAGGTCGAAGCTCAGCATCAGAAACATGACGCCGATGACGGTGACGTAGTAAACAACGGCGTGCCACGCGTTAAACATGCCATGCGGATCGAGCGAGGCGACGTAAACCGGCGCGCCCTGCATAAAGCTGTAATTGAAGAACACGCGAAAGATGATGTACGTCACCACGTAGCACGCGGCGAGCATGGTGATTCCGGCCACGACCGGGCTCCTGATCATGTTCATGAACGGCCAGCCGCTCCAGATAATCGACGCCCCGAACGTGGTCAGCACCACGATGATGATGAACATCAGCAGAAACGGCGTCGGCGGATTGATCCCGCCGTTCACGGTGTAAAAGAAGAGCGTGGCGGTGATGACACCAGCCAGAATGGAGACAAGCAGGAGCAGCAAACCCTTGGCCGGCTGAGTGCGCGAGGCCGCAAACCGCGGATGTTTCGTAGCCCAGGTGATGCCGATGACGATCTGCATCGGAATCATGCATTCGATCGAGTAGGCGACCCATCCGGTGAACGTCGACAGCTCGAACATCGATATAAAGGCCAGCGAAATGGCCATGATGATTACGCTCGCGATGATTCCGACCGCCGGCTGCTT
Source organism: Bryobacteraceae bacterium (assembly GCA_035552355.1). Classification (GTDB taxonomy): domain Bacteria; phylum Acidobacteriota; class Terriglobia; order Bryobacterales; family Bryobacteraceae; genus BOG-234. The sequence continues at coordinate 85,682 of DASZLP010000138.1, read as the reverse complement.
GGTTTCCGTCATGTTCCCCCTTGAATTTCTGGATTAGCGTATCATGATTTCTTGCCAGTGAGCGGCCGCGGGCCGCCCTTGTTCGGGAGGACTTCTTATGCGCGTTATCGACGAAAACTCCATCACAGACGCAGCCATCGAACAGATGGCCACCACGAAGGACCAGCGGTTCAGGCAGATCATGGATGCCGCTGTCCGCCATCTGCACGCTTTTGCGCGCGAGGTGGACCTCACGCCTGAAGAGTGGCTCGAAGGCATCAAGTTTCTCACCGCGACCGGCCAGATGTGCACGGCTTACCGCCAGGAGTTCATTCTGCTCTCCGACACGCTCGGCCTGAGCAGTCTGATCAATTCACTGCACGACCGGCGAGCGACGGAAGACAGCACTAAGTCCAGTCTGCTCGGACCGTTTTACCGGCAGGATTCGCCGGTCATGGAACCGGGCGAGACGATCGCGAAAAAGGCGACCGGTCCCGAGGTCGGCATGTATGGACGCGTGACCGATTCGGCCGGCAATGGCATCCCGAAGGCTTCGATTGAAATCTGGCAGCCGGACGACGAGGGTTACTACGATCTGCAGAAGCACGACCCGAAAGAGATGGATCTGCGCGGCCGCTTCCACACGAACGCCGACGGCACCTATCATCTGCGCACGATTCTGCCGACGGGCTACATGATTCCGATGGATGGCCCGGTGGGAGACATGATCCGCGCGCAGGGGCGGCACGGATACCGGCCGGCGCATATTCATTTCCTGATCGGCGCGCCGGGTTATCGCGAGGTGGTTACGGCGCTGTATCTGTCGGGCGATCCACACCTCGATTCGGACACGGTTTTTGGCGTCACAGCTTCGCTTGTGGCGGATCCGAAAACGAACGATCCGGACTCGCCGTTCGCCGGGATTCCGAGCATCCGGTACGATTTCGAGTTGGCGGGCGCGAAAGATGCTCTCTCGGGACGCGTCGGCGCCGACCCATCCCAGATCGTCGCGAAGACGGCGTAGGCGGTGGCGCGGGCGCTCTCGCCTGCCGCGCCGGCAATCATGCCGGCGCTTGTCGGCTCGGCGCCATATCAAATTCTCGCTGGGCCTCTCAATGTGGTCGATCACAAAAACGTCCGCCGGACCGCGCCCGGATTTAAAATCCAAACCGAGCGTTTCCCGCAAAGCCGACTCGATCGACGGAGGAGCGTCCACCGGATTATCGCCAGGCGCAAGATCCTCGGACCATCGCATGTGGACATCGAATGTTCCGTTGATGCCCGTCTTGTCGATGACGGGCCGCCGCAGGACCACGGACATGATTCGCACAACGCCCCACATGCTGATGTGCGTCGCGTTCCAGTCACCGCGGGAAACATGATTATTGCCGCAAACATTGGGTACGTCACGAGCTTGGTTTTGTGCTGTCGAACCGCACGCGGCGCGCAGTCTGTCAACTAAATAATCAGGTACAAATAGCCAGGTGGAAAAAGCTACGGGATCACCGTTACAGTGACCCGGCGGCGGGATGGGTCGCTTTTGCCGTCCGCCGGCTCGGCCTCGGCGTGCCAGTCAACCGCGACATTCGGCACGCCCAGACCGCGCACGAGCGTAGCGACTTCCTGCGCGCGCTTTTCGGCGAGGCCGGCTTTCTCCGTGAGCTGTTGTCCGTTGGATAAAAGGCTCATCGCGCGATAACCAACGATCTTCATGCTCGCGGCGTGAATTCCCTTCGCATATTCCGCGGCCTCGGTGACAGTCTTCTGCGCGCCGAAATCGGGAAAGTCGTCGTCAAACGAGTAGCGCACCGTGAACTCCTGCCGCCCGCTCAAATGACGCGCGGGCGCGGCCGTTTCGAGAGGCTCGGATGACGGTCCCGCGCCGCGCTGCGCCGGCGGAGCATCGATGCCAGTCTCAGCCGGCAGCAGCGTATCGCAGCCGAGGTTGACGTCTTTTATCACCGAAATCGCGGCCGGCCGCAGAGGAATCCCGCCACATACGCGCGGACCCGGCGCGACGGTCCCTTCGACGAGCACTTCATGCTTCAACTGCGGCGGATGAAAGTCGCTGGTGATGTCCTGCTGAATGCCGAGGAAGTAAGTTTCGCCATCGTACTCGGCGAGATAGCACGGCACAGTGCGGGTATCGCGCACAATCGGACACGCGATGAAGCTGCGCTGCTGCGCCAGCACAGCCGCAGCGCATATTACGCCGGCCGACAGGACCGTAAGCGCCGTGCGCAATCTAAAGCGCTCCCAGGAAATTGACCAGATCTTCCTTCTCGGCATCGCTAAGCTTGATGTCAAAGCGCCGGTCGTAAAAATCCACAACTTCCCGCAGCGTTTTCGCAGAACCGTTCGCGAAGTAGGGAGCCCGTGCCGCAAGCCCGCGCAGTTGCTGCATCACGATCGAGCCGACGTCGGCGCACTTGCCGGAGATGAGCGCGCGCCCCGGATCGGTCGTATAGATCACGCGTCCGAGATAGGGATGCGGATCGGCATCCTTCGAGCATCTGATTTTGAAAACCGGCAGTTCGCTCGAATCGGCCCAGGTCGCCGGTTCGGTCCACGTTGGATAGTTCGTGGTGCCGGCATCGATCCACCCGGCCGAGAGATCCTGACCGGTCATCTGCGAGTTATGGCAGGTCGAGCAGGTGCGCTTCACGGGATTCCCGAGCCCGATCGAATTGATGTGCGCCGCATCGCGCAACCAGAACTGCCGATGCATGAAGATGTCGGCGCCGCGCGCGACCGACTCATGATAGTAGTCATTCGTGCCGTGCCAGGCTTTGAAACTTCCGAAGACCGGATCGTAGTCGTTGTCCCCCAGCACCCCGGCTTTGTGATCCCGAAGCGCAGCCACGCCGAGACCGGGAGGTCCTGCGGCAACAGCGAGCGGTCCACCGAAGATGTGCGCCTGCTGCGAAACGTAAACCTGCGACTCGAATTCGACGATGCGCTGAATCTGCTGCGGCGTGGGGCGTTCGTGCGCCTGCTCGTGGCCCATGATGGCGCTGATGGCCTGCGTGCCGAGCGTCGCCTCGCGCGCATCGGTCATCAGGTTCATGCTGACCGGCTTTTTCGTCGCGGGGTCGAGATCGGCCAGCATGCCGGACTTCAGCACGATCGGCGTCGCGCCCGAAAGCACGTACTTCAGATTCGCCGTGATGCGCGGACGGCGATAGACGGAAACCGTCGGCTCACTGCTCTTGAGTCCGTACTGCGCGCTCGTGTTGCAGCCGGTGGGATCGCGCACGACGTCGATCGCAAACTCGACTCGTTTCGCGGATCCGTCGGCATTGCGCGGCGGCCACGTCAGCGGAATGCGGAATAACCCGCGCCTGAGCAGCAGCGAGTGCGAGCTTTCCTTATCCTGCGGAAGATTCGGGCAGTTCGAGCCGTCGAAAGCCGCGAATACAGGATCTTTACCTGAAGTCGCGTGCCAGCGATCGACAAGTGCGCTCACCGAAACGCTCATTCCCCACGACGGCTGATGGCAGGTGACGCACGCGCGTCCGTTCGATCCGAGCGCTGTGAAGAATGGATGGCCGTCGGTCTTGAGTTCTCCGTTGCTGTTCAGCATGCCGACCGTGCCATCCACGCTGTCGAACCCTTCAAACTCCGGGAGCACTTCGCCGCCGCCCGGCTCGAGCCAGGTGTCCTTGAAAGCATTCTGGTACTGCGCGCTGAGCGTGAGCGCGATGCCTGAAATTCCGAGTGTAAGCAGGGTTTTGCGCATAGTTTTGCGTTCGCCGGCGTGAAGAAGGCTCATGGAGATTATCTCCTGGGGCACAGGCTCAAGAGGGTCGCTCCGCCGCGAACGAATACAATCGTTGGTTGTCGAGGGGAGACTAAATGACGCTCAAGCCATTCCTTCGAGGCTTCCAGGCCGTAATGATGTTCGCGTCGATTGTTGGATCGGGGCAGGCCCAGTTGGCCTCGGACAGCTCGTTCGAGGCTGCCTCGATCAAACTGAATCGAACCGGCGCCAACAGCAGACTGTCGATGACTCCGGGAAGAATCACTTTTCGGAGCGCCACGCTCAAGGAGTGCGTAATGGCAGCTTACGACCTCCGCAGCTACCAGGTTGCCGGACCGTCCTTACTGACAGCAGAACGATATGATATCGACGCCGCGGCTGGAGGACCGGCTTCTGATTCTGAACTCCGAGCCATGCTCAAGAGACTCCTTGGCGATCGGTTCGGATTGATGGTCCATACGGAAAAGAGAGAACTCCCGGCCTACGTTCTGCTGACCGCAAAAAACGGACCGAAGCTCACGACGGCCAAAACAGAAGGAAAAGGGGGTTACGCGCTGGATGGCGGTTCGGTCGTTTTTCACAGCACCTCAATGATGTCGTTTGCCGACTACCTGTCACATCGCGGCCCGATCGACCGTCCCGTCTTTGATCGAACTGGTATCGATGGGTCCTTTGATTTTCAACTGAAACTGTTCGACGTTAAGCGTGACATTCCGCTCGACGCTTTGAAACGTGCTTACTTTGAATGGGACCAGGGCACCTCAATCTTTACGGATGTGCAGGAGCAGCTTGGCTTGAAACTGCAGCCAGAGAGGGTCCCGGTTGACGTTCTGATTGTCGACACTGTAGCCAAACCATCAGAAAACTGAACCGGGTCTGTTGGACACGAGCGGGGGCTACGGTAGTTCCCAGGGATTGAAGATCGTGACGCCGGAGATGGCAAAGTTCCTTATTCTACCCAGTGCCCAAGGCGACATTCTGCCGAGTAACACATGGCATAATGTTGCCAGATGAACGCTGTCAACATCCAGATCGGCGATTGGCTCGGGTTGCCCCCGCCCTCCACCGATTCCGAGATGCTTCGAATCGTCGAAGGAAGACTCGCGCCGGCAGTGATTAAGAGATTGATCTCTCTCGGCCTGCAAAGATCGGAAATCGATTCCATCATTATTCCGCTCCGCACGCTTCAGCACCGGCGCGCGCGGCGGGAAAGGCTGACCGTAGACGAATCGGATCGGGTGCTGCGCGTAATCCGTGTGTTGTCCCTTGCGGAGTCAGTCTATGGAAGCCGGGCGCGCGCCTTGCCGTGGTTGCGCCGCCCGAATCCGCGCATTGACAACCGTACGCCGCTTGAACTTCTGGAAACCAGCGCCGGGAACCGGATCGTCGAGGAAATGCTCGTCCAGATTGACGAAGGCATGTTCGTCTGACGAATGGTCCTCTGGAGGATCAGCCGTCATCGCGATCTGAGCGGGGCTGGTGGAAATAACGCTGCCGGACGATGGCATTACGCCGGACGGCCCGTCGTTTACCTGGCCGAAAGCCCCGCCGCGGCATTGCTGGAAGTCTGCGTTCATACCAGTGCGAATGATGTACCGCCCGAATACACGTTACTCAGAGTCGAAGGGCCGGACGTGGAAATCGTGGCGATCGCCTCCAACGACCTGCCGGTGGACTGGACGACGCGGCTCGATGCGACGCGCGACCTCGGAACCGCATGGCTCCGCAAGAATCGAGGCGTGTTGTTGAGAGTCCCGAGCACCATCGTGCCCGAGACGGCGAATTTCCTTTTCAACCCGCTACACGCCGACGCGCGGAAGTTCCGGGTGGCCGCGGTCTTTTCGTATCCCTTTGACATCCGCCTGAAGACATGACGAGCGTTGGCCGGCGAGCCAGGCGAGGCACGGCGAATCGCGCGATACAATCTTCCTTATGTTCCAAGGCGTCGAACATACGGCGATTGCTTCGCCCGACCCCGAGAAACTCGCGCACTGGTACGTCGATCATCTCGGCTTCTGCATCAACTTCGCTTACGCCGGGAATTATTTCGTAAAATCGCCGAATGGTTCCATTCTCGAAATCATTCCAGCCGAAGGCTCGCGCGCGCCGCAGGATATGGCCAGCAACAAACGGCCCGGCATCCGGCATCTCGCGATCGCGGTCGACGATTTTGCCGCTGCGCATGAGCACCTGAGAGCGCGCAGCGTCAATTTTCTCGGCGAGCCTTTCGATCTCGGAACCAACCGGCTTCTGTTCTTCAACGACGGTGATGGCAATCTGCTGCATCTGATCAAGCGGCAGACTCCGCTTCCGTAAACCGACGCCCGCGTGTTAAGCCGAACCTTCAAAGCATTTCAGTATCACGACTTCAGGCTTCTGTGGTTTGGCGCCTGCACATCGAGCATCGGCACGTGGATGCAGGAGATCGCGCAGAACTGGCTGGTTCTCGAGATGACCAACTCGCCGTTTCTGCTCGGCCTCGACGCTTTCCTGGGCGATATCCCGATCTTTCTCTTTTCGCTCGTCGGCGGCGTGATCGCCGACCGCATGGATCGCCGCAAGCTGCTGATCATCTCGCAGATTATCCAGATGTGTAGCGCCCTCACGCTCGCGGCCCTCATTGCCACGCACCACATCAAAATCTGGCACATTCTGATTTCATCTTTCGTGGTGGGGACGGCCCAATCGTTCGGCGGCCCGGCTTATTCGGCGCTGGTCCCGAGCCTCGTTGAGAAAGAGGATCTTCCCAACGCCATTGCTCTTAACTCCATCCAGTTCAACCTGGCGCGCGTGATTGGACCGGTGCTGGGCGGCCTGGCCCTGAAGTACGTCGGATCCGCATGGTGCTTCGGCCTGAACTCGCTGTCATTCGTCGCGGTGATGATTTCTCTCATGCGGCTGCACATTAATTTCAAGCCGCCGCACACGGGCGAGTCCCTGTTGACCGGGATGAAACAGGGCATCGGATTCATCCGCAAGCAGGGCGCAATGGAAACGCTGGTCGGAATCGCCTTCTGCATGACCGCGCTGGCGATCCCGATGATCACCTTCCTGCCGGTATTCGCGAAGGATGTCTTCCACAAGAGCGAGATGACATATACGCTGTTCCTCGTCACATCCGGACTCGGAGCGATCACCGGCGCGCTCACGGTAGCGTCGCTCGGCAACGTCCAGAATAAAGGCCGCATCGCGCTCAGCACCCTGATGGCGCTGGGCGCGGGGATCACCGGCTTCGCGCTGTCGCACTCGGTCACGGTCAGTTGCATCCTGCTGTTCTTTTCAGGCGCCGTGATGATGTGCGCGTTCGCGATGATCAGCTCGCTTGTGCAATTGATCACACCAAACGACATGCGCGGCCGCGTCATGAGTGTTTACAACGTGGCGTTCCGCGGCGGCATGCCATTCGGCAGTGTGACGACAGGACGACTTGTACCGATTTTTACAGCCCCCAACGTCATATCCGTCAATGGACTCATCCTGCTCGCCATCGGCGCCTACTTTCTGTTTGTGCAGCGGCGCGTCGCTGCTTTGTAATAGATTCATGCGGATTTTCCTCGCGGCCTTTCTGGCCTCTTCCCTTGCCGCCTCACTTGCAACGGCTGCCGACGACCTCGAAAAACTTCGCGACAAGCAGGACCGCGCCGCACTCGACGTCGCCGCATCCAGCCTGCACGCCGCCGCTGCCAAAACGCCGAACGAGGCCAATGGATGGTACCGGGCCGCCATCGCCTACTCGTATGTCGCCGAAGTCGCCATGGAACTCAAGGACAAGAATGGCGCCCAGAAAGCCGCCGAGGCTGGCGCGGCGGACGCCGACAAAGCCATCGCGCTCAATGCAAATAACGCCGATTACTACCGGGTGCTCGGAACGTTGTCCGGCCAGGTGATTCCGGCGAATCCGATCGCTGGCATTCTTTCTTACGGCAAGCGCGCCAAAGACGCCCTCGACAAAGCCATCGCGATGGACCCGAAGTCCGCCAAAGCCTGGGTGGCCCACGGCGTCGGCTATTACTATCTGCCGACGAACTTCGGTGGCGGTCCGCAGAACGCGATCAAGGATTTCCGTCAGGCCATCGCGCTCGATTCGAAATCCGCCGAGGCTTATTTGTGGCTGGGGATCGCGCTGAAGAAGGAACACCAGAACGCGCAGGCGCGCGAGGCGCTGGGAAAATCGCTGCAACTGGACCCGGATCGCATCTGGGCGAAGGACGAACTACAGAAGACTCCCCTCCAGTGACCCCAAAAGGCTGCTGCGCCATCGTCGAGGAGTTCGATCCGGGCCCGGACGGCCTCGCGCGAAAAAGCCGGGAGTTGACGCTCCATCTGCTCGCGTACACCAGCGCGCCATTCTCGCGGAACCAATTCACACCCGGCCATATTACTGCGACGGCACTGGTTCTTCATCCGGTCGAATCGCGCGTTCTGTTCATGTATCACCACCGGCTGAACCGCTGGCTTCTTCCGGGCGGGCATGTGGAAGTGGACGACCCATCACTCGCGGCCGCGGCGGCGCGGGAAGCTCGCGAAGAGACCAACGTCAGGATCGGCGGAAGCGTGCCCATACTCGCTGGCATCGACGTACACGGCATTCCACCCAAACGAGACGAACCCTTTCACCTGCACCACGACCTGATCTGGTGCCTCCGGGCGGCGACGGATGAGATCGCCGTCAGCGACGAAGCGCCGCGCGTGATGTGGGCGGAAGAAGCGGACTGGGATCGGCTCGATGTCGCGGACAGCATCCGCAACAGCATCCGCCGGGCATCCTCTTCAGGGCCGCTTCCTCAGACCAAAAACCAGTGAAGATAGCCGCACTGCGTGCAAATGAAGTTAGTGGCTTTCTGATCTGCCCACGCGAATCCAAAAAATTCTCCGACGCGTGAATTCAGCAGCGATCCGCGCTCGCGATAACGATCGTTGCCGCACGCGGCGCACATGAGCGGCTTGCCCAATACCGTCACACCGATCAATCCGTCCTCGAGTTGCCTTTCCTCTATGCACATTCGCGCCCGAGTGTAGCAGGTTTTCGTCCGCGCCCCCCGCGTCGGCTACGGCCGCGGCGTCAGACCTCCCACGCCGTCGGCCCCGCCTGGATCCTTTGGAGGCGCCGTTCACGACAGGAGCGAATCTCGATTCTCACCGAAATCAATAATCACGCCACGCACCACTGTAAACGAAAATTCCAGGCATGGCGCACTCATTTGATTTTTGTTTATTCATGTTCATTCATGGCTCTAAAAACACGCGGTTCACCGCAATCGCTCCCATCGGCGTCCAGCCCTGATGATATCGTCGGATATAGCAAACATCGTTGTGGCGAATGAGCATGGACGAAGACCTCAAAGCACTCTTTCAGACGTTGATTGAAGGCCAAATGCGCACCGACCGTTCCGTGAACGAACTCGCGGTCACCGTCAGCCGGTATGTTGATGCCGCCGATGCACGGATGCGCCGCATAGAGGACAACCGGCTTTCTGGAAATTGAACCAGCAGACAAACCGTTCGCCGCGAAGCTCGCGTAATGAAGCTCCGAGCTCTCCGCAGGATGTTAGACATTTTGAGGCTCGATCTTACTCGCTCACTTAGTAAGCGAATCGGTATCCGCGATAAGATCCCGTTCGTCGCCGTGAGGCCCGCAACGCCAAGCCTCCCGCACCAGCGGCGACAAATCCCGCGGACCGGTCACGACCGGCGGCAAACATATCTCTTCCGGTAACACCGCCCATCACGCCGTTCTCGCCGGCAGCCTGACTATATCGAGCTGCTCTTATCAACAACCCCGCGGCCTCTTTCTCAGCCCCGCCGCTATACTCGAATCTCATGCTCCGTGTCCGCTTCGCCCCCTCGCCGACGGGCTATTTGCACATCGGCAGTGCGCGAACTTTCATCTTCAACTGGCTCTACGCCCGCCATAACGGCGGTGCCATGATCCTGCGCATCGACGATACCGATCTCGAGCGCAATACCGAAGAATCCCTCCGCTCCATCTTCGAAGGACTGCAATGGCTCGGCCTCGACTGGGACGAACAATACCGCCAGTCCGACCGCCTCGCCCTGCACCAGAAATCAGCGAACGACATCCTCGGAAAGGGACTTGCTTATCGCGACTTCACGCCGCTCTCTGCCGCAACCGACGAAGTCGCTCACACCGGTTCCGCGTGGCTTTTCAATCCCGGCCAGCGCGAAATCTCAAAGGAAGAAAGCGATCGTCGCGCCGCCGCGGGCGAGCCGTTCGTCGTCCGTTTCCGCGTGCCCCGAGGCACGGGCGAAGCCGTCACCTTTCACGATCACGTATACGGCCCCCAATCGAAACAAGCCGACGACATCGAGGATTTCGCCCTCCTCCGCAGTACGGGCGCGCCGACTTACCACCTCGCCTCCTGCGCCGATGACGCCGATCTCCGCGTCACCCACATCATCCGCGGACAGGACCATCTCACCAACACCTTCAAGCACGTCCTGATCTTCAAGGCCGCGGGCGTGCCCACGCCGGAGTTCGCGCACCTCCCGCTCCTCGTCGCACCTGACGGCAGCAAGCTCTCCAAGCGCCGCCACGGGCCGATCGTTTCCGTTACCACGTGGCGCGACGGCGGATTCCTTCCACAGGCGTACATCAACTTTCTCTGTCTGCTCGGCTGGTCTCCCAAGAATGACCGCGAGCAGATGAGCCGCGAAGAGCTTGTACAAGCGTTCGGATTCGAAGGCATCAACCGCTCGAATGCCATCGTCAACTACACCGAAGAGGATCCGTTCGATTCCAAGGCCGTCTGGCTCAACGCCGAGCACATCCGCACCATGCCGCCGGCGGATCTCGCCGCCGCGCTCACGCCGATCGTCGAAGCCGCGGGATTCAGCACCGCGAAGCTTCCGCAAATCACGCCGCTCATTCAGGAGCGTATCCGCCTGCTTCGCGACGTCCTGACCGTCGCCGATTTCTTCTTCGTGGACGAACTCGCGCCCTACGACTCCGCCGAGCTGATCCCGAAAAAAGGAGACGCGGCGATGGCCGCGCGGGTTCTCCGGCAAGCGCTCGAAACCCTGGCGACCGCTGAGTTCACGCACGACGGACTCGAAACCGCCCTGCGCGCCGCCGCCGAATCCCTCGGCATCAAAGCCGGACAGATGTTCGAGCCTGTGCGCGTCGCCGTCTGTGGACGCAAGACCGCCCCACCGCTGTTCGGCACGCTTGAAGTGCTGGGCCGTGAGACCAGCCTGAAGCGTATCGAGAAGGCCCTGACCATTGTGGCGCGGGCACTCCTGCCTGCAGCGCCGGCTTCAGCCGACGTAACCCGGAACGGATACTAAATAAATGAGCCCCGAAGATGAGCGCACGGGCCGCCGATCCGTTGTGCGCGACCCGGCAACCGAAGCCACGCCTGATGAAAAGCGGACCAACTTCGTCCGCGAAATCATTCTCGACGACCTGAAGACGAACAAGTACCAGGGGCGAGTCCAGACCCGCTTTCCGCCGGAGCCAAACGGCTATCTCCATATCGGCCACGCCAAGGCAATCTGCCTCGATTTCGGACTTGCCGACGAGTTCGGCGGCACAACTAACCTCCGCTTCGACGACACCAATCCCGAGAAGGAAGAGCAGGAATACGTCGACTCGATCATGGGAGACGTCCGCTGGCTCGGCTTCGAGTGGGACAACCTCTATTACGCATCCGACTACTTCCCGCAGCTCTATGCATGGGCGCAGGAGATGATCCGCGAAGGTAAGGCTTACGTGTGCGATCTCACCGCCGATCAGATTCGCGAGTATCGCGGCACGCTGACAGAGCCGGGCCAGGAGAGTCCCTGGCGCAACCGCCCGGTCGAAGAGAATCTCGATCTGCTCGAACGCATGCGAAATGGCGAGTTTCCCGATGGATCGCGCACGCTGCGCGCGAAAATCGACATGGCGTCGCCCAACCTCAACATGCGCGATCCGGTAATGTACCGCATTCTGCACGCGCATCACCATCGCACGGGAGACACATGGTCCATTTACCCGATGTACGACTACGCGCACGGGCAGTCGGATTCGATCGAGGGCATTACGCACTCCATGTGTACGCTCGAATTCGAGGACCATCGCCCGCTCTACGACTGGTACATCGAGCAGCTCGGCATCCATCATCCACAGCAGATCGAGTTCGATCGGCTGAACATCACGCACACAATGCTGAGCAAGCGGAAACTGCGGCAGCTCGTCGAAGACGGCCATGTGTGCGGCTGGAACGATCCGCGCATGCCCACGCTTTCCGGCATCCGGCGCCGCGGCTACACGCCGGATGCGATCCGCAATTTCTGCGCCGAGCTGAGCGTGTCGAAGACCAACGGGACGACGGAACTGCGCCTGCTGGAGCACTTCGTCCGCGAGGACCTCAACAAGCATGCGCCGCGGAGGATGGCCGTCCTGCACCCGCTGCGTGTCGTGATCGACAACTATCCCGAAGGCGCGAGCGAGGAGATGGACGCGGTCAACAACCCCGAAGACCCATCAGCCGGCACGCGCAGGGTTCCCTTCTCTCGCTTCCTTTATATAGAGCAGGACGATTTTCGCGAGGTCCCGCCGAAGCAGTATTACCGGCTGTCGCCCGGCAAGGAGGTAAGGCTGCGCTATGCGTACTTCATCACCTGCACGGGCGTCGTGAAGAATGACGCCGGCGAAATTGCGGAAATCCATTGCACGTACGACCCGGCGACGCGCGGCGGCAACTCGCCGGACGGGCGCAAAGTGAAATCGACGATCCATTGGGTTTCGGCGGCGCACGCCGTCGACGCGGAAGTGCGGCTCTATGAAACACTCTTCACGGTCGAAAACCCAGGTGAGGCTGACGACTTTACGACGGTCCTGAACCCGAACTCGCTTGAAGTGCTGACGGACGCGAAGCTCGAACCGGCTCTTGCCAACGCCGCGCCGGGAGAACGCTTCCAGTTTGAACGCCTGGGTTATTTCGCCGTGGACCCGGATACGCGCCCCGCAAAGCCGGTTTTCAACCGCACAGTAGCGCTTAAAGATTCGTGGGCCAAAATCGAAAAACGTGGCGCGGGCACTCCTGTCGGCGACCGGGGACCCGCCCAATGACGATCCTCGGCATCGGCGGAGTCCTCGGCGACGCGGCCGCCGCTCTGATCAAAGACGGCGCGGTCGCCGCGGCCATCGAGGAAGCCAAGCTAACGCGCCGCGCGCAACCGGGAAGGCTGCCGGAAAGCGCCATCGCGGCCTGCCTCCGCATCGCCGGCATTACACCCGCCGATGTGGACTATGTCGCTCTCGCGCGTCCGCTCCCGCCGGGCTCGGCGCTTCCAACCGCGCTCCGCGTCTTTTCGAAAGCGCGCGTCGTCTCGATCGATCACCATGCGGCTCACGCGGCGGCTGCGTACTTCCCGTCCCCGTTCGACCGCGCCACCGTAATCACGCTCGATCGCGAGGGCGACCTGCGCTGCGGAGCCAAATGGCGAGGCGAAGGAAAGCGGCTGATTCTCGAAAGCGAGATTCTCTATCCGGATTCGATCGGCGAACTCTACGGCCGCGTCACCGAGCTTCTCGGCTTTCAATCGCGCGCCGACGAGCACCGCGTTCAGTGGCTCTCGGCAACCGGCGAACCGCGTCACCTCGACGTGTTCCGAAAGATCGGCGGGAACGATTCGATCGACCGATCGTACTTCGAATCAGGGCAGGAAGGCCGCGGCGGCTTCGGCGTGCAGTTCTTCGAACAGCTCGGCAACAGCGGCCGCGCGGACTTCACGCCGAAACAGCGCGCCGATATCGCCGCGAGCATGCAGAAGATGCTCGAAGAATATGTGATCCGGCTGGCGGGCGATGCTGAAAATGTCTGCCTCGCGGGAGGCGTGGCGTGGAATGCGCTGCTCGTCTCCGCTCTGGAAACGTGCGGCCGCTTCAAAGGCGTCTTCGCGCAGCCCGCCGCCGGAAATGCCGGCACAGCTTTGGGCGCTGCTTTGAGCGTCTGGAATGATTGGAATGCCGCATTGAACAAAGAAGAGCCGCCGCGAATCAATGGCGGAAATTACTGCCTCGGACCTTCCTTCGCCGCGCCCGAGATCAAGCAGGCTCTCGAAAACTGCAAGCTGCGCTTCCGCGTTGTCGCGACGGTGCCCGACATGATCGCGGCAGCGGTTGATCAGCTCAAGCTCAACCGTATCGTGGCGTGGATGCAGGGCCGCATGGAGTTCGGCCCGCGCGCGCTCGGCAATCGCAGCATTCTCGCGTCCCCGCAGGACCGCTATTCCACCGAGAACCTGAACACATTCATCAAGCACCGCGAATCGGTGCGCAAGTTCGCCGCATCCGTCCCGGCCGAAGTCGCGAGCGAGTATTTCGAGAGCGGATCGAACGCGCGCCATCTCGCCACCGTCAGCCGCGTGCGTCCGCAATATCGCGAACAGTTCCGCGGGGCGATTCTGGCGCAAGACCTCGTCCGCGTGCACACGGTTTCGCGGGAAGATAATCCGCTCTACTGGCAGTTGCTGCACGCCTTTGGCAAAGAGACCGGCCTGCCGGTTCTCTACAACACCTCCTTCAATCTGTTCGGCGAGCCTCTGGTCTGCACGCCGCGCGACGCGGTGCGCAGCTTTTACTCATCCGGCATCGACGCGATGGTGGTGGGGAACTTCCTGCTGGAAAAATGAAACGTGGGGGCGCATCTTTGGTCGCGGCGGGGATCTTCCTCAGCCGCATCGCCGGACTTGTGCGCGAGAGCGTCTTCGCCGCTTACTTCGGCGACTCCGCGGCGGCGGACGCCTTCAAGGCCGCGTTCCGCATACCGAACTTCCTCCAGAATCTCTTCGGCGAGGGCGTGCTCTCGGCCTCGTTCATTCCGGTGTACGCGAGCCTTGAAGCGCGCGAGGAGCATGAGGAAGCGGGACGCGTGGCCGGCGCGGTGTTCGCGATCCTGGCTCTTCTCACGTCGATCATTGTTCTGGTCGGCGTCCTGGCCACGCGGCTCTTCATCGATCTGATCGCGCCCGGTTTTCACGGCGAAACACGCGCCCTGACCGTCTCGCTTGTGCGAATCTTCTTTCCCGGCGCGGGGCTGCTCGTGATGTCCGCCTGGTGTCTCGGGATTCTCAACAGCCACCGCCGGTTCTTTCTTTCCTACAGCGTGCCCGTCCTGTGGAACATCGCCATGATCGCGGCGCTTCTCTGGTTCGGACCGCGCGCGGCGCAGGAGCGCCTGGCCGTCTACGTCGCGTGGGCGTCGGTCGTTGGGTGCGCGGCACAGTTCGTGGCCCAGCTTCCGGCAGTGCTGGCGCTCGTGCCGGCCCTGCGCATCCGCCTCGCGACGCACCGCGAAAACGTCCGCGTTGTCATTCGCAACTTCGGGCCGGTGTTCGTCAGCCGGGGAGTCGTGCAGGTGAGCGGTTATATCGACCAGATCATCGCGACCTATCTGCCGAGCGGCGCCGTCGCCGCGCTGGGCTACGCGCAGACCATCGCCTTCCTGCCAGTGAGTCTCTTCGGCATGGCAGTTTCGGCTTCGGAGCTTCCGGAGATGTCCCGCGCGACGGGCGATGCCGCCGAGGTGTCGATGTTCGTGCGGCGGCGACTCCTTATCGGGCTGCGGCGGATTGCGTTCTTCGTGATCCCGTCGGCTGTTGCGTTTATCGCGCTCGGCGACATCGTTGCTGCGGCAATCTACCAGCATGGGCGCTTCGGGCACGACGACGCGATCTACACGTGGGGGATTCTGGCCGGCTCAGGCGTCGGGCTGCTGGCATCGACTCAGGGGCGGCTTTTCTCGTCCGCATTCTATGCGCTGAAGGACACGCGGACGCCGCTGCGGTTCGCAATCCTGCGCGTTGCGCTGACGACGATACTGGGATACCTCGCTGCGTTCCATCTGCCAGGGCTCATGGGAATGGATCCGAAATGGGGCGCGGCCGGTTTGACGGCTTCGGCGGGCGTGAGCGGTTGGATCGAGTTCATCCTGCTGCGCGGCTCGCTCGCGAAGCGCATCGGCTCGGATGCCGTCGGCGCCGCGTTTCTGGCGCGCTTGTGGGCGGCGGCGATTATTGCGGCCGCCGTAACGTTTTTCCTGAAGCTGCGGATCGAGCCGGTTCTGCGGAGCCCGAAGCTGCTCGCCGTCGCTACACTGATTCCTTTTGGGGTGATTTATCTGGCCCTCACGGAACCCACAAGGCTGCGGGAACGTCTGGGGCGCTGAGCTTCACTCGGGTGAAAACTGCATCGCGCGGAAGTCGAGCGTAAATCCGCGAGGCATGGCGTCCATTCCGAGAACGCCATCGAGCCAGCGGCCATCGCCAGGCGGCTGCGGCGCCAGGCTGATCTTCCTGAGTTCGACAGACTTCCCGAAAACCTCGAGTTCGAGCTTTGGAAATGCGCTCGACCGACCGGTCAACTGTGCCTCCGACGCCCTCGCTCCTCTCGTGCCTGCTCTTCAGCCTCGCCGCGTCAGGTCCCAGTGCATCGCGGAAGGACATGTAGACGGCGCTTCTGTCGGCGCCGGTGTCGAGAAACAACTGTCCCGCGCGCTGGCCGCGACGCACTTCCACGTAAGGCGAGAGGCCGTCGTAGAACTCGAGCTCAATCTATCACGCTGCGCGGCGTCCACATGAGCCACGCGAGTCCTCCGACGGCAGCCTGCACGAGGACTACGAGCGCCACACATCCGGCCCATCCGAAGCGCTGCCAGAGCCAGCCCGGGGCGGTGCTGCCGAAGCTGCCGCCGCCGTAATAGAAGCTGACGTAAAGGCCGAGCGCAAGCGCGCGATTGCGCTTTGCCGCGAAGCCGACGAAGCTGGTCGCCGCCGCCTGTGCAATGAAAACGCCGGTGCTGCAGATGGCGAGTCCGGCAATGACGGTCCAGACGCGAGGGATGAGCGAGACCAAAGCGCCCGCTGCGCCGATGGCGGCGGACCGAATCAGCATGGTGCGGTGTCCGTCGCGATCCATTATTCTGCCGGCGAAAGGCGTAACGGCCGCTCCCATCAGGTAGACCACGAAGATCGAGCCCAGCGTGCCCGCGCCCAGCAGGAAGGGCGGGGCGGCGAGATGGAACGTCACGTAGGTAAACATCGCGGTGAGGGAGAACAGCACGCAGGAACCAACGCTGTACGCGGCTATCAATTCGCGGTTGTGCAGATGATCGCCGACGCCGGCGGCAAGGCTCACCATTTCCGTGGGGCGAGCGAACCTGCGGCCCGCCGGAAGACTCAGCGCGACATAAACGCCGATGGCCAGGCCGATGCAGCCGAGCAGAACGAACGCCCACCTCCAGCCGAAATGCTCGGCGGTCAGGCCCGCGAGGAAGCGGCCGCTGAAGCCGCCGACGATCGTGCCGCTCACGTAAGAAGAGATCGCGGATGACGCGCTCGCCACCGGCCACTCGTCATGCACGTACGCCGTGGTCACCGAGAATACGCCCGGCGTCGCGACGCCCTGCACGAAGCGCCAGAGGAGCAGCATCCAAAGATTTGCAGACGTCGCGGTCAGCAGGGTCGCAACGCCGAGCGTCATCACCGACAGCACGATCACCCGTTTGCGTCCGACGCGGTCCGCAATCTGGCCCATCACCGGCGCAGCCAGAGCAACACCCAGGGTCGAGGCCGTCACGGTCAGGCTGATCATGACTTTGCTCGCGTGGAAGACGTCGGCGAGCATCGGCAGAATCGGTTGTGGCGCAAACAGCGTCAGGAAGGCGCAGAAACCGGCGAGGACGACCGGGATAACGCTGGGGGGCTTCGGCTGCAGCTCGGTCATAGGGCGTGACGAACGGCGGCAGGAGTGCCGCCACCGCGGACACGAGTGTCCGCGCCACCGGCGGCTCGCATTACGCTTTTTCTTTGTCGAGGCGGGCGGCGTCTTTTTCGAGATGCGCGGCCGAATCGCCGTCAAACAAACCGTAGTAGCCCCGCACGCGGCCCTTTTTGTCGATCAGAACGAAGCGCGTGCTGTGGTCCATGCTCAAACTCCCGAGCTTGAACGCGTCATGGTCGAGCATTTCGAGCGTGGCGGGGTTGCCGGTGAGGAACGTCCAGCGCTTCTCGTCGGCCGCATACTTTTTGCCGTATTCTTCGAGAGCCTGCGGCGAATCCCGCGCCGGATCCACACTGAACGATACGAGCCGCACATCCGAAGCAGTCTCGCCCTGGATCGAATGCATCTTTGAGCTCATGCGCGGGCAGGAGCTTTCGCAGTTCGTATAGATGAAGTCGGCGATCCAAACGTGTCCGTCAAGCGCCGCCCGATCGAACTTCGTGCCCTGTTGATCGATCAGATCGAACCGGGGAATTTCACCGAGAACGGGCAGCGGCTTCTCTCGCGCACAACCCGCGCAGAGCAACAGGACTACGATTACCACTCTCATCTTCACCATGACGGTTTGTCGAAGATCATCAATCCATAAATCACGGGCAAGTAGATGACCGACGCCAGAAGCACGCGGCGCGCCCTGACATTGGTCAGATCGAACGCCACCCGGACGCCAGTATAGAGAAACCATCCACCGAGGATGAGGGCGCCCACCAGATAGACCTTTCCGGACATCCCAAGCAGCACCGGAAAGAGACTCACCGGAATCAGCGTCGAAGCGTAGAGAATGATCTGGCGGCCCGTCGACATGCCGTCCGGCTCGACGACGGGCAGCATGCGGATGCCGGCGCGCGCGTAGTCCTCGCGGTACATCCAGGCGATCGCGAGGAAGTGCGGGAACTGCCAGATGAACAGGATGGCGAAGAGCGTCCATGCTTCCGGCGTGAGTGAGCCGTGCGATGCGGCGTAGCCCATCAGCGGCGGCATGGCGCCGGGCAGCGCGCCGATCACAGTCGACAAATGCGAGCGCTGCTTGAGCGGTGTATAGACAAACAGGTAGCTCCCCAGCGTGAAGGCGCCAAGCAATGCGGAGAGAAGATTGGCGCCCAGAGCCAGTTCCACAAAACCGAGTACCGCGAGCACGATGCCGAACCAGAGCGCGCGCGTCGCGGTCATCTTGCCGGCCGGAAGCGGCCGGCCCGCCGTGCGCCGCATCAGCAGGTCGGCGTCGCGCTCATACCACTGATTGAGCGCCGCAGTGCCGGAGGCGATCAGTCCCGTGCCGACGAGCGTGTGGAGCAGCAGCATCCAGTTGATGGGAGCGGCAATCTCACCGGGCGCCGGCTTTAGTCCGAAGAAATACCCCACCCCCGTGCTCATCAGGATGAGCCAGGTGACGCGCGGCTTCGTCAGTGCGATGTAGTCGCGCATTACTGCGAAACAGCCGTGGCGCCCGACCCGGCGAATTCGCGCGCGGGCGCCGGAATATTGCGTCGCACCAGGATCGCGAGCGCCACGCTCGCAGCCAGGGTCAGCGCGCCGACGGCCACGTGAAGAACGGTGAACGTAACCATCAGCGGCATCGGCTGCACGGCGTCCGCATATGCGATTCGGCTCATGAAGGCGCCGAGGCCGAGGAAAACCTGACAGAAGGTAATGGCAAGAAGTGTAATCGAAGCGATGCGCAATTCGCGATTTTCCGCGTAATGGAGCAGGATTCGCAACGAAACCCAAAGTATCACGCCGGTGACAAACGGGGCCGCCGAGATGTGGTAAATGGAGCCGATGGCCTTGTGACGCGCCGCGGCTCCCAGAGCGAGCTGTGCGAGCACGCATATGGGCGCGGCGAGTGAGAGGTCGCGAATGGGATATTTCGCGTCCTCGTCGAGGAGCGAGGGTCCGCGCAGCCACCAATTGGAAGTGAAAAGAGCCAGCGCAACCGTGGTCGAAAAGAAGAGTTGCGCGAGGCAGGCGTGAGACGTCGAGATCCACCAGGGCAGCAACAAGAGCACGGTCAGGCCGCCGAGCACGCCCTGGGCAATAACGGCTGCGAGCGCGATCACGCCGAGCCATCGCAGCCAGCGGCGCTTCTCGGCGCGGAAGAGCCACACTACCGACACGATCGTGAGCAGGCCGACCGTTGTCGCAATCATGCGGTGCCCGTGCTCATAAAGGATGCCGCCTTCCATCGGAGGCATCAGCTTGCCGTAGGAAAGCGGCCAGTCGGGGACGGAGAGCCCGGCATCACGGCTGGTGACGAGCCCGCCGGCTACGACAAGGAGCAGGGTGCAGAAAGCCAGCAGAATCGACCAGCGATAAAGACCGGCACTATATTCGTCAGACGCCATACGAAAAATCGATCGTCGCGGTCCCGTCAGGCGCGAGCGTTACTTTGCCTTCCTTGCGGCCATACTTCTCGTGGACCGCCTCAATCGTATAAGTTCCGGGGGGGACGTTCTTCAGCGTAAACGAACCGTCGTCGCCCGTGACGGCGAAATAAGGGTGCGGCGATACCCCGATATAGCTGCGCATCCAGGGATGCACGCTGCAGGTGACGGGGAAGAGAATCTCCTCGGAGTCGAAACGCTTGTATTTATGCTCCGCGCGCGGCGCCTGCGATTCATTCCACGCCGGGTTCACTTTGCTCTCGGCGTGAACGTTGTGATTAACCGGATCGTCATTCAGGATTTCGAGCTGCTGGCCTTCCATAATTCCGAGCACGTGCGGCTCGTAAACGCAGCCGAGCTGGTCGAGCTTTGCGGCCTCGGCGGGCGCGGTCCAGCGGGCGCGCGGCAGTCCGTCTTTGATCCAGATGAATACGTTGCGGAGCGTCTTATTGGAATTCACGATGACGGTCTCCGCTTTTTGCGGTGTCTTATGCTGCCGTTCGCATTGCGGATTTGATGAAAAATCGATTGTCGGCATAACCGGCGCGGGGCCTTCGAAGAGAACCCGGCCCGAAACAGTCCCGGCCGTCGCCGGGTCGACGTGCGCCGGCGGCAAGGCGCTTTCCACCTGGCTTTTGGGCTGTTGGTTAGTGGCGCAGGCGGTGAGAAACAGCAGCGGCGCGGCGATCAGACGCTTCAATCTTTATTCTTGCATGGGTATTCCCGCATGGGGCTTGCAGGGCCGCGATTTCGGGCACGGCGCTTCGATCCGTTAACTACTGGCCAGCCCGGTTAACCGGCGATATGGTACGGGGGCAATTGATCGGCGTCGCACATCACGATACAAGAGAATAGAGGGCGAGGCCGTGCCAGTCGAGAACCGAAGCGAACTCCGGAAAAACGCGGACTATCCAATCGAGCTGATCTGGAAGAACGACGCAGGCGAGAAACGTTTCGAGACGTGCCGGGCCGTCAATCTCTCCGAAGTCGGCGTGGCGATCGAATGTCCGGAGAGCCTTCCGCTGCTGGCGCACGTTATTGTGCGCGCGCCGGCCTTCGAAGTGGCGGCCCTCGCGCAGGTAAAGCATTGTACCTGGAACCGCGCCATGTACGTAATGGGGCTGCACTTCACGGCGAAAACGTCTACCGGCGGCCACGATCCCATGGCGCCGGACCATTACGAAATCCTCCGTCTGAGCGCCGGCGCCGAAAACGAGACCATCGAGCGTGTTTACCGCACGCTGGCCAAACGTTTCCATCCGGATAATGAGAAGACAGGCGATGCGGAAATCTTTCTTCGCATCGCCGAAGCCCACCGCATTCTCAGCGATCCGCGGCAGCGCGCGCGATACAACGCGGAGCTCGAGGATTCGAAGGCTGTAATCCGGTTCGACATGCGCTCGAGGGACTTTTTCTCTGGTTTGCGAGGGGAGCAGAACCGGCGTCTGGCCGTGCTGTGTCTGCTCTATCGGAAGCGTACGGCCGACCACGAGTTCCCGGGGCTTTCCATTCTCGATCTGGAATTGCTGAGCGGCTTTACGCGCGAGGAGCTTGGCTTTGCGCTCTGGTATCTTTGTGAAAAAGGATACGTCGCAAGGGACAATCACACCAAATACGGCATTCTCGCCGCAGGCGTCGATTTCGTCGAATCGAAGCTCACGGACGAAGACTCCGAGTTGCGCGTGATAGCGGCTGTTCAAATCCCGAGCCAGACGGATTCGCCGAAGCTGGGTGCACGTTTAGCACTACCCGTTTAGCACACCATTTCGCAAGTGCGGTCACGTACTTAGTCAAACGGCCACAGCGTATTTCTGAAAAGGCGTACTTAGCCCCGAACACGTCGACAGGAGTGTCGACGCGGCGGGCTATAATCGCAGGTATAATCGTAGGACGACTGTTTGGCGAAAGTTTCCCCATTGTTTTCAGTCGCCCACGGCGCCTCGGCGGCCACGCACATTTGTAAAAGTTTGAAACCTCCCCTCCGAACGTTACCTGAGGGCTTTCGAAACAGTCACTTGTAAATAACTGAATATTAAAACGCAGGCTGAATGACGACGAACACCACATCCACAGATCTGAAGGACTATCCGGAGGTGCGTCCCCGCCACGGGGCCCCTGAACCACCTCCCCAGAAGTTCGCGCCGTCCGGCAAGCCGAAGAAGCGCGGATTTATCTGGGTGCTGCTTCTCCTGATCATCGCCGGGGTTGCGGCTTACGCGGTGTGGAGAGCGGGGCAGCCCGGCTTGATTCCCCAAAGCCAAAACAAAGGCGGCGGCCGCAAGGGCGGTGGCCGTAACGGTGGCGGAAACGGACCGATCCCGGTCGTGACGACGCCGGTCAAGCTCGCCGATTTCCCGGTGATCCAGGATGGTCTCGGCAACGTGACGGCCTACTACACTGTGACGGTTAAGTCCCGCGTCGATGGGCAGTTGATGAAGGTCAACTTCAATGAAGGCGACCTGGTGCAGGCGGGGCAGATCCTGATTGAGATCGACCCGCGTCCCTACCAGGTGCAGCTCGAGCTCGCGCAGGGGCAAATGGCGCGGGATGCCGCTCTGTTGGCGAACGCCAAAGTGGATCTGGACCGCTACACGACCCTGCTCAAGCAGGACGCCATTCCGCAGCAGCAACTGGATACGCAGAAAGCTCTGGTGGCGCAGTACGAAGGAAATATCAAGACCGATCAGGCCAATATCGACAGCGCCAACCTCAATCTGACATGGGCCAAAGTCCCGGCGCCGATCAGCGGCCGCGTGGGCTTGCGGCAGGTGGACCCAGGCAATATCGTACATGCGTCCGATCAGACCGGCATGGTCGTTATTACGCAACTGCAGCCGATCACGGCGCTCTTCACGATTCCGGAAGACAATCTGCCCATAGTCATGAAGAAGCTGAATTCGGGTATAAAACTCCCGCTGGACGCTTATAGCCGCGACAACTCGCAGAAACTGGCATCGGGAACGCTTGAAACCGTCGATAACCAGATTGATCCGACCACCGGCACATCGAAGCTGAAGGCCGTATTCCCGAACAAGGACAACGCGCTTTTTCCGCAGCAGTTCGTGAACATCAAGCTGCGCGTCGACACACTTCACCAGCAGATGGTCGTGCCGTTCGTGGCGGTACAGAACGGGCAGCAGGGCACGTTCGTTTATGTGGTCGACCCGGAATCTTCCAAAGTGCACCTCAAAGTCGTCAAAGTCGGGATCACCGATGCGGACAGCGCGCAAATCGTCTCAGGCATCAATGTTGGCGATCAGATTGTAATCGACGGCACGGACAGGCTGGATGAAGGTGTCCAGGTTCGCATTCGCAAACCCGGCGAGCTCGAAGCCATCGCTGCTTCGGGTCTGCGCGCGGGCAAAGGCGGCAAAAAGGGCGGCAAGAAGGGCGCCAACGGCCAGGGCGGCTCGGTGGCACAAGGCCAGGTGGAGCAGGGCGGCAACGCGCAGGGCCGCGCCAGCGATATCAGCAGCGAGGGTCCGCCCGTCAGCGATGCGGCGCGCGGCAACTTCGGCCAGAAGGCCGGCGACAGTCAGTACAAGGGCCAATTCAACAAGAAGGGCCAGTTTAAGAAGAAAGGCGGGGGCGGCGAGCAGTGAGTCCGTCCCGGATCTTCATCCTCCGGCCTGTAGCGACTTCGCTCATGATGGCCGGAGTGGTTCTCGTCGGTATTGTCGCGTTCCGGCAGTTGCCGGTCTCGGCGCTGCCGCAGGTTGACTATCCCACCATCCAGGTTCAGACGTTCTATCCGGGCGCCGGTCCGGAGGTAATGACGTCCGCCGTCACGGCTCCCCTCGAAAAACAATTCGGGCAGGTGCCGGGGCTGACCCAGATGACTTCGATCAGCTCGTTCGGAAGCTCGCTGATCACGCTCCAGTTCTCGCTCGATCTCTCTATCGATGTGGCGGAACAGGAAGTGCAGGCGTCGATCAACGCCTCCGGCACGTTCCTGCCGACGAACCTGCCCACTCCGCCGATTTATAACAAGACCAATCCGGCCGATGCGCCGATTTTGACTTTGGCGATCACATCGCGAACGATGCCGCTTCCCAAAATCGAGGAACTGGCCGAGACGCGCATGGCGCAGCGAATCTCGCAGTTGAAGGGCGTCGGATTTGTGAGTATCAGCGGTGGGCAGCGTCCTGCCGTCCGGGTGCAGGCCAACCCGGTGGCGCTGGCATCCTACGGGCTCAGTCTCGACACGCTTCGAACGGCGCTGGGAAGCGCCAACGTTAACCAGGCGAAGGGGAACTTCGACGGCCCCTCACAGGCGTGGACGATCAACGACAACGACCAGCTCGAATCCGGCGCCCAATACGCGCCGATCGTGATCGCCTATCGCAACGGCGCGCCGGTGCGGCTTTCCGACGTCGCGACCATCGTGGACAGCGCCGAAGATACGCGCAAGAAAGCCTGGGTCAATGAAACTCCGGCCATCGTTCTGAATGTTCAGCGCCAGCCCGGGACGAACATCATCAGCGTGGTCGATACGGTGACGGCGCTGTTGCCGCAGATCAAGTCATCGCTGCCCGAAGGCGTCGATCTGCAGGTAACCACGGACCGCACCACTACCATCCGGGCGTCGGTCGCCGACGTCGAATTCGAGCTCATGCTCACGATCGCCCTGGTCGTGATGGTGATCTTCCTCTTCCTGCGGAGCCTGTCGGCGACGATCATTCCCGGCATCGCCGTGCCACTTTCGCTGGTCGGCACTTTCGCGGTGATGTACCTGCTGGGCTACAGTCTCGACAACCTGTCGCTGATGGCGCTCACAATTTCGACGGGGTTCGTCGTCGACGACGCGATCGTGATGATCGAAAACATTTCGCGTTATCTCGAAATGGGCGATTCCCCGATGGAGGCCGCGCTGAAGGGCTCGGCGGAGATTGGGTTCACCATCGTTTCGCTGACTGTCTCGCTCATCGCGGTCCTGATTCCGCTCCTGTTCATGGCGGATATCGTGGGCCGTTTGTTCCGCGAGTTTGCCGTAACGCTGGCGGTGACCATCATCTTCTCGGCTTTCGTTTCGCTGACGCTGACGCCGATGATGGCCGCGCGCATCCTGAAGCACAAACCCGAGCACGAGCAGGGGCGGTTTTACCGCTGGTCGGAATGGGTTTTCGTCAAGACGATCGAGCAGTACGGAAAGATGGTGCGGGTCGTTTTGCGCCACCAGCCTTTGACGCTGCTGGTTGCGGTGGGAACGCTCGCGCTCACGACCTGGCTCTACATCACGGTGCCGAAGGGCTTCTTCCCGGTGCAGGATACCGGCGTGATCCTCGGCATTTCGCAGGCGCCGGAAACAATTTCTTTCCTCGCAATGGGGACCAAGCAGCAGGAACTGGCGAAAGTCATTCTGCGGGATCCGGCGGTCGAGAGTCTGACGTCGTTTATCGGCGTCGACGGACAGAACACGACGATGAACAGCGGGCGCATTCAGATCACGCTGAAGTCGCTCGAAGAACGGAAGATTTCCGCCGTGGAAGTCATCCGGCGGCTGCAGCCCGCGCTGGCGCAGGTGCCGGGCATCACTCTCTTCATGCAGCCGGTGCAGGATCTGACGGTCGAAGACCGCATCAGCCGCACCCAGTATCAATACGCGCTCGATGCGCCCGATAAGACGACGCTCGACACATGGATTCCGCGGCTGGTCGACAAGCTCAAGCAGATTCCGGAGCTGCGCGACGTGGCGACCGATCAGCAGAACAACGGTCTGGGACTTGAAGTGGTCATCGACCGCGATACCGCCGGCCGATTCGGGATTACGCCGCAGAACGTCGACGACGCGCTCTATGACGCGTTCGGCCAGCGTCAGGTATCGACAATTTACACGCAGGCCAACCAGTATCACGTGATTCTCGAAGCGCTGCCGCAGTGGCAGCAGAATGCCGCCGCGCTGGAAGATATCTACGTTCAGGTCGGGTCGGCGTCGCAGAATCTGGCATCGACGATCGCGCTCGCCGGCACCAACAGCGCGCTCACCGGGGCGGCCCCGTTGTCGCAGGCGCCCCTGCGGTCGTTCACGACATTCAAGAACGTTCCGACACCGATCACGATTAACCATCAGGGCCAGTTCCCGGTGGTGACGCTTTCGTTCAATCTCGCGCCGAGCGCGTCGCTGGGCGCAGCGGTGGCGAATATCCGCAAAGCGACGACTGAGCTCGGCATGCCGGGCAGCATCGAGCCGACCTTCCAGGGCACGGCGCGGGCGTTTGAGAATTCACTGGCCAACGAATCGCTTTTGATTCTGGCCGCGATCGTGACCGTCTACATCGTGCTCGGGGTCCTGTATGAAAGCTACATTCACCCGGTCACGATTCTGTCGACGCTGCCGTCGGCGGGCGTGGGCGCGATCGCGGCCCTGATCCTTTTCCACGAGGACCTCGACATCATTGCGCTGATCGGCATCATCCTGCTGATAGGCATCGTGAAGAAAAACGCCATCATGATGATCGACTTCGCGCTCGAAGCCGAGCGCAAGGAAGGCAAGACGCCGGAGGAAGCGATTTACCAGGCGTGTCTGCTGCGCTTTCGCCCGATCATGATGACGACGATGGCGGCGCTGCTGGGCGCGGTCCCGCTGGCATTCGGCACCGGCGTGGGCTCGGAGCTGCGCCGACCGCTGGGTATCACGATCATCGGCGGGTTGCTGGTGAGCCAGGTGTTGACTCTCTTCACAACACCAGTCATCTATTTGTGGTTCGGCCGGATCGCGGCCTGGGTCGCGCATTTGCGCGGGCCGGCGCACGACGAGCAGTTGTCGCTGCCGGAGATGACATGACGTCAGGCTACTGTGGCGCGGGCACTCCTGCCGGCGTCCAGGTTCGCCGCCGTGTTCGCACTGGACCAGCGATAATCTTCGGGTCGAGCGACAAGCCCGGCTTTGACGGGGTTGTTTTCTATGTAGTTGGCGATGCGTTTAAACTCACCATCGCGGACCCAACAGTCGTAAGATTCGCCCTGCCAGAAGGGGTTGCCTGTTCTTCCGAGCGCTCGGAACAACTTCGGCGGCGCGATTTTCGGCAGCAGAAGAACGTGAATGTGGTTCGACATGATGACCCAGGGTCCGAGGTCGTAGTGTCCGAGTTCTGCGCCCCGGAAAAGCGAATCGGCCACGATTTTCACGGTTCGGTCTTGTTTCAGATACATCGGGCCGCGACGAGTGGTGTTGAGATGGCGGTCGATCCACACGAACGCCTCGCCGGCCGACATTTTTCCCGCCGGCGGGTATTTGGCCTGCGGCAGACTGCCGTGCAGGTGCCACGTCGCGAAAATCCATTTGCCTTCGGGAAACTTGTGCGGCAAACGGCGGCGACAGGTGAGCATACGGCGAAAATGCCGGTTCACGGGCATTTTTCTAATCCTCTGCACATCCGCCGGCATGATTGCGGGTGCAGCGGGCACGAGTGCCCGCGCCACGTGTCATGAGTCTTTCGACGCCATTCATTGAACGGCCCGTCGCGACTACGCTGCTCACCGTCGCGCTCACCCTCGCCGGCGGGATCGCTTACTTCCAGTTGCCGGTTGCCGCGCTGCCGCAAGTCGATTTTCCGACCATCAATGTGTCGGCACAGCTTCCCGGCGCCAGCCCCGAAGTGATGGCCGCCTCAGTCGCGACGCCGCTCGAAAAACAGTTCACGCGCATTGCCGGCGTGACCGAGATGACGTCCCGCAGCTCGGTCGGTTCCGCGCAGGTCACGCTGCAGTTCGATCTCAGCCGCGACATCAATTCCGCCGCGCGCGATGTACAAGCTTCAATCAACGCCGCGCGCGGTTACCTGCCTTCGAACCTGCCGCGCAACCCATCCTATAAAAAACAGAACCCGGCCGATCAGCCGATCCTGATCCTCGCGCTGACTTCCGAAGTGGTGCCGCGTCCGGAGCTCTACGACCTGGCGTCGTCTGTGTTCGCACAGAAGCTGGCGCAGATCCAAGGCGTGGGACAGGTGCAGGTCAGCGGCAGCTCGCTGCCGGCGGTGCGCGTCGAAGTCAATCCGCAGCCGGTATCGAAGTATAACGTCGGGCTCGACCAGATCGGCAACTTCCTCGCAAGCGCCAACGCGCTCAAGCCGAAAGGCTCGCTCGATAACGACCGCGAAACCGTGCCGCTCATTGTCAGCGATCAGTTGCTTGAAGCGAAGGACTATCGCAATCTGATCGTCGTCTATCGCAACGCCTCTCCCGTGCGACTTTCCGATCTCGGCCGCGTGGTGGATTCGGTCGAGGATGTCCGCAATCTCGGAATGGCGGATGGAAAGCCCGCCGTCCTCATTCAGATCAGCCGGCAGCCAAATGCCAATGTCGTCGACACTGTGCGCCGGATTAAGGACATCCTGCCACGCTTCCGCGCGTCTCTGTCGCACGCCGACCTGAAGATCGAAAACGATCGCACCACGACGATCCGCGACTCCGTGCGCGACGCCCAGCGCAACATGATCATCTCGATCGGCCTCGTGATCCTGGTGGTCTTCACTTTCCTGCGCAACGGGTGGGCGACATTCATTCCGAGTATTTCAGTGCCGGTCTCGCTGATCGCGACGTTCGGCGCCATGTATCTGCTCGGCTATACGCTCGACAATCTCTCGCTGATGGGCCTGACGATCGCGACCGGATTCGTGGTCGACGACGCCATCGTCGTGATCGAGAACATCACGCGGCACATCGAAGACGGCATGACGCCGATGAAGGCTGCTCTGCGGGGCGCCGAGGAAATCGGCTTCACGGTCCTCTCGATGAGCATCTCGCTGATCGCGGTCTTCATTCCCATCCTGATGATGCCCGGCATCATCGGCCGCCTGTTCCGCGAGTTCGCCATGGTGCTGTCGGTCTCGATCTGCGTATCGCTGGCCGTTTCGCTGACGGCCACGCCGATGATGTGCTCGCGGCTGCTCAAAGTCAGGCACACGCATAACAAGCTCTATAACTGGACGGAAAAGTTTTTCCAGTGGATTATCTCGACCTACGCCTCGGCGCTGCAGGCTGTGCTTTCGCATCCCGCCCCCATTCTGCTGATCATGCTCCTCACGATCGGCGTGAGCGGCTATCTTTACGTGAAGATCCCCAAGGGATTTTTCCCGCAGCAGGATACGGGGCGTCTCTACGGACAAGTGCAGGGGCAGCAGCACATCTCCTATCAGGCGCTGGTCGAGAAGGCGAAGTGGTACGAAGCACAAGTGCGCGCCGATCCCGCCGTAGACACGGTCGGGATCACGGCCGGCGGCAATGGCGGCGGGTCTACCTCGGCGCAGATCTTCGTGCAGCTCAAAGAAAAGCGGGACGTGACGCCCGACCAGGTGATCACGCGCATCCGCAACAAGACTTCCGGCATGCCGGGCGCGAACCTGTTCATGCAATCGCAGCAGGACCTGCGCATCGGCGGCCGTCAGGGCAACGCGCAGTATCAGTACACACTGCAATCGCAGGACCTCTCGATGCTCGCGCTATGGGGTCCGCGCGTGCTCGACCGGCTTTCGAATCTGCCCGAGATCGTGGACGTGAGCTCCGACCAGCAGAATTCGGGGTTGTCGTCGAACGTCATCGTGGATCGCGATACGGCATCGCGGCTCGGCCTTACGGCCCAGGCTGTCGACAGCGCGCTCTACGACTCGTTCGGCCAGCGCCAGGTATCGACGATGTACAAGGCGATCAACCAGTATCATGTGGTGCTCGCGCTCGAACAGCAATGGTGGGAGAGTCCCGATTTCCTGAAGCAGATCTACGTGCAGACGCCGCGCGGGCTTTCGGTGCCGCTTTCGACCTTCGCGCACTTCAGCCAGGGGATCACGCCGATCCAGTTGCCGCACCAGGGCCAGTTCCCGGCGACGACATTCTCGTTCAATCTGGTTGAGGGATATTCGCTCGAAGACGCGGTCCGGGCGATCAACCAGGCGGAAGTCGAGATGGGGCTTCCGGTCGCCATCACAGGTAAGTTCGCGGGCACGGCCCAGGCTTTTCAGGATTCGCTCTCCAGCCAGCCGATGCTGATTCTGACGGCGCTTCTCGCTGTCTACATCGTGCTCGGCATCTTGTATGAGAGCCTGATTCATCCGCTGACGATTATTTCGACGCTGCCATCGGCGGGCGTCGGCGCGCTCATCGCGCTGGTGCTGTTCAGGACTGAGCTTT
This sequence comes from Bryobacteraceae bacterium, assembly GCA_035552355.1. Lineage (GTDB taxonomy): Bacteria > Acidobacteriota > Terriglobia > Bryobacterales > Bryobacteraceae > BOG-234. The sequence continues at coordinate 55,648 of DASZLP010000138.1, read as the reverse complement.
CCATCATCGCGATGATCGGCATCATCCTGCTGATCGGCATCGTAAAGAAGAACGCGATCATGATGATCGACTTCGCGCTGGCGGCGGAGCGGACCGGCCTGACCCCGCGCGAATCGATTTACCAGGCATGTCTGCTGCGCTTCCGGCCGATTATGATGACGACCTCGTGCGCGCTGCTGGGCGGCATGCCGATGGCGTTCGGCTATGGCGTGGGTTCCGAATTGCGCCAGCCGCTCGGCATCGCGATCGTCGGCGGCCTGATCGTCAGCCAGTTATTGACATTGTTTACCACTCCCGTGACTTATCTTTATCTCGATCGATTCAGCAAGCGTTTCAGCCGCCGGAAGGCATTCGCCAATCGGCCCGGATTCTTCATTCCGGGCGGGGCCGCGGAAGGTGCGGATTGAAAAGCCGGAGCGGATTGAAGAAACGTGATCTCCGCAAGGCCGCCGTCCTGGCCGCCGCCGGCTGCGCGGTTTTTTTGAGCGCTGGCTGCACTGTCGGTCCGAGATATCAGCGGCCCGTGATCGCCCAGACTCCCGTTGCGTTCAAGGAGCTGCAGGGCAGCGATGAATGGAAGACCGCCACGCCCAGCGATGAACTGCTGAAGGGCAAATGGTGGGAGATCTTTGGCGACGCCGAGCTCAATAAACTCGAAGAGCAGATCAACATCAACAACCAGAACGTCAAGCAGGCGGAGGCACAGTTCCGGCAGTCGCGCGCGCAGGTCAACCTGCAGCGGGCGGGCTATTACCCCAGCATCGGCGCGAGCCCATCAATCACGCAGTCCGATCGCGGCGGCGCCGGCGGTGGTGTCGGAGGCGGCATCGGTTCGTCTTTCTCGCTGCCCATCACTGCGAGCTGGGAGCCCGACTTGTGGGGGCGTGTTCGTCTGGCCGTCGAGAACGCGGTCGACAACGCCCAGGTAAGCGCCGCGGATTTGGAAAACATCCGGCTCAGCGCGCAGGCAGCGCTGGCAAGCGATTACTTCCTGTTAGCGGCGTCGTATATGCAGGAGGATGTTCTCACCGACACGATCGCCGCTTATCAGAAGAACCTCGAGCTGACGACGAACCGCTTTAACGGCGGCGTCGCGTCGAAGACCGACGTGTCGCTCGCGCAGACGCAGCTCGCCGGCGCACGGGCGCAGAATACGGAGCTCCGGGTGGCCCGCGCGCAGTTGCAGCACGCGATTGCGGTGCTGACGGGTGTGCCGCCGGCTTCGCTCGAAATCCTGCCGGGGAAGATCAATGGTCCGCCTCCGCCAATTCCGCTGGCGCTCCCGTCGCAGTTGCTGGAGCGGCGTCCGGATATCTCCGCCACGGAACGGCTGGTCGCGGCGGCGAACGCGAATGTGGGGATTGCCGAAACCGCGTATTATCCGACTCTCACGCTGTCGGCAAGCGCCGGCTTCGTCAGCACAAACCTGCAGAGTCTGTTCAAGTACGCCAGCCGCACGTGGTCTGCCGGCCCTGGGCTCTCACAGACGCTGTTCGATTTCGGACGGCGCGGCGCCCAGCTCGAGGGCGTGGAGGCTTCGTATGACGCCACCGTCGCTTCGTACCGGCAGACAGTGCTCTCGGCATTTGAGGAAGTTGAGGACGACCTCGCCTCCTTGCGCTATCTGGCCGAAGAAGCGGCGCAGCAGCAGGAGGCCGTGACGGCGGCCAATCAGTCTTTAGCGCTCGAAATCGAGCGGTATAAGGCGGGCACCGATTCCTACCTCAATGTCATCACCACGCAGACCATCGCGCTGAACGATCAGCAGCAGGCCATTACGCTGCTGCAGCGGCGCATGGTGGCCGCGGTCGACCTGGTCAAGGCCGTGGGCGGCGGCTGGGATACATCGGCACTTCCGAGTAAGGACGCGATCCGGTCGGTGGCGATGGCGGACAAAGCCAGTACCATCAACGTGGCGCAGCCCGTCGTGAAGTAGAAGAAGTAAAAGATAGTGAAGTAGAAGACGGGCAGGCGAAGCCGTCTGCCCACCCCCCCTTTTTTTCGGCACCCGGCGGGAGTATCATGCTCGCGAGGTTTGACCTATGTTCGAGAGTCTCGACGAGCAAATCAAACGCGACGACAAACGGGAGTCCAGCATGAAGGAACGGCTGATTCTCTACCTCACGATTTCCGCCGTTTCGGTGCTGATTTTTGGCGGCATTGTAGTCGCCGTCCAGCACCTGCAATAGCGCAGGCGCCAGACGGACCACGAACACCTCCCGTTCGGGGTGACCCCGCAGCCATCCCAGGGCGGAGGTGTGCCTGTGCGACTGAACATGCGCCGGCACGATTGGGTTACGCCGGCGGCTCCTGAATGTGCGATGGGTTCATCCCCATCAGTTCCCACCGGCGGCCGGCGGGATCGAGAAAGCTCCAGCCGTACATGAACCCGTGATCGACCGCGTCCATCTCATTGTTCACCGCGCAGAACGGAGATCACATGTGCGCTCGCGCTTCCCACCGGCGGCGGGAGCACTTGCGCGCGGCTCTCGCATGAGAGAGCGAACAGGCCTTCGCAGTGCGTCCTGGTGTCGCAGATGCTCCGCATGGTGAACGTCCGAAAGAACGCTCCGTGAGGAGCATCGCGAACGATTCCGGTTACGCTGCCTGCTTCTTCAGCTCGCAGTTGAACATCCACTGGACGCCGAACGCGTCGACCAGCATGCCGAATTTCGCGCCCCAGAAGGTGTCGACGAAGGGCTGCGTAACGGTTCCGCCGGCCGACAGGGCTGCAAACATCTTTTCGGCGTCGGCAACGTCGTCGAGGTGCAGGGCCACGTAGAAGTTTTTCCCGCCCGCGATCGGAGCGGCGAACATCTCGTCGCTCAGCATGAGCTCACCGCCTCCGATCTTCAGAGCCGCGTGCATGATGAGATCCTTCTTTTCCGGAGTGGCGTTGGGCATATCGCCGTGCCGCATCAGCGATTCGACTTTGGCCCCGAGCGCCCGCTCGTAGAGCTCGATGGCTTTAGCCGCGTTTCCGTTGAATTGCAAATAAGGGTTGAGTTTTTGTACCGACATCGTCTTCTCCTGTCTATTCCTGGAAACAAAATTTTGCCTTTCAACAATGAAGACTGGACTGAGCAGCGAAAATCATCGGCGGCCCGGCGAGTTTTTGTGTGCCCTGCCCCACTAGCCGGGCAATTCCATGGGCAGATCGAAGCGGGGTAAAAGAGCTTCGACATCGAGGAACGAATTCCACCCGGCGATAGCGTCTCCGGCGAGCTCCAGCACGACGAGCGCCCATGCGTGGTAACCGCCATTCGGCGAAGGACGATACTGCGCGAATGCCGGCGAGCCGCAGGCGGCGGTAGAAACCAGTCTCGATCCGCGGCACGCCGCGCCGGGGCCGAGGAGCCATTTGTGGACCGATGCCCTTCCCTGCAGCCAAAGCGCGTACGGGGGCATGCAGAAGCGCGCGTCGGCGCACAGCAGCGAGGTGAGCCGATCCACATCGTAGTGCTCGAAAGCCTCGACATATTTGTTGAGCAGCGCGGATTGCGATTCGGAGATTGGCGCGGCTTTGCCGACATCGCGCGCGGCAAGCGTCGCGCGTGCACGCTGCAGCGCACTGTTCACCGACGCGAGCGAGGTGTCGAGCGTTTCCGCGGTCTCGGCGGCGGACCATCCCAGCACTTCGGTCAGCAGCAGCGCCGCACGCTGTTTGGGCGGCAGATGCTGCAGCGCCGCCACGAAGGCGAGCCGGATGGTTTCGCGCAGCACAGCGCGTTCGGCGGGGTTGGCGTCCGCGGGAAGCGCCCGAACGTCCGCGATCGGTTCGAGCCAGTGTGTGCGCGGCAGGACCGAAGCCGCGTCCTCGATCGTCCCGGCGGGACCTTCCTCCATCGGGCGAGCGCGGCGGGCGCGGCCGGCAAGCTCATCGAGGCAGACGTTCGTCGCGATGCGATAGAGCCACGTGCGGAGAGAGGCGCGGCCGTCGAAATGGTCGAGGCCTTTCCAGGCGCGGATCATCGTCTCCTGCACCGCGTCGTCGGCATCCATGGCGGAGCCGAGCATGCGATAACAGTGGCCGGTCAGGGCCGGGCGATGGGCTTCGAGATCTGCGATTGCGGCGGACATATTACAGCTCTTTCTATAACTTTGCCATCACCGCGTCAGTGAATTCTCTGGTGCCGCAGATGCCGCCGACGTCGCGCGTCAGATGCACGCCTTCACGATAGACAGCTTCAAGCGCCTTCTGCACGCGCGCCGCCGCATCGCGTTCCCCGATGTGCGAAAGCATGAGCCGTGCGGATTGGATAAGCGCCGTCGGATTGGCGAGACCTTTTCCGGCGATGTCGGGAGCTGAGCCGTGCACGGCTTCGAAAACCGCGCAGTCGTCGCCGAGGTTGGCGCCGGGAACGATGCCGAGTCCGCCGACGAGCCCGGCGGTGAGATCGGAGACGATATCGCCGTAGAGGTTGGGGAGCACGAGCACGTCGAAAGTTTCCGGCCGCATCACGAGTTGCATGCAGGCATTGTCGACGATGAGCTCGCCGTATTCGATCTCGGGGAATCCGGCGGCGACTTCGCGGCAGCAGCGCAGGAAGAGTCCGTCGGTGAGCTTCATGATATTGGCTTTGTGGATGGCGGCGACTTTGGAGCGTCCTTCGCGCTGGGCGAATTCGAAAGCGGCTTTGGCAATGTTGGTGGACGCGGTTTTGGTGATGATCTTCAGGCTTTCCATCACGCCCGAGGCGACTTCGTGCTCGAGGCCGGCGTAGAGATCCTCTGTATTCTCGCGGAAGATGACGAGGTCGATGTCGAGATCGGAAAAGCGCGTCTTCAGTCCCGGCAGCATGCGCACGGGGCGGAAATTTACGTAGAGGTGAAGACGCTTGCGCAGGGCGACGTTGACGCTCGAGTGTCCGCTCGCGATGGGGGTTCCGACGGGACCTTTGAGTCCGACGTGAGTGCGCGCGAGCGATTGGAAAACAGCATCGGGAAGGTATTGGCCGGTGGCTTTTTCAGCGCCGACGCCGGCATCGACGCGCTCCCATTCGATCGCGACACCGGCGGCTTCGACGACGCGGGCGGTGGCGTCGGCTACTTCGGGTCCGATTCCGTCGCCCGGAATCAGGGTGATTTTGTGAGGCACCTATTCAGTGTACGAACGGGGCCGTTTGTGCGACCCATAATGAAAGCGATGAGCTTTCGGCTGCGGACGGGCAAAGGCAAGCTGAAGATCGAGCACAGCATACTCGAAGATTTGCGGCCGGTGCTCGACCGGCTGGTGAAGGCAGAGGAGATTCGTTCGATCATTCCGGGAGTGATCCGGCCGGTGCGGGATGCGAAGGGCGCGGTGAAGATACGGATCACGGTGCCGACGCAGAATGGGTGGAAAGCGATCGCGCTGGCGAACGGGGCGAGGCAGGAGTTGTTCATCAGCACGGCAATGAAGGAGGAGGACCTGGCGCGGGTGATTCGGGAGGCAATTAACGCGTGATTCCACCAACTCGAAATGAGCGAGAGGGATTCGCCCCGACCAGTGTCGCCGGTCGCCGGCTATGCCAACGGATCGTCGATGGATCCGGTGAAGATTATTTGTATCCGGCCGGCTGGTTTGAACCGATAAAACTGAGCGTCAAGCTGCGCGAGGCGCTCGAGATGGCATCCTGAGCTTTCCGGCTACCTGATTTTGAAATCGATGGCTCTTTGAGCGGTATCGCTGCCGCCGATCACAGTAATTTCAAGCTTCCATGAGCCGGATGGAAGCGAGGAAATCGGCAGCCCAAATGCGACGGGAATGCCGTCTCTGCGGGACGACGGACGATCGACACCAGCAACACCTCCGTCCCATTTCGTCTGCCCGGAGCTGCTGTCGAGAATGCGGGCGCGCATCGAAAGGGGTACCGCGCCCGGAGCATAAATCTCGAAGTAACAGAACGCCTGTCCGCCTTTGTCGAACGTCCGTGAGCCGGAAGGAACCAACTGCAGGTCATTCGCAACCAGCGAGTCGCTCTGATCCAGCAGTGAAGCGACGAGCCCGATCTCAGCGGCGGCCCGCGTTTCTTGGCCCAGCGCGAGTCCGCTGACGGCAAGCCGGCCGTTGTCCTGCGCGGCGATGGAAAGCGGCGTTTCCACTCTGCCAAATTTCGTGCCGCCGGAGCTGAAGACGACCGCGAGATTGTATTGACCCGGCGCGATCCGGAATTCTTTTTCGTAATGCAGCGGGCGTTCTTTGAATGCGTCCGCATCCCGTTGATTGTCGAAGCTGCGCCTGACGACATCGCTGAAGCGCGCCGCGACACTGCCGTCGGGCGCGGAAGCAATCCCCAGAAGGTTGATTTCGGTTTGCAGTTTGCCTCGCTGGTTTTCGAATTTCAGCATCCCGGTCGGGATTTCCAAGCTGACGTGAACGCGCGCCACACCTGGCACGGCATAGAAGAATGGAGCCTCGATCGCAGCCGCGGCGCCCGCGATTTGAGGCGCGGCTGCATGTTTCTCCAGATCCCGCTCGACGCGGCTTTCGGCAAGAAGATCCTGCGGCCTTTGCGAACAATAACTCGATCGGGCGCGAAGCACGACGCTTTTGCGATCCACTTTCAGACGCAGAGAATGACAGGCTTCACTCCGCGACGCGGGCGGCGAATAAGAGAGCACGTAGTACTCGTTCTGTTCGGCGGCGATCTTCTTTAGTTGCACCAGCAGGTCATTCGTGGTGAACGTTGAATAGCCGCCCGTCGCGCCAGCGAGCGCATTGAGGCCATTGTCGTCAGGGACCGAGCAGGGCTGCAGCTTAGGCGCCAGCCCATTGCGGGGTGCGGGGCGGCGCTGATCGCAATCGAGGCCCGCGATCCCCGCCGTCTGCGCCTCGGCCGTGGATGACGCCCGCGACACCACGGGATAGAGAGCGACGTTGGAACGATTGCACATCTGCGCCAGACCTGCCATGCCGCCGTTCTGCGCGCCCGTGAAACCCCCATCGCTGGAGAAAACAACGAGCGCCTTGCGTCCGGGCAAAGCGCCCAGATTGCGTGCGAGATTCTCGAGAGTGACCGTCAGTTCCTGCGCGGCCACGGCAACAGGAGTGTCGCCGGCGGGAGAGGTGTCGATTTTCAAACCGCGCACTGCCTGCTTCAAACGCTCGGCCTTATTTGTAAAAGTCTGCGCGAGGCGGAAGCTCTCGTCGAGCGCGGCGACGGCAAGCAACGGCCTCTTTCCACCGGCGAAGGCAGCGTCTATGAAATCGGCCGCAGCCTGGCGGACGCCGGCCTGGTCGGACGCGCTCATGCCGCTGAAGTCAAAGAAGAGGACCAGCCGGCGCGGCTCCTCGCCGGGAGCCCCCGTCTCGCGCGAGAAACTTCGAACCGGCTGCTCCTTGTTGTCTTCCCAGATGCGAAAGTCTTTGGCCGTGAGATCGCCGACGGACTCACCTTTCCTGCCGGTCACCACGGCGTCGACAATCACCACGCGAGTCTCGGACTGAAATACCGCCTGCTGGCCCGGCGCCGCGATTGCCAGCAAACCGAGCACCGCGAGATGCTTCACGGGATATTCACCGTGCCGTTGCGCGCCGCCATCGCCGAGCCTTCGGAATCGCGCACGACGACACGTACCACGTAGCGGCCGGGCGTGAGGTCGAACGTCTCCTGTACCGGCAGACCTGTGCTCGTCAATTTCTCCAGTGTTTGATCGCGCAGGCGCAGGTCGATGACGCGTTCGAGCCCTTTCACGTAATGCCCGTCCTGATCGAAGAGTCCGGTGACGACTGTGATCGTGTCGGTGTTGCGATCACCGGAGCTGCGGAATTTCACTGCCCGCAGGTCGAGCTTCGACGTGACAGTGAGTTGCGCGGTGATGTCGCCGGTCTTGAAGAACTCAGTGGTCACATCTACAGGAATATCGCGCACTTCATCGAGCGAGAAGACGGCTTCATGGATTTCTTCCTTCGACTGCTCAGCCGGATCGGCCGCATGGTTGGGCGCCCAGTAGCCGCGGCGCGCCTGCACTTCGAGTCCCTTAGCCGTGACGAGCCGGACCTTCAACTCGTGATAACGTCCGTCGAGCTTGAGATTCTGCGGGGAGAATCCCAGGGTGTAGACATACTCAGGCGGCGCAGCGAGCTCATCGAAACCCTCGGCGAGTCCATTGTCGTTGTGGAAGAATTTACCGCCGGTGCCGTCCGCGAGATCGGCCAGTACGAAGGAGTTGGCCTGAGCTTCCTCCCGCCTGGAGCGCATGCGGATTGAGTTGATCCCGTCGTGCTCACTCGCTGTGTCGTTCAGCCATGCCGTGAAAAGCCCGCGCGCGTCGAGCGTGCTGATGATGATGTTCGAGCGGATCGCCTTTTCGATCGCGTCGCTCTGTTGAGCGCGAAGATCGCCGAGCACCATGAATCCGGGTGATGCCAGAACCAGCAGGCGGTTGCCGGGCATGAGAGAGAGGCGGCGCACCACGTCGGCGAGCGAGCTGACGGTTGCGGCGGTGTTGAGATGGTTGACGGCGAGGGCCTTCTCCGCAAATGACTCGATAGTGCCCCTCGTGATCGCTGCCGGCGGAAGGCATAGAGTCAACAGCGCGTAGGCCTCCTGGCTCGCCTCCGGATCCTGTGCGTTCAGAACTCTGTCGGCAAGGGCAACGCCGATGACGTCAGGACACTCGGAACTACCGGGAAGCGGAGCGGCGCTCGGACTGGCCGCGATTCGCGCGAGCCCTTCATTGAGTTTGTCGCGGTCCTCGGTGAAGTCGACCGCGACGCGGCCGGACGTGGTGAAAATGGCGGCTCTGCTTCCGGATGGCAGCTTCGCCAGGTGCGCTTCGGCCGCCTTGTGGACATGCACCAGATCCGCCGGCGTCAGATCGACGTCGTCGAACATATAGGCAACGTAGTGATCAGGCAGGATCTTCCGCGCCGTGCCGGTTGGCGTGTCTGTGGTCGCGCGTGCGCCGGTCTCCACCGTTAACTGGTCCGCCACGGCATTCCGCTGGACGGAGAACTTCGTGATGACCTGTTGCTTGCCCTGGTCGAGGAGGCGGAAATCCTCCCGGCTAAGATTGCCGAGAGCGCGGCCTTTGCTGTCCCGAACGACGACCGGAACGGAAACCACATTGACGCCGCTGCTGAAGGTGACCGGCGCCTGGGTGGACGCGATCTCAGGCTGCTGAGCGCTCAGTACGATCGAGTAAAGCAGCAGGCAGCAGATCAATCGCGCGATCATTCGCATTCAGTCTACGCCCCGGACGGCAAACCGGTTACCCAACCTGTTGTATAATCGATATTTCCAGGAACAGAATGCCGAAAAGAACCTTTCAACCGAATAACCGTCGCCGCGCCAAAACGCACGGATTTCGGACCCGCATGAAGACCTCCGACGGCCAGGCCGTGCTGTCGCGCCGGCGCGCCATTGGACGCAAGAAGCTGTCCGTCAGCTCGGAAAGATAAGGAGAAGACAGCCGCGGACTCCGCGACGAAATCAGGCTTTCCGAAAAGTGTCCGGTTACTCCGATCCAGCGACTTCCGTAAGGTTTACGACAAGGGCAAGCGGCATACCTGCGCCCTTTTCGCCGCTTTCGTTCTCGCCGACCCGGAATGCGCCGGACCGCGCCTGGGTTTTACGACGCCTCGGGCACTCGGCAAAGCTGTCGTCCGCAACCGAATCAGGCGCCGCATGCGCGAGGCCGTCCGGCTTGAGCTGTCACAATTAGATTCGGAGTGGTGGATCGTATTCAATCCCCGGCGCAAAGCGGAAGAATGTCCGTTCCCCGAACTTCAGGCCGAAGTTCGGCGTCTCTTTATCAGGTGCGCAAAATCCTCGTGTTCATCCTCAGAGGGTATAAGCTCCTGATCTCTCCGCTGCTGCCGTCGGCGTGCCGGTTTTATCCGACGTGCTCTCAATATATGCGTGAAGCGATCGAAGTGCACGGCGCCGGGCGCGGTATCTGGATGGGCCTGAAGCGCCTCGGCCGTTGCCATCCCTTTCATGAGGGTGGGTGCGACCCGGTACCGCGGCCGGCAGCCCGCTGAAATCCGAATGAGTTCCACACCTTCAAAGAATTCCTCCGGCAAAGGGATCAAAGAGCTCTCGAACGAAGTGCGGATGGTGATCGCCTTCGTACTCATGGGCCTCATCCTCGTGGTGACCCCGCTGGTGTACCGCACGCTGGGCATTACGCCGGCCGAGCCGGCTAAGAAAACCGCTGCTGCCGCAAAACCAGCGGAGGCGGCGACCAAGCCGGCAAATACGGCAGCAAACACCGCGAGCGGCACGCCGATGCCGAATCCGAATGCGCCGCCGGCGGAAGCTCCGGCAACCGATGCCATCTCGGCGGCCGCGGCCCAGGAATATACGATCGACACCGATCTCTACAAGGTGGTCTTTTCCAACCGCGGCGGCACGGTGAAGAGCTGGACGCTCAAGAAATTCACCGACAGCAACAACAAGCCGCTCGAGCTGGTGAACCAGAAGGGCGCGGATAAGGTGGGATATCCGTTCTCCTTCGCCTTCCGCGACAAGCAGCCAAGCGCCGATCTGAACAAAGCGCTCTGGGTCGGCACGCAGTCGCCTAACACCATGAAGTTCGAGTATTCGGACGGCCGCACGCACGCCGTCAAAACCATCGCCCTGCAGCCGAGCGGGTACATGGTGCAGTATGCGGACGAAGTCACGCAGAACGGCGCGGGGCTTCCGCACCTCGTGCAGTGGCGCGGCGGCTTCGGCGATATGGCCGTGCAGAATCCGACTTCGCAGCAGGCAACGATTCATTACGACCTCGAAAAGAACAAGCTTGCGCGGGATCCGGCCAAAACCGCAAAAAACGGGCCGGTAAACGCGGACGGGATGTTCTCGTTCGCCGGGATAGACGATCAGTATTTCGCCGCCGCGTTTCTCCCTCCGCCGAATACGACGCTCGAGACGACCACGTTTCAGGACACTGTCGCCTCGCCGGTCAACACCTCGGAAGAGGCGTATCCCGGCGTCGCCGTCGGGGGCGCGGCGCGCAATCAGTTCGGCATCTATCTTGGCCCGAAGGAAATCTCCGCGTTGCACATGGTGAATCCCAGGCTCGACGACATCATCCAATGGGGATGGTTCGGGATTTTCGCCAAGCCTCTGTTCATCGTCCTCCACTTTCTGAACGACAAGCTGGCGCACAACTATGGATGGTCGATCATCCTGATCACCATCATCATCAATCTGGCATTGTTTCCTTTGAAGCTGAGCTCGCTCAAGTCGGCGCGCAAGATGCAGGTGCTGCAGCCCGAGATGACGAAGCTGAACGAGAAATACAAGGGCATCAGCATGAGCGATCCGCGCGCGGCGAACAAGCAGCAGGAGATGATGGACCTCTACAAAAAGCACGGCGTGAATCCCGTCGGTGGCTGCATTCCGTTGGTGATCCAGATGCCGTTCATCTACGCGTTCTACAAAGCGATCGGCGTCTCGATCGAGCTGCGGCATGCGAACTGGCTCTGGGTGGGTGATCTTTCGCAGCCCGAGCACTTCGCGATTCGCTTCCTGCCTCTGATCATGGTCGTCACGAGCTACGGGCTGCAAAAGATGACTCCGCCTCCCGCGGCGGGCGATCCCACGCAGCAACGAATGATGCAGTTTATGCCGCTGATGTACCTGTTCTTCTTCTGGAATGCTTCGAGTGGACTGGTGTTATACTGGCTCACTGGCAATCTGGTCGGGGTCGCGCAGCAGTGGTTTTTCAACAAAACGGCCGGTCCGGTGGAAGCACGGGCGGTGGCAGCCAAACCGCGTAAAGGGCGGTAGCGAGCGCGCCGCGGAAGCGAAGGAAACAAAGACCGCTTGAGTCCCAAGTATTCAGTCAAGGAAACCGGGCCCCGAATCGAGCAGTTTCTCCGCCAGATCGTCGCCAACGGCAAGTTCGAGCTCGACTTTGTGGTGGCAGCCGGCGAACAGAGTCATCCGGATTTTGAAAATCCGGACATTATCGTCAAATTCACAGGGCACGATGTCGATCTGCTGCTCGCCAACCGCGCGGAATTTCTGCTGGCGCTGGAACTGGTGACGCAGGAATCGCTGCGGCTGCACTCCGACGATCACTCGCGGATTTCCTTCGACGCGAACGACTATCGTTCGCTGCGGATTGAAGAGCTGCGCATAAGCGCCAGCGCGGCGGCGGAGAAGGTGAAGCACACAGGCACGCCTTTCCGGTTCAATCCCATGAACAGCCGCGAGCGGCGCGTACTGCATATCGCATTGCGCAACGAGACCGAACTGCGCAGCGAGAGCGCGGGCGCGGGGCCATACAGGCATGTGGTAATTTACCCGGCCGGCATGCCCTCATTGCCGGATGAGCCGCCGCCTGTTTCCCAGGGCCATTACCGGAGACTCGACGACAAGCCGAGCGAGCCGACCCCAAGACCGTTTGGACGCGGCGACCGGCGCGGCGGACCGGGCGGTGGAAGAGGCGATCGCGATCGAAGACCGCCGCGGCGTCCGCGCTGAAGGCCGCGCTGAAGGCCGCACTGAAGGATGGTGGCGCGCCGGCATGATTGCCGGCACCTCGAGTTTCTGCATTCTTCGTCCTTCCCACGTCGGACACGCGGGTTGTATCCGCGTTACACAGGCCGAAGCCTGTGCCACCATCCTGCATGAAACTCAACGACACGATCGTCGCCATATCCACGCCGCCCGGCCGCGGGGGCATCGGGGTGGTGCGGCTGTCGGGTCCGAAATCGGCTGAAATTGCCGGCGCCATCATCGCGCTAAAGAGTGAGCTGAAGTCGTGGCAGTCGAGCATCGGCGAGCTTCTCGACGACGAGGACCGCGTGGTCGATGAAGTGGTCGTCACCTTCTTCGCGGCGCCGCGTTCCTATACCGCGGAACACGTCATCGAGATCTCATGCCACGGCGCGCCCGTGATTCTGGCGCATTGTCTCGATCGCACAGTACGTGCCGGCGGACGGCTGGCCGAACCCGGCGAGTTCACCCTGCGCGCGTTCCTCAACGGCCGTATCGATCTGCCGCAGGCGGAAGCGGTGCGCGACCTCATCGACGCCACGACGCTCTACCAGGCGCGTGTGGCGGCGCAGCAGACGCAGGGGTCCGTATCGCGGCGGGTGGCGCCAATCAAAGCGCAACTCGTCGAATTGATCGCGCTGCTCGAGGCCGGAATCGATTTCGCGGAGGATGACGTCAGCGTGCCGCCAGCCTCGGAGATTCTGCGCCGCCTCGCGCCCATCATCGCCCAAACACGCGCGCTGGCGGGCAGTTTTCGTTACGGGAACCTGGTGCGCGCCGGATTCTCTCTCGCCATCGTCGGCCCTCCTAATGCCGGGAAGAGCAGCCTGTTCAACCGCCTGCTCGATCAGGACCGTGCCATTGTCACGGCCATCCCCGGCACCACGCGCGACGTCGTTTCCGAAACGATGGAACTGGTGGGAATTCCGGTCCGCCTCGTCGATACCGCGGGAATTCGCGAGGCATCGGAACTGATCGAGCGGCTCGGCATCGAGCGAAGCTACGAAGCCATGTCCGACGCGGACCTCACGCTGGTAGTGGTCGACGGCGCCGCGCCCGCAGAAGGCGCCGAACTCCTGATCGGGAGAGCCCGCGCGCAGGGCCGCTTCGTGTTGGTAGCAAACAAGTGCGACTTGCCGGAATTTGCCCAGCCGTCCGCGGATTATCTCAGCGTCTCCGCGCTGACCGGTGAGGGAATCGAAGCGTTGCGATCGGCCGTGCTCGATCATCTCGCGCCCCGCGGGGAACTTGAGCTGCAGGGCGGCTTCATCACGAGTTTGCGGCACGCGAATCTGCTCGATGAATCGCTCGGCATGCTGGAAAAGGCGGAAAAGGCGGTTTGCGCGGCAATTCCGCACGAATTGCTCATGCTAGATCTCTATTGCGCGTTAAATCCCCTGGATGCGATCACGGGCGCCACGACGGCGGACGACATTCTGCATCACATCTTTGTCACATTCTGCATCGGGAAATAGGTTATAGTACGCATTAAGCAATGCGGTACGAGGCTGATATGCCCACGCCGTATGAGGCAACTGATCTATCGGGTGAGATGCTCAACGCCGCCGCGGCGGTGATTGTGGCCGTTGACAGAGAAGCGAGCTTCGTTCACTGGAATGGGGCCGCCGAAAGACTGACTGGCATATCAAACGCCGGAATTCGGGACGGAAAACTCGCTCAGTCCGTGATATTTGCCGCGGATCTCGAGCGCTGGAGATTGGAAATAGATCGCGCATTCGGCGGTTTGTTCTCACGTTGGATTGAAATTCGCTGGAATTGCCCGGGTGCCGGAGCGCGTCCGCTGTCCTGTTCTTTTTCGCCGGTCCGCCACCGCGGCGGGAAAGCCGAGTACGTGATATGCACGGCGGTCCCGTGTCATTCGGGGGAATTTCTCGCCGACCGTGCGCTGGAGCTGCGCGATATCGGGCGGTTCGTCCACGACACTGTCGCACAGGAGCTCGCCGTGCTTTCGTGCAGTCTGAGTCCGCTCGAGACCCTTTCGCGCGGCCTGCCGGGACATGAAGACGCCACGGCCGCGCTCGAGATGGCCGACCGCTGCTGCCGCGATATCCGGATCATGACAACGATGCTGGCGCCGCCGGTGGCGCCGGCGCGGACCGTGGAACGCTCGATCGAACAAACCGCCGATTATCTGCGGCAGGAAGCAGGACTCATCATGGTGGTCGACATCGATCCCGTCTGCGATGCGCTCACGGACCAGGCCAGGATGCTTCTGTTTACGGCATTCCAGCAGTGGAGCGCCGAAGGGATCCGGCGCAATCCGAAGCCCCTGCTGACGGTGCGGCTGCGCGAACGCCGCCGCGGTATCGTGCTGGAGCTGGAAACGTCGGGCCTGGTCCGCGGGACGCCGAATGGGACCAACCGGTCAGCCGCTTTCGACGGCGATGATCGGCGCGATCCGTCAGGAACCGGCCGCGGCTCCGGCTGGTCCGCTATCCGCGAACGGGCGCGCGCGCTCGGGGGCGAATTCAATATCGCGCAGGGGTCTGCCACGGTCCGGGTCCGGCTGATGCTGCCCGTGTCGGAAGGAATCCGATGAGCGCGGTCGACATTCTCATTGCCGATGATCACGAACTGGTTCGGCTGGGGTTGGTCCGAATCCTCCACGAGAGTCATCCGGAGTGGAGAATCGTGGGCGAAGCGGCGAATGGCCAGACTGCGGTGGAGCTGGGAATCAGCACGCGTCCGCAGATCGCGATCCTTGATCTTCTGATGCCGGACCTGACCGGGCTCGAAGTCGCGCGGCGGTTGCTGGAGTCTGTGCCCGGCATCCGAATTGTCATTCTCACGATGTATGCTGCCAAACCGATCGTCCGGCAACTGCGCAGAGCCGGCGTCGTCGCCTATCTGGCAAAGAACGAGGCGCCGCGCATTCTCATCGATATCGTGGAGCGAAGTCTTCGCGGAAAGCCTTTCTATGCGTCGGCCTGCACGCCGGCGCAGGCCGACCAGGCCGCGCAGGACATTCCGGCGCAGTTCCTCCTGACGCCGCGCGAGCTCGAGGTCCTGCGGCTGCTCGCGCGCGGCAAGAGCAACAAGGAGCTGGCCGCCCAGCTGGATATGGGAGTGCGGACCGCCGAAAGCCACCACGCCAATCTGCTCGTCAAGCTGCGAGTGGATTCGCTGGCCGAGTTGGTGCGGCGGGCTGTGCGGGATGGCGTTGTTTGATGCGCCGGCGGATTTCAGGCGCCGGTCGGAAAATACGATAATCGCCTCCCGACGGTATCGAAAGTCAGGGGCGCTCGGGAGCTCCATTCCTTCACGCGCGCTGTCTTTCTCGCAGCGTGGCCATTAGGCCGAATAAAATGAGTCATTTACGATTACTGGTCGGGGCGGAGACCAGCCCGCTCCGTCTGCCGCAGAACGGGAAGAGTAGCGCAAGCCCCTGCTTTTCTGTCACGATAGAAGTTCATCCTGAATGTTTCGCTTCGAAACGGCAGGGGAATCCCACGGCGAGTGCTTAGTTGCGACCCTGACGGGACTTCCGGCCGGTATACCCATCTCTCTGGAAGCGATCGATCATGAGCTTTGGCGGCGGCAGCAGGGTTTTGGCCGCGGCGGGCGCATGAAGATCGAAACGGACCGCGCGTCGGTCGTGTCGGGGGTCCGGCACGGTCGTACGATCGGCTCGCCGATCGCCATTATTATTGCCAATGCGGACTGGAAGAACTGGACGGAATCGCTGCCCGTCGAAGAGGGCGATCGGGCGAAGCATAAGGCGGTCAGCAGGCCGCGGCCGGGGCACGCGGATCTGGCCGGCGCCATCAAGTACGATTTCGACGATGCGCGCTACGTCCTCGAGCGGGCAAGCGCGCGGGAGACGACGGCGCGGGTCGCCGTGGGCGCGATTGCCAAACAGTTTCTGGCGCATTTCGGGATCGAAGTTCTGAGCCACGTGATCGCCGTCGGTCCGAGCCGGCTGGACCGGACCGTGGAATGGGACGAGATCGTCGAGCTGAGCAAGCGCGAGGAAGTGCTTCTGGGCTGCGTGGATGCCGAAGCCGAGCAGCGCATGAAGGCGGTCGTCGATGAAGTTTATCGAACCGGAGACACCGTTGGCGGAATCTTTGAAGTTGTGGCCCACGGGTTGCCTCCGGGGCTCGGGTCGCATATAACCTGGGATTCGCGGCTCGACGGCAGGCTCGCGCAGGCCATCGTCTCGATGCAGGCGGTGAAAGGCGTCGAGGTCGGATGGGCTGAAGAAGGCTCCCAAAGCTTTGGTTCAAAGGTGCAGGACACGATTCATTACAACCGTGAGGAACGGCGCTTCTTTCGGGGCGACAACCGCGCGGGCGGCCTCGAAGGCGGCATGACGAACGGGCAGGATCTGCGGGTGCGCGGATTCCTGAAGCCGATCTCCACGCTGCGCCGGCCGCTGGAATCCGTCGACCTCGAGACGCGCGAGCCGGCGAAAGCGGCCTACGAGCGTTCGGATGTTTGTGTGGTTCCGGCGGCCGGGGTGATCGGCGAGGCGATGGTGGCTATTGTGCTGGCGCAGGCGGTGCTCGAAAAGTTCGGGGGAGATTCGCTCGGCGAAACGAAGCGCAACTTCGATGGGTATCTCGAACAGGTCCGGAATTTTTGAAATGTTGTACAAGGTCATCAGGTATTTGAACAATCCGATTCTGGAGCACGTCGCCGATCCGGTGGGCGAGGCCGAGTTCGGCACGCCCACGCTGGAAGCGCTCGTTGAGGACATGTTCGAAACCATGTATGCTTCTCATGGCATCGGTCTGGCGGCCCCGCAGATCGATATCGGGAAACGGATCACGGTAATCGATGTGGCTGGGGCGGAAGAAGGACAGGAGCCGGAACGAATCGTTCTGATTAATCCCGAAGTGATTTCGAAAGAAGGCAAGCAGACGGGCGAAGAGGGATGTCTCAGCATCCCGGGCTTTCGCGAGCCGGTGAGCCGCGCGAAAAAGGCGGCGGTGCGCGCGCGCAATGCGAAGGGCGAGACGTTCGAGATCGCCGGCGAGGATCTGCTCGCGCGGGCGTTCCTGCACGAGATCGATCATTTGAACGGGATTTTGTTCATCAATCATCTGAGCTCTCTCAAGAGGGATTTGATCAAGCGCCGGATCAGGAAAATGCAAAAGGCGGGCGAATGGGAATAAGAGCCCTGTGGCGCGGGCAATCATGCCGGCGCTTGTCGTCAGCCCGATCCCCGGAGTCTCCATGCGCGTGATCTTCCTCGGCACGCCCGAGTTCGCCGTGCCGACGCTCGAGCGCATCATCGCCGCCGGACATGCCGTGCCGCTCGTAGTCACGCAGCCCGATCGTCCCAAAGGCCGCAAACAGGAACTGATTCCGTCGCCGGTGAAAGCCGCGGCGCTGCGTCACGCGATCGAGGTGTATCAACCGGAACGAATCCGGCAGCCCGAGGCCATCGCCCGGCTGCAGGACCTCGCGCCGGACGCAATGGTGGTCGTCGGTTATGGGCAGATCATTCCGCAGAACGTCATCGACATCGCGCCGCTCGGAATCATCAACGTCCACGCATCGCTGCTGCCGGAGCTGCGCGGCGCCGGGCCGATCCAGTGGTCGATCGCGCGCGGCTTCGAACGCACTGGCGTGACGACGATGCGCATCAACGCCGGGCTCGACACCGGCGACATTTTGCTGCAATGGGAAACGCCGATCAGCGAGGAAGAGACCGCGGTCGAACTTTCCGTCAGACTGGCCGAAGCCGGCGCGGACCTGCTCGTCCGCACGCTTGCCGAGTTGTGCGCAGGGGCCATCGAAGGGCGTCCGCAGGACGAGGCGCAGGCAAGCTATGCGCCGATGCTGAGAAAAGAAGACGGACGGATCGACTGGAACGACACCGCCCGCGAGATTCACAATTTGATTCGAGGTTTTCAACCCTGGCCGGGGGCGCATACGTCGTTTCGCGGCCAGTCGCTTCACCTCTGGCGAGCACGCCTGGTCCCGCAGCAAAGATGGGAGCAGCCGCCCGGAGCGCTTTTACAAACGCAGAACGCACACCCGCCCCACAACGTGTATGCCGTGGGGGGAGACGGGGGCGTGCTGGAGCTGTTGGAAGTACAACTCGAGGGCCGCAGGAGAATGCCGGCGGAAGTCTTCGCCAACGGCCAGCGCATTGGATTAAAAAGCCTGACGCAGATCGACCGACTTGGAGCATGAGACCTTTCGACCTACCACTGGGATATAAATATTCCACCGCCTACGCGGGAATTCGCAAACAGGAAAAAGACGACCTGTCGCTGATTGTTTCGGGAGTGCCTGCCGCGGCTGCGGCAGTGTTCACGACCAACAGAGTGCAGGCATCGCCCGTGAAACTGGCGCGCGCGAACATGCGCGCGTCCAAAGGAGTTTGCGGCGCGATATTTGTTAATGCCGGAAACGCCAATTGCGCGACGAAGAGCGGAGACAAAGTCGCCGCCAACACAACCAAAGCGCTCGCGAAGCTGCTGAAGCTGCAGCCGAACCAGGTGTTGCCGGCCTCAACCGGCGTGATCGGGGTGGAGCTGGATGAAAATCCGATCCTGGCAAAGCTGCCCGAGCTCGTCGAGAAGCTGAACGATAACGGATTGCCCGATGTGGCGCGCGCGATTCTGACGACCGATCTGCAGGCGAAGGGCGCATCGCGCGAAGTCACGCTGCGGCGCGGCATCGTCCGGTTGGCGGGCGTGACCAAGGGATCGGGAATGATTCATCCGCGCATGGCGACGACGCTGGCGTTCGTGATGACCGATGCGGTAATCCCGCAGACGCTGCTGCGGCGCATGCTGGTGCGCGCGACCGAGCTAAGCTACAACCGCATCTCGGTGGATGGCGACACGTCGACGAACGACACGCTGATCGTGCTGGCGAACGGCGCCTCTGGCGTGCGTCCGGATCCGAAAGAGATGAGCGTCTTCGAGGAATCCCTGACCGAGACGCTGCAATCGCTGGCGCGCCAGATCGTGCGCGACGGCGAGGGCGCGCGCAAGCTGATCGCGATCGAAGTGCATGGCGCGGTCAACGACGCGTCGGCGGCGGCCATCACGCGGTCGATCGCCAATTCCCCGCTGGTGAAGACGGCGATTGCCGGATCGGATCCCAACTGGGGCCGGATTCTTTCGGCAGCGGGAAATTCCGGCATCAACTTCGATCCGTCGCAGGTCGACATCACGCTGCAGGATGTGAAGGTGTGCCGCAGCGGTCTGGCGGCGCCGTTCGACGAAGCCGACATGAAGCTGCGGCTCGACGATACGGATGTGTCGATCGTGTTCCGGATCGCGGGAAAGGGAAAGGGCACGGCTACTTTCTGGACCTGCGATCTGACGGAAGACTACATCCACATCAATGCGAATTACCGCACTTAGGAACAACCGCTCCCTCGGGGTCGCGGCTCGGAATCATTACTCGTTTACCGAGCCGCGACCGCGAGGGAGCGGTATTTTATTAGCAATTCTTCTTCTACCGATTACCCTGGCCGCCGCCGAACAGACTCCGTTTACCAGCATCGCGAAACTCGCCACCGCATTCAGCGAAGCCGATCCCGACGGCGCGCTCGATTTCTTCGACTCGCAAATGAAGGGCTACGGCGAGATTGAGCAGAAGATCGAGGCGCTCACCGCGCAAGCGGATATCTCCTGCGCCATCGACGTTGTTACCGATACGGAAACCGGCGATACGCACAAGCTGGATCTCGACTGGCTGATGACATTAAAGCCGCAGAATGACGATTCTCAGGTGGAGCGCCGGCGGGAGCGTGTGCAAATTGAGATGCGCCTGATCAAAGGTGTGTGGAAAATTACTTCTCTCACGCCTGTAAGTATTCTGGACCCCATTCATATTCGCTAGCCAGGAGAAACTTTGACCCATTACTTGTGGTTCATACAGGATGGGCTTATGCCTTCGTTTCTTTGGCGTAACATGTCTGGCGGGCGGCCTGCTCGCGCAGGACGTACTTACAGGCGGCTATGATACTGCCCGCACAAACGCCGATCCGAACGAGGCACTACTTACTCCGCTCACGGTCAGCCCCAATCAGTTCGGAAAGCTTTTCCTGCTGCCCGCCGACGGACAGATCTACGCACAACCGCTTTACCAGCACAATGTCGCGATTGCGGGCCAGGGCATACATAACGTCGTTTTTATAGCGACTGCGCACAATACTGTCTACTGCTATGACGCGGATACGGCGGCCGCGCCAATCTGGACTGTCAACCTGGGTCCGTCCGTTCCCTCGTCGAGCTACACATCCGATCAGGGAGCTTATACCGATATAACTCCTGAAATCGGAATTATCGGAACGCCCGTCATTGATGCAGCGACCGGAACTCTATACGTTGTCGCGGCAACGCTCGAAGGCGGCACTTACTATTACCGGCTGCACGCGCTCGATACCGGCAGCGGGAATGAGCGATTCGGAGCGCCGGCCGCCATCAATGCGCAGGTGAAAGGCTTCGCCCCTGACAGCGTGGACGGCGTGGTCAGATTCGATCCGCTGCAGCACATTCAGCGGCCCGCGCTCCTGCTTTCGAATGGCGTCGTGTACATCGCGTTCGGGTCGCACGGCGATGCGCTTCCCTGGCATGGCTGGATCATGGGTTACAATGCCGCGGATGTGCGGCAGCAGGCAGCGGTCTTCAATTCCAGTCCAAATGGATGGGGCGGCTCACTGTGGAACTCGGGCCGCGGACTTTCCACCGACGCGCAGGGAAATATCTACGCTGTCACCGCCAATGGAGACACCGATGACACCAGCGATTACGGCGACAGCATGCTGAGGTTGAACCCCGGCGATCTCACCGTTGCCGACTGGTTCGCGCCGGCGGACGTCCAGACGCTCGACAACACCGACGACGATCTCGGATCGGCCGGTGCTATCGTTGTGCCCGGAACCAACCTCATCGTCACCGGCGGAAAGGAGGGTGTAATGTACCTTCTCGACGCAGGCGCCCTCGGCAACATGGGCGGGAGCCAGGAATCGTTTCAGCCGGTCGATTTCGGTCTGTTCAATATGGCGCTGTGGAGCCGGTCGTCGGGTCCGGTGCTCTTTCTGCATGGGGCGAATGGGCAGATCGGAGCGTATCCGTTCGCGGGGAATCAGATCCAGACAACCGCTTCGTCCGAGAGCTCTGATTCGTTCGGTGTGCCTTTCGATGGGATGATCGTATCGGCAAACGGCGGGGCGGCGGGATCGGGAATTCTGTGGGTCACAACGGCGGATTCATATCCGCTGCCTGCGACGGGGACGTTGCACGCCTGGAACGCGGACGATCTGTCGTCGGAACTCTGGAACAGCTCGATCAACGCGGATCGCGATTCGCTCGGCGGCTTCAGCAAGTTCGCTAATCCCACGGTCGCTAATGGCAAGGTTTACGTACCGACGACATCGAACGCGCTGGCGGTCTACGGCGCGATCGCCCCCGCGGGTGGCGGCGGCGCGATGCCAGTGATCAGCGGCGTGGTCAACGCGGCGAGTTACGCGCAGGGAAGCCTCGCGCCGGGCGAGATCGTTGCGGTGTTCGGGCAGAATCTGGGTCCACAGCAACTCGCGCTGGGGACGTTCGACAGCAACGGGAATCTCGAAACGGGGATTAACGGCATGAGCATCACGTTCAATGGCGTACCCGCCCCGATGCTTTACGCTTCCGCGTTTACGCTCGCGGCCGTCGTTCCGTTCGAAGTGTCGGCGGCCAATCAGGCGGACGTGCAGGTGAGCGCCGACGGAACAGCGTCCGCGATTCAGACTTTCAATGTTGCGCCGGCGGCGCCCGGTATCTTCACCGGCGATGCTTCGGGCAAGGGCCAGGCGGCGGTTGTCAACCAGGATTCCAGCCTGAATTCGGATGCGAATCCGGCCCCGGCAGGATCGGTGATCTCGGTTTATGCCACGGGTGGCGGCCAGACAGATCCGCCCGATTCGACCGGCGCCACCGCGGAAGGCATTGCGCGCCTGCCGGGGCCCGTGACCGCCACCATCGGCGGGCAACCGGCACAGGTGATTTATGCCGGGCACGCTCCCGGAGAAGTCGCCGGGATGCTGCAGGTGAACCTGCAGGTGCCGGATGGCGTCAGCGGCGACGTGCCGGTGGTGCTATGGATGGGGGACGCGGAGAGCCAGACGACGGCTACTGCGGCGGTGAAGTAGAGCGACTTTTGGTAATCGGCGCCACGATGTACGGACGGGCTGTGGCGCGGGCACTCGTGTCCGCCGCGCCGGCAATCGTGCCGGCGCTTGTGACGCGTCGACCATTCCAATCCGCCACATACGTTACCCGGAACGGGAATAAGACGGGCTGCTTCATTCCACGCGGCGCAGCACGAGCACCGCGTTCAGACCTCCGAACGCGAACGAGCTCGAGAGCGCGTACTCGACTTCGGCGCGGCGCGGACAGTTCGGGATGTAGTCGAGATCGCACTCCGGGTCGGGTTCGCTGAAGTTGATCGTCGGCGGCAGCACTCCACTCTCGATCGCAAATATCGCGGCCGCGCATTCGATTGCGCCCGCCGCTCCGAGGGTGTGGCCGTGCATGGCTTTGGTGGACGAAATCGCCAGCCGCTGTGCATGATCGCCGAACGCGAGATGCAGGGCGCGGGTCTCGGTCGTGTCGTTGACTGTCGTACCCGTGCCGTGCGCGTTGATGTAGCCGATCCGGCCAGGCGGGATCGCGGCGTCCCGCAGAGCCGCACAAAGGGCTTTCGCCGCGCCCTCCGCGGAGGGCTGTGTGATGTGATGGGCGTCGCTCGACATCCCGAAGCCGGCGATTTCGGCGATTGGTTTCGCGCCGCGCGCGAGCGCGTGATCGCGTGATTCAATCACGAGCATCGCCGCGCCTTCGCCGAGGATCATGCCGTTGCGGTCCTTCGAAAACGGCCGGCAGGCGATCGGCGAGACCACACGCATGGCCTCCCATGCTTTGAGGATCCCGTAGCTGAACGGCGCTTCGCTGCCGCCGGTGATCGCGACATCCGACATCCCGGAACGCACCATCATAAACGCCTGCCCAATGGCGTGCGCGGATGATGCGCAAGCGGTTGCAATCGTGAACGCCGGCCCGGTGATGCCGAATTCCAGCGAGATCGCGCTCGCGCCCGCGTTCGCCATGGTCTTCGGAATCGTCATGGGATGAACGCGCGACCGGCCCAGTTTGTAGACGTCGTGAAACCCCTCGTTCTCGGTGCTCTGACCACCGACGCACGAGCCTGTCACGATCGCCGCCGTGTCGCGAAGATGGGGCGTCCACTCGATGCCGCTCTGCGTGACGGCTTCACGGGCGGCGACGACGGCGAACTGCGCGAAGCGGTCGATCATGTCCGCTTCCTTGGGGGCGAAATGATCGCAGGGATTGAAGCAGCGAACTTCAGCCCCGTTCCGGAAACGAAGATCGAGACAGTCGATGTTGCGGATGGGCCCGATGCCGCCTCGCCCTTCGCGGAGAGCGGCGTGAAATTCCTCGCGATTGCGCCCGAGTCCGCTGATTACTCCGATACCGGTGACGACGACACGACGCATATTTTCTGGATCGCGCACAACGGCTTCCGCCCGTGCGCTCAGGACGCGGCCGGCGCCGTATCTCCCTCGGCCGTGTCTTGTGCTGCGTTCGGGGACGCCTTCGACATCTCCACGAGTTTGATGACGCCATCGACCATGTCGCGCACGCTGCGAATATTCCTCACCTCGTCGTCGGGCACGTTGATGTTGAACTCGTTCTCGAGAGCGAAGACGATGTTCACGCCATCCATCGAGTCGATGCCGAGCTCTTCAAAGCTGCTGTCGATGGTGACCTGCGCCGGGTCTTTGCGCTGGGTTTCGGCGATGATGCGCAGAATGCGCCGGGTCAGTTCGTCAGTTTCGATCAGTTCCGGCATAGGAGTGTGGACACGGTTTCAAAATGATATCCCTTTTCCAGCAGCGACGGGACAATGCGGCGTACGGCTTCGATGGTTTGGGACCGGTCCGGATTGGGCAGCGTCGCCTGGCCGTCGTGCAGGCAGACGATCGCGCCGGGGCCGGCGCCGGCGAGGACGCGCGCGGTGATTTGAGGCGCGGCGAGTCGCCAATCCCAGCCGATGACGGTCCACATTACACAGGTGAGTCCGAGTTCCCGCTGCATGTCACGAAAGCCGAACCAGCGGACACCGTACGGCGGCCGCGTCAACGCGGGCTTGCGCGAAGTGGCTTCGACGATCGCGTCCTGCGCCCGCTGGAATTCATCCCCGATGAAAGTGGGACGCGCCAGGGCGAAGTTCGGGTGCGAGAAAGAGTGGTTGCCGATTTCGTGGGGACCGTCACATACGGCCCGCGCCAGCTCGGGAGTGCGTTCTACGTTCCGCCCGCATTGAAAGAAAGTCGCCGCGACACCGTAACCGGCGAGGACATCGAGGATCGCCGGAGTGGCATTGGAAGGGCCGTCATCGAAGGTAAGCGCGATAGCTTTCCCAGCTGGATTGCCGCGCCATACGGAGGGTCCGAATACCTGCGAAGACCGGCCGCGAACGGCCCACGTCATGCCTCCCAAGGCCGCCGCTGTCACAGCCGCCGCGCCGACGAGCGCCCGCATTCAGACAATTTCTTCCTTCGCCGGATCCCACTGCACGCGCCGCCCGGCGTAGAAGCTTTCGATGGCCATGGCGCAGGCGATGGAGACGCGATAGCCGGTCTCGAACGGGCAGTTGACCGGTTTGCCGAGCCGGATGGCATCGAGAAAATTCTGCATGTGCGCGCGCGGCGCAGTGTTGGTCTCGCCGAGCATTTCGACACCGTCCGGACGGTTCACCTTCTGCGGCATATAGCGGATCTGCTGGCCGCGCACGATGGTGCCGTCGGTGCCCAGAACGTCTTCCACGATGCCGCGCTGATTGTTGCCGAAGCCGGAATCCCAGGAGAAGAGAAGCGTGTCGTGCTCCATCACGACGTTCATGGTATCCGGCACTTCGCGGCCGTCGACCCAGCGGTAAAGCCCCCCTGTCATCGTGACGGCCAGCGGGATTTCAAGGCCCATCACCTTGTACCAGAACGCGATCTGCTGCGACATGCTCTCGTGCACATTGCCGCCCGAGTAATCGCTGAAGAGCCGCCAGTTGATGAAGCGGTCGGGATCGAAATCGCGCGCCGGGGCGCTCGAGAGGAAGCCGCGCCAGTCCACCGTTTCGGATGTCATGTCGGGATAGACCGGGCGCGTCCACTGCGGCTTGCCATGCGGGGTGTTGCGGTACATGCTCGCGCGGATGGCGGTGACCTGTCCGACCGCGCCGCTTGCGAGGTAGTTCGCCGCGTCGGCGACATGGCCCATCGAACAGGTCTGATGACCGATCTGGACGACGCGATTTCCCGCCCGCTGATATGCCGCGCGCATCGCCTTCGCCTGGTCGATCGTGAAGGCCATCGCCTTTTCCTGATAAACATGCTTGCCGGCGGCCATGGCGGCGATGAAGCACTCGGCATGGGAATGCTGGGGCGTGGCGATGAGAACGGCGTCGAGCGGCGCTGCATCGAGCATCTGCCGGTAATCGGTGTAAGTCCTGGCTTCCGGCGCGAGCTTGAGGGCGTCGCTCAGACGGCGTGTGTAGACATCGGCAAAAGCGGTGAGCTCGGTGTTCGGGCAGGCGGCGGCTTCGCGGGCAAGCTGCGTACCGCGGTCGCCGACGCCGACGACCCCGACGCGGATGCGGTCGTTCGCGCCCAGAACTTTCCCGGTCGCAAGGCTGCCGGCCAGGCCAGTGGCCACATTGCCGATAAAATGCCGCCTCGTCTGCATGGGAACTATTTAGTTTAACTCGGTTGGGCGGGCGCGCGTTTTATCGGGGAAAAGAAAATGGCTGGGCTGGCACTTTTGAGCCAAAGGTTGCCAGCCCGCCATCGCTCACGAGCGCCGAACCAGTGGTTCGCGCTGGTCGATGCGTTTCTAGGGGATGAGACTGATACGGTCAAGTGGCTCACGCGTTCGGCTGACCGGCACGAGTGGCAGGCGCTGAATCTGGGAGTGCATCCTGCATACGCGGGAATGCGGGATTCGGCCGGATTTCGCGCGCTGCGCAAGCGTATCGGACCGCCCTGAAGCGGCACCGCGAGAGAACGATTTCGTTGCCGCTCGTTCGTACTCGCGGTTTCAAAGGAACCCCTGCTGAACCGCGACTGTCAAGGAGCGGCAACGAACCGCCGCTAGCCGCCGGTTCTCCTGGTAACATTGGGCATGGAAAATGTTTAAGCGGGTAATCTGGATCGTCCTTGACAGCGTCGGCGTCGGAGAAATGCCTGACGCGGCGGCATACGGCGATGCGGGCAGCGATACCGTCGGCAACATCGCGAGGCTGCGGGGACTCAACGTTCCGAATCTGTGCCGGCTGGGTTTGGGGAATCTGAAATCGATACCGCAGTTGCCGAAGGCGGAGAATCCGGCGGGCGCTTACGGACGCTGTACGCTGGCGTCGCCGGGCAAGGACACCACAACCGGACATTGGGAAATGGCCGGCATCCATCTGGCGAAGCCGTTTCCACTCTTTCCGAAAGGCTTTCCGCCCGAAGTGATGCAGCCTTTCGAGAATCAAATCGGACGCAAGGCCATCGGGAACAAAGCGGCGTCCGGGACGGAGATCATCAAGGAACTCGGGGAAGAACACATGCGGAGCGGGTCGCCGATCGTCTACACATCGGCCGACAGCGTGTTCCAGGTTGCGGCGCATGAGAGCGTGATTCCGCTCGCGGAGCTTTACCGAATGTGCGAGACGGCGCGGGCGATTCTGCGCGGTCCGTACGAAGTGGGGCGTGTGATCGCGCGTCCGTTCGAGGGCGAGCCGGGGGCATTCCAACGCACGGCGAACCGGCACGACTACGCGGTGCCTCCGCCGGAGGGGATGCTGCTCGACAAACTCGCCGCCAACGGCGTCGGCATTTTCAGCGTGGGAAAAATCTTCGATGTATTTCTGGGCCGTGGCATCCGGGGCCACGTGCTGACGAAGAGCAACGCCGACGGCATGGCGAAGACACTCGATGCCGCCGGGCGTTTCGGGAAGGGGCTGATTTTTGTCAATCTGGTGGACTTCGACCAGCAGTACGGCCATCGCAACGACGTCGAAGGCTACGGCGGCGCGATCGAAGAGTTCGACCGCTGGCTGCCATCGTTCGAGGCCGCCCTCGGTCCGGACGATCTCGCGATTCTGACGGCGGATCACGGCTGCGATCCGACGACCCCATCGACCGACCACAGCCGCGAGTACACGCCGCTGCTGGCGTTCGGTCCGAGAGCGAAGACGGGCGTGGATCTTGGACTACGCGCTACGTTGAGCGATATCGGCCAGACCGTGGCCGCGAATTTCGGAACTTCGATCGCGCAGGGCGTGAGCTTTCTGGGGGCGATTGCGTGAGCAGGAAGCCGATTATGGCGGGCAACTGGAAGATGTACAAGACGCCCGCCGAGACACATGCATTCTTCGAAGCGTTCAAGCCGCTGGTGGCGGATGCGAATGGATGCGAGATCGTGATTTGTCCGTCGTTCCCGAATCTGCACGCGGCGGTTAAGGAAGCGCGCGGAAGCAACATCGCGGTCGGCGCGCAGAACCTGCATTGGGGCAAGGAAGGCGCGGTGACGGGCGAGGTGTCGGGCCACATGCTGCAGGCCGTGGGATGCAGTTGGGTGATCATCGCGCACAGCGAGCGCCGGCAGTATTTCGGCGAGACCGAACCGGACGTGGTGCGGAAGACGCAGGCGGCGTTCGACTATGGGCTGACGCCGATCGTCTGTGTGGGTGAAAGGCTTGAGGAACGCGAAAGCAACCGCACCGAAGACGTTCTCGCCGGGCAGTTCGACGGCGGTCTCGCGCCGCTTCCGCCAGAGCAGTTCGCGAAGATCGTTATCGCGTACGAACCGGTCTGGGCAATCGGGACCGGCAGGACGGCGACACCCGCGATCGCGGCGGATGCGCACCGCTTCATCCGAGCACGCGCGGCAGCGAAGTTTGGAGACGCGCTGGCCGGCGCGCTGCGGATCCTCTACGGCGGCAGCGTGAAGCCGGACAACGTCAGCAATATGATGGCGGAAGAAGAAATCGATGGCGCGCTGGTGGGCGGGGCGAGTCTGGATCCGGCGTCGTTCGCGGCCATTGTGAAGTATTAGCGGCAATCACGATACCGCGTCGCGCGGGCGCGGCAAGTGCTGTTTGGGTACGCGACACTCTCCGCGTCGACGCACAATCTCAAGGCCTGGCATGCGCGGAGAACGTTATCACCGCCTGATCAAGAGCGCGGGGGCGTGCCATGGCTGGTGAATTCAAGTTGGCAATGGAAGACCTCGTCGGCGATCTCGAGACCCGTAATCTTCGCATATTTTAAGGTACGATGCACTACGTACGGTACATGGGATGGTGGACGACCCTCAGCCGAAGAAAATCCCATTGATCTTCTTCCGCACGCTGGCCGGAAGCGAGCCTGTGCGGGAGTGGCTGAAGGGACTGCCGGAAACATGAACGGCAGGTCATTGGCAAGGACCTGTTGCGCGCGCAATGGCGATGGCCGGTGGGCATGCCCTTATGCCGTGCGGTGGGAAGCGGCCTCTGGAAAATTCGGACAGACCTGCCAACGAAACGGACGGCGCGCGTTTTGCTGTGCGTTTACCGTGAGCATCTGGTCGCGCTGCACGGTTTCATCAAGAAGACCCGCGCGACGCCGGATGAGGATTTGGCGCTGGCGCGAAAGCGCACGAAGGAGTTGGAGCAATGAGCAGGAAACACATGGGTTCGAGCGTCGATGACTTTCTTAAAGAGGAGGGCATTTTTGAGGAGGCGCAGGCGCAAGCGGTCAAGGAGGTCGTGGCCTGGCAGCTCGCCGAGGCGATGAAGAAGAAAAAAATCTCGAAGAACAAGGTGGCAACGCTGCTGAAGACAAGCCGCACGCAAGTTGACCGGCTACTCAGCGCAAAGGACGATATCACACTGTCGAGTCTGCAGCGAGCGGCGGCAATGGTAGGCCGCCGCGTCACCATCGAACTGATTTAGACCTGGGAAGCACAGGCGCACCGGAACTCGATTGTCCGTCATGCGACTTGGTTCGGGTAATCCGGAGCCGGAGGAGTCTTGCGATTTGATGGCGCTACACTAACGCTTGAGCCCACCCGCGCGCTTGAGCCCGCCCGCGCTCGTCCGAATCGAAAATCTCGCCAAAGTCTACCGCTCCGGCGACAAAGACCTCGTAATCTTCCACGACCTCAACCTCGAAATCGCCGAGGGCGAGCAGGTTGCCATCATCGGCGAGAGCGGCGCCGGCAAGAGTACGCTCCTGCACCTCATCAGTGGTCTCGACACTCCCACCGCCGGGGCGATATACTACAAGAATAAGAATATGATTGGACTACCCGAGCCGGAATTGTCGGATTTCCGGAATCGGGAGATCGGCTATGTTTGGCAGCAGCATCATCTTCTTCCGGAGTTCTCAGCCGAAGAAAATGTAGGCATGGCGCTGCGCATTCGTGGCGAAGGGAACGCGAAGGTGTCGGCCGCGGCGCTGACCAGTCTCGAGGAAGTAGGGCTGGGCGGACGCGCGCATCACCGCGCTGGGGAACTCTCCGGAGGCGAACAGCAGCGGATTGCGATCGCGCGCGCGCTGGCGGCGAATCCGTCTTTATTGCTTGCTGATGAACCGACGGGAAACCTCGACGAAACAACCGGCGAGATGATTTTCCACCTGCTCGGTGAAATCCGCGATCGGCGCAAGCTCACTACTGTATTGGTGACCCACAATCTGCAGTTCGCGCGCCGGTGCGACCGGGTGTTGAAACTCGAGGGGGGCGCGCTGCATGATTAGCGCGCGGGGCGAAGTTCCAGGACTGAGCATGAAGCTTTTCCAATCTGAGGCTTTGCAACTAAATCACGACGGAGAGTATCTTTAAAGATATAGGCTGTGCGGCCGAGGGAGTACCCATAAACAATGTTCGAGCGTTATACGGAAAAAGCGAGGCGTGTGATCTTCTTCGCCCGCTACGAGGCGAGTCAGTTCGGCAGTCCGTACATTGAGACGGAGCATCTGCTGCTCGGGCTTCTGCGCGAAGACAAACAATTGGCCAACCGGTTTCTGCGGTCGCACGCGGCCGTGGATTCCATTCGCAAACAGATCGAGGGCCACACCACGGTTCGCGAGAAGGTTTCGACTTCGGTCGACCTGCCGCTGAGCCACGAGTGCAAGCGCGTGCTCGCATATGGCGCCGAAGAAGCGGAGCGGCTGAACCACAAACATATCGGCACCGAGCACCTGCTGCTCGGATTGCTGCGCGAAGAGAAGTGCTTCGCGGCGGAGATCCTGCATGAGCGCGGACTGCGGCTCTCGACCATCCGCGAGGAGCTGCAGCGCTCGCAGTCGGAAAAGGTGGCCACCAACCGCCCTAAAGAAAGCTCCCTGCTCGCGGAGTTCTCGCGCGACCTCACACAGGCCGCCATGGACAATTCGCTCGATCCGCTAATCGGGCGCGATTACGAGCTGGAGCGCGTCATTCAGATCCTCTGCCGCCGCACGAAGAACAATCCCGTGCTGATCGGCGAGCCGGGTGTGGGCAAGACGGCCATTGTGGAAGGTCTGGCGCAGAAGATCGCCGAGGGCGACGTGCCGTCGTTCCTCGCGGACAAGCGCATCCTCGCGCTCGATCTGTCGCTCATCGTCGCGGGCACCAAATATCGCGGCCAGTTCGAAGAGCGGCTCAAGACCATCATGAAAGAACTGATGGAGAACCAGAACGCCATCATCTTTATCGACGAGCTGCACACGCTGGTCGGAGCCGGGTCGGCGGAAGGCTCGCTCGACGCGGCCAATATCCTGAAACCGGCGCTCTCGCGCGGCGAGATTCAGTGCATCGGCGCTACGACGCCATCGGAATTCCGCAAATCGATCGAAAAAGACCGCTCGCTCGAACGCCGCTTCCAGGCCGTGAAAGTGCCGCCGCCGAACGAGGCCGATGCCGTGAAGATCATGTACGGCATCAAAGATCGTTACGAGAAATTCCACGCCGTCAGCTACACCGACGAAGCGATCGAAGCGGCTGTTTACACATCGAATCGCTACATTCCCGACCGCTTCCTGCCCGATAAGGCAATCGATCTCGTCGACGAAGCGGGCGCGCGCGTGAAACTGCGCCAGACCACGCTGCCCGGCGATCTGGCCGACATCCAGAAGCGCATCAAGTTCATTGTGCATCGCATGGAGAACGCCATCGCGAACCACGAGTTCGAGAAGGCGCGCTTCTATTCGGAT
This sequence comes from Bryobacteraceae bacterium, assembly GCA_035552355.1. GTDB lineage: Bacteria > Acidobacteriota > Terriglobia > Bryobacterales > Bryobacteraceae > BOG-234. The sequence goes on along the minus strand of DASZLP010000138.1, from coordinate 24,004 downwards.
GAAGAGCGGAAAGAGCGCGAGAACATGCGCCAGCTCCGCGAGAAGTACAACCTCGACGATTCGTCCACCGGCGTGGTGACGAAGGAAGACATTGAAGACGTGGTCGCGCGCTGGACCGGCGTGCCGATGACGTCGATCAAAGAAGAAGAAATCGCCAAGCTGCTGCGCATTGAAGACGAGCTCCACTCGCGCATCATCAGCCAGGATAAGGCGATCTCGGCGCTGGCGCGGGCGATTCGCCGCTCGCGCGCGGGTTTGAAAGCGTCAAGCCGTCCGGCGGGCTCGTTCCTGTTCCTCGGACCGACCGGCGTCGGCAAGACCGAAGTGGCGCGGGCGCTGGCGAGTTTTCTGTTCGGCAGCGAAAAGAGCCTGATCCGCTTCGACATGTCGGAGTTCATGGAGAAGCACTCGGTCTCGAAGCTGATCGGATCGCCTCCCGGATATGTGGGCTACGAGGAAGGCGGGCAGTTGACCGAACGGGTGAAGCGGTCGCCGTATTCGATCATCCTGCTCGACGAAATCGAGAAGGCGCATCCGGACATTTTCAACATCCTGCTGCAGGTGTTTGAAGACGGCCAGTTGACCGACGGGCTGGGCAATCAGATCGACTTCAAAAACACGATCATCATCATGACGTCGAACCTCGGGGCGCGTTTCCTCGAGAAGAAGGGGCATCTGGGCTTCCAGGCGCCGCAGGTGGAAGGGCAGGCGTCGAAGGTCGAGGATCAGGTGCGCGGCGAGGTGAAGCGGGCGTTCAATCCCGAGTTCCTGAACCGGCTCGACGACATCATCCTGTTCATGTCGCTTACGGATGAAGAGTTGATCCGCATCATGCATTTGCTGGTCGATCAGATCAACAAGAATCTGGAGACCAAGCAGATCCGGATTCGGCTCAATGACGATGCGGCGCGGTACATCCTTGAAAAGACGTGCGGGGACCGCAGCTACGGCGCGCGTCCGTTGCGCCGGGCGCTGCAGAAGTATATCGAGGACCCGCTCTCGGAAGCGCTGATCCAGGGCCTGTTGCCGAGACCGTCGGAACTGGAGATATACCTCGGTGACACGGGAATCTACTACCGGCTCGCGAACCAGTCGCCCCTGCCCGTGGCGGTTGGCACGGATGGGTCTGAGGTCGAAGGGGAGCTTACAGTGAGCCCCGGGATCCCTCTGTATACGTTCTAAGAGGGCCGACAAGCGCCGGCATGAATGCCGAGCCGGCACCCCTGAAGGGGATATCGGGCCGGCGCCCCTGAAGGGGATACCGGGCGCATAATTCCCGCAATATTTTCGGAGAAAAGAAGGGCGAAAGTCCCACGAAGAGAGAGACGTGTCCGAGCGTTTCTCTCTGGTTGTCTTCCGCCTGCACGACCGCCTTGCCGCCTTTCCGGCGGAGGCTGTCGAGCGCGTCACCCCGATGGCGGAGCTGCTGCTCCCGCCGGGCTTGCCGGCCGCGCTTGAAGGCGTTCTGAATCTCGGAGGCGTCGCCGTTCCCGTCATCAGCCTCGACAGGTTGTTCCGACTGCCGCCGCAAAAGCCCGGTCTCTACTCCATGCTCGTGGTACTGCGGCTTCACGCGGAAGGCAGAATCGCGGTTGTCGTGGACCGGGTCACCGACATCGTCCAGGCGCAGGCCGCGTCCGTGCGTCCCATCGATCGCGAGGATACGTTCAACGGTTGCGCGGAAGCCATTGTGGACGTGGGTGCGCAGCCGGTCCATTTGCTGTCACCTGCACGTATCGTGCTGGCGAAGGAGCGGGATACGCTGGCGGAGTTCCGCGAAATCGCGCAGCACCGTCTGCGGGAATGGCAGGCTGTGCGGGCGTGAGCGAAGCCTCCATCGTCGTCCTCTCCTCTGCCGAAAATCTGCCGGCTGATCCGGCCTGGCCGCGGCTGAAGGACTATCTGATCGGGCTGACCGGGCTCCATTATTATTCCGACAAGAACGACGACCTCGCGCGGCGCGTTCACCGGAGAATGTCGGCCCTCGGTGGACTGGACTGCGCCGCGTACCTCCGCCTGTTGCGCGACGCTCCCGCCGAAAGAGGCGAGCTGATCGCCGGCATCACGATCGGTGAGACCTACTTCTTCCGCCATCGCGAGCACTTTGACGCCATCCGCGACGTCGTGCTGCCGAATTTGGCGCGCCGCAACGCGACGGCCCGGCAAATGCGCATCTGGAGCGCCGGATGCGCCGATGGATGCGAGCCGTATTCGCTCTCCATTTTGCTGCGCCATGAATTGGGCGGAGCCGAGACCGGTTCGATTCTCGCGACGGACATCAGCCAGCGGCATTTGGAACTGGCGCGCGCCGCGAGGTTCGAAGAGTGGGCGTTTCGCGCCATGCCGGACGGTGCGCGGGATGCCTGCTTTCACCGTCAGGGAAAACAATGGCTCCTGTCGCCGCGTTTCCGGAGCGATGTGTCTTTTGAGAGCCACAACCTGGCGGACGATGCCTTTCCAGCCGGTCCGTTCGACCTGATCGTTTGCCGCAACGTGATGATCTATTTCGCGCCGGAGCTGATGCGGCGCGTCATCATGCGGTTCCATGATTGCCTCGCGCCCGGCGGCTGGTTGCTGGTTGGGCCTTCGGAGCCGAACATGTCGCACTTCGCGGCCTTCCGGACGGTGAATGCGCCGGGCGTTACGCTTTACCAGCGGCCGATGTCGCCGGCAGCGGCGCCGCTTTTCACAAGCACTGCCGCACCAGCCGTTCCGCCGATACCGGCCCCAAATACCGCCCCTGCGCCCGACAACCTGAATCCGCTCGCCCATCTTCACCGCGCTCTGGAGTTCGACCAGGCAGGCCATGCAGTCGAAGCCGAGAAGTCCTTACGGAGAGCCATTTATCTCGACCGTGCATGTGCGCCAGCACATTTCCATTTGGGTGTTCTCCTGCGGTCACGCAGCGATCTCCGGCATGCCGGGAGATGCTTTGCCAACACGATCCAGGCTTTGGCATCCCAGCCAGAGGACGCGGCAGTACCGGGCGCGGGCGGCGCGACGGCTGCCGAGTTGACGCGGCTCGCCGAATTCGAGCTCGAGCGTATCGAGCTTGAGCGTATCAAGGAGCCCCGATGAAAGAGCAACGATGACAGCGAGCGTTATTCGCTGGGAGGAAGTCCATGAGAGGCTGCGCCGGAGCGAACGCTTTCTCAGCGAGACGCTTGCGGAAACCCCGGAGCGCATCGAGGCCGTGTTCCGGCGGCGCGCGCTCGAGCTGGCACGGGAACACACCGCACGCTACGCCGCACCGGGTCTGCCTGCTTTGATCTTTACCGCCGTCGGCGAGAATTACGCGATTGCGCTTCATCAACTCGCCGAAGTCGCTCCGTTGCGAGGATGTACGCCCGTCCCCGGCGCCATGCGCGGCATCGCCGGAGTGCTCAACCTGCGAGGCAGCATCTGTCCGGTGATCGATCTGGGCATGGTGCTGTCGGGAAGCCCTTCGGCGGATGGCGGGTCCGCGCTGATTCTGCGAGCGCCAGCCACAGGTGTTCCCGCGGTGCTCAAAGCCGACAGCGTTCGTGAGGTTCGGGAAATCCACAGCGCCGGGTTAGGCGATCCCGTTGGCCCTCCCTATCTCCGCCCGGTTCCCGCGGGCGGATTCGCTCTTCTGGACGCCGAAGCCATGCTTCGCGCGTTGTTTCCCGGCAAGGAGTCCAGACCGCAGTGAAGATGAAAATTGGCGCTCGCATTTTGCTTGGCTACGGACTGGCCCTGATTGTCGCCGGCATAGTAGGGGTGGTGGCGTACCGGGCCACCGCCGAGCTCATCACGAGCGCGGCCGAAGTGGCGCACACCCATTTGGTCAAAGAGTCTCTCGCCGACCTGCTCTCGTCGTTCAAGGACGCTGAGACCGGCCAGCGCGGACTCGTTCTCACAGGCGACGAGAGCTACCTCGATCCCTATACGAACGCGCTCCCGAAGATCGACGGGGACGTCCGCAAAGTGCGTGAGCTGACAGCCGACAACCCGTCGCAGCAGGCCCGAATTTCCGCGCTGGGCCCGCCCGTTCAAGGCAAACTTCAGGAGCTCGCCAGGACAATCGCCATCTACCGGCAAAGAGGACAGCGGGCGGCCATAGCCGAGGTTGTTAGCAACCGCGGGAAGATTTTTATGGACGACATCCGGCGGATCGTCGCCGATATGGATGCCGAGGAGTCGCGTCTGCTCGATGAGCGCGCCGCGCGCGCCAACGAGACGGCGCAATTTTCCTCGCGCGCGATGATCTGGGGCGGCGTGGCCGTGCTGGTCCTCGTCTCCATCGTGGGCCTGCTCGTCCAGCGCTCGATCACGGGTCCGCTGGCGGTCTTCATGCAGTTTGCCGGGCGCGTGGGGGATGGCGACCTCACCGGCAAGTCCACCATCCAGACCGGCGACGAGCTCGGCGAGTTGGGAAAGTCTCTCGATCAAATGGTCGGGGGACTCAAGGACGTCGCCACCCAGGCGCGCTTCGCCACCGAGAACCTGGCGGCGGCTTCGGCGGAGATTCTCGCCTCCACCCAACAGCAGGCCGCCAGCACCGGCGAGCAGGCCGCGGCTGTGCAGCAAACGACCATCACGATGGAAGAAGTCACGCAGTCGAGCGCCCAGATCGCCGAGCGCGCCAGACAGGTCTCGGCCTCCGCCGAAGCCACCGCCGCGGCCAGCCACGCTGGTTTACAAGCGATGGAAAGCACCTCGCGAACCATGGAAAATATTCGCGCGCAGGCCGAAGCAGTGGCCGGAAACGTCGTGTCGCTCAGCGAGAAAACCCAGGCCATCGGAGAGATCATCGCGACGGTGAACGATCTGGCCGAACAGTCCCACCTTCTCGCTCTGAACGCGGCGATCGAAGCGGCCGCCGCCGGGGAACACGGGCGCAGCTTCTCGGTGATCGCGGGCGAGGTGAAGAATCTGGCCGATCAGTCGCGCGAGGCCACCGTCCAGGTGCGCGGCATTCTGGGCGATATTCAGAAGGGCATCAACAGCTCGGTGATGCTGACCGAAGAAGCCGTCAAGCGGGTGGAATCCGGCAAGCAGCAGGCTGAAGTGGCGAATGGCGCGATCCGCGCGCTGGCCGACAGCATTCAGCAGAGCGTGCAGGCCTTCCAGCAGATCGCCGCCGGATCGAACCAGCAGCAGATCGGCTTCACGCAGGTGATGCAGGCCGTGCGTGATATCGGGCAGGCCAGCCGCCAGAATGCGAGCGGCACGCAGCAACTGGAAAAATCCGCTTTGAATCTCTCGGCTCTCTCGCAGCAGTTGCAGAAGGCGGTCGAGCGGTACCGGGTATGAGGTAACAGGACCGCGCCGTGAAGGACCTTCAGCAAAAGCTTCTGGCTACGTTCCAGATCGAGCACCGCGAGCATGTCGAGCACATTCGCTCGCTGCTTGCCCTGATGGCGCACACGGGCTCGGCCGCGGGGGGATCCGAATTCGAAGAGATTTTCCGCCGCGCTCACAGCCTGAAGGGCGCGGCGCGCGCGGTGGATGTGCAACCGGTCGAGCAACTGGCGCATCGGCTCGAAACCCTCTTCTCGCGGGTGCGGCAAGGGGCCTGCGCCTTCGACGCCGAGGTCGAGCGCGTCACCCAGCAAGTGCTCGACGCCACCGAGGACTGCATGGCCACCCTCGGCGGCGAGGCTCCCGCGGAAACGGTTGCGGCGGCGCTGCGCGCGATCGGAGGCGTTCTGGGTATCGAGGACCCCATCACGCCGGTCAGCGTAAAGGCGCCCACGTCCAGCCCGACTTTCCAGCCGATCGAGACGCTCCGCGTATCCGCCGGAAATTTCGACGGGCTCCTGCAGACCGCCGGAAGCCTCACCGCCGAAATCACGCGGCAGGATCAGATCGGGCGCGAACTCGCCGGGCTGGCTGCCAACATCTCGCGAATGGAGAAGGCAAGCACCGAAGCCACGCGTGCGGCGGTTGCCTTTAAACTGCGCGAAGGGCCGGCCGCACTTTCCGGCCTCGATGCCGTGCTCAATTCGCTCGAAGCCATGGAGCACGAGGCGCGCTCCATCGCCCGGCAGGCCCGCGCCGCGCATCGCGGGCACCGGCGCGCCCAGTGGAGCCTCGGGCAGCTCGGGCGCCGGCTGCAGTCCGACATCCGGCAGGCGCGCATGGCGCCGGCGGAAAATCTGCTCGATGGATACCGCCGCATGATGAGGGATCTGGCGCGCGATGAAGGCAGGGAGATCCGCTTCGACGCCTCCTCGGCCAGCGTTCACGCCGACCGGCGCGTGCTCGACGCTCTGAAAGATCCGATCATGCATCTGCTGCGCAACGCGGTCAGCCACGGCATCGAGCCGGCGGCCGCGCGCACGAAGAAAGGCAAGAGCCCGGAAGGCCTCGTCACCCTCCGCATCGATGCCGACGGGCAACGGCTGATCGTGAGGGTTGAGGATGACGGCGGCGGTGTTGATTACTCGCGCGTCGTCGAGATCGCGGGCAGTGGTGATAGTCACCAGAACGGCGAACTCACCCGCATGCTCTTCCGGCCGGGATTTACCACCGCCACCGCTGTTACCAGCCTCGCCGGGCGCGGCATGGGACTCTCAGTGGTCGACGAAACCGTCCGCCGGCTGCAGGGTGAAGTGTCGCTCGACGGTCGCCCCGGCGGCGGCACGCGCATCACGCTCGCCGTTCCGCTATCGATCGCCAGCCATCGGCTGATCGTCGTCCGTTGCGGGACGCACGTGTTTGCCATTCCCGTGCCAGGCATCGAGCGCCTGCGGAAACTGGCATCCGCCGATGTCGAGTCCGTCGGCGGCAGGCCGATGCTCACGCTCGATGGGCAGACTATCCCTCTTGCCAGCCTCGAGGAGTTGGTTGACCCAGGGTCGCAGGACGCACCGGAGCGCTACGCCCTTATATTACGTTCCGGAAGCCAGCGGGTCGCGGTCGCGGTTGGCGAGATTCTCCACGAGGCCGATGCCGCCGTTCAGGACCTCGCCTGCGCTGGCGGGGGCGCGGGATTGATTTCATCCGGCGCCGTGCTCTATGACGGCACGATCGCGCTCGTCGTCAATCCGGCGGAGCTCGTCCGTAACGCGCTTCAGGCGCGCGCGCGCCCGCGGCCGGAATCGCGGCCCGTTGCGGACAAACCGGCCGCGGCGCCGCCGCCAACCATCCTCGTCGTCGACGACTCCATGACGACTCGCGCGCTCGAGAAAAGCATTCTCGAAGCCCATGGCTACCGGGTGCGGATCGCGGTCGACGGCATCGAGGCCCTCGTCCGGCTGCGCGAGGAAGCGCCCGACCTGGTGATCAGCGACATCGAAATGCCGCGGCTGGACGGCTTCGGCCTGATCGAGGCCATGAAACAGGATCCGGCGCTCGAGAAAATTCCCGTCATCGTGGTCAGCTCGGTCGAGCGACGCGAAGATCGCGAGCGTGGACTCGCTACCGGCGCAGACGCCTACATCGTCAAGCGCCGATTCGACCAGGAGGAGTTGCTCGGCGTGATCCGGCAAATCCTGTGATGGCGGCCGGCTTTACATCAAGAGCGCCCCTGGCGCGATCCGCCCCCAAAAAAATCCGCGTGCTCGTGGTCGAAGATTCGCCGGTGACCCGGCAACTTCTCGAACACATTATCGGAGGCGACCCGCGTTTCGAGATCGCCGCCGCCGTCGCGACGGCAGAGGAAGCACTGCGTATCGTCGACCGCGTGGCGCCGGATGTCATTTCCATGGATATCCGGCTTCCCGGCATGAACGGCTTCGAGGCGACGGAGCGGATCATGCGGGCGCGGCCCACGCCGGTGGTCGTCGTATCGGCAGCCGACGGCCCCGACGCGCCGCTCAGCATGAACGCCCTGCGGGCCGGTGCGCTGACGGTTCTCGAGAAACCCCGCGGCGTAACGTCCGCCGGGTACCACGCTCTGGCGGAGCGGCTCTGCACGCAGCTCGCGTTGATGAGTGAAGTGAAAGTCATCCGCCGCCATGCGGACTCCAGGCCTCTCGCGGCCCGCCACCCGCTGAATATTCCGACGCACACCAACACATGGAAAATCCTGGGTATCGTCGCGTCGACGGGCGGCCCGAACGCGCTCCTGCGGCTCCTCGACGGATTCGGACCCGCGTTTCCTCTCCCGATTCTGCTGGTCCAGCACATTGCCCGCGCCTTTCTTGAAGGCTTCGCGTCGTGGCTCGAAAGCGTCACCTCGTTCCACGTCGAGCTGGTGAGGGACCGCGCGCCGCTCGAAGCCGGAAAGATCTACATGGCCGCGCCGGACCGCCATTTGGTTGCCGCCGGGAATTACGCGGTGGGCGGCGCGGGTCCGCCGGTTGGCGCGCAGTGTCCGTCCGGGACCGTGCTGTTCGAATCGATGAGCGCTTCGTTCGGCCCGGCGGCGCTGGGGATTCTCCTGACGGGCATGGGGGATGATGGGGCACTGGGCCTGCTCCGCCTGCGCCAGAGTGGCGGATGGACGATCGCGGAAGACGAATCCACGGCGGTCGTGTATGGAATGCCCGCCGAAGCCGTGCGCCTCGGGGCTGTCTCAGAATCGCTGCCGCTGCCGGCAATTGCGCCGAGAATTCTCAGCCTGATGCGCGAAGCCAGCGAGGCAGCCGGATGAAAAACGCAGGATGAAAAGCATGCCTCCCATTCTCATCGTCGAGGATTCGGAAACCCAGGCGCTCAAACTGCGCTTCCTGCTCGAAGCCGAAGGATGGGAAGTGGTGCGCACCGCCACCGCCGAAGACGCGCTCGAAGATCTGAACCGCAGCCTGCCCGCGCTCATCGTGGCCGACTATCATTTGCCGGGACTGCGTGGCGACGAGCTTTGCCAGCGCGTGCGCATGAATATCCGGACGCGCGACATCCCGATCCTCATGCTGACCGCCGAGCAGGGTCTCGGCAGCGAGCTCGCCGGACTCGACAGCGGCGCAGACAACTACGTTTCGAAGTCCGTGCCTTCGGAGATTCTGCTGCTGCGCGTCCGCGCTTTGCTGCGAAAAGGCGCGCAGGCGGCGGGCATCGTCACGTCCATGGATTCCTTCCGGCGCGCCAGCGTGCTGGCGATCGACGACAGCGCGACGTATCTGGAATATCTGGCCGCGGTCCTCGAAGCCGAAGGCTACCTCGTCTCGAAATCTTCAGGCGCGGCGGAAGCACTGGCGCTGCTCGAGCGTGAAGTGTTCGACTGCGTCCTGGTAGATCTGGTGATGCCGGCGATGGATGGCATCGGCGTATGCCACCGCATGGGCGAGCTGAACCGGCTCCAACGCGAGAGTCGCGGCGGCGACCGGCAACCGGCCGTCGTGATCATGCTGACATCGAGCGAAGGCGCCGAAGACATGACTCGCAGCCTCGAAGCCGGCGCGGACGACTTTGTCGGAAAATCCAGCGACCCCGCGGTTCTCAAAGCGAGGATTCGCGCCCTCCTGCGCCGCAAGTTCTTTCAGGAAGAAAACCAGCGCATCGTCTCGGAGCTCAGAAGCAGGGAAATCGAGACGGTCCGCTCGCAGGCCGCCCGCGAGGCCGAGCTGAACGAAGCCCTCCGCAAGGCGTGCGACGACCTGCGCCAGTCGCAGGACGCAGCCATCCAGCATGAAAGGCTGCGCGCGCTCGGGCAAATGGCGAGCGGCATCGCGCACGACATCAATAACGCGCTCGCTCCGGTGTCGCTTTACGTCGCCACGCTTCTCGAGCGCGAGCCCGGCCTGAGCACGCGGGCCCGCGACTACCTGGAAATCACGCAACGCGCCATCGAAGACGTCGCCCACACCGTCGGACGCATGCGCGATTTCTACCGCGCGCGCGGACCGGAGCTGGTGTTGTCACCGGTTGACGTAAACCGCATCGTCCGCCAGGTTGCCGATCTCACGCGCGCCCGGTGGCATGATATCCCGCTCGAGCGCGGCATCGTCATCGATCTGCGCCTCGATCTGGCGCGTAACCTCGCGCACGCTTCCGGAATAGAGGCCGAAATGCGGGAGGCCCTCACCAATCTGGTGTTCAATGCGGTCGACGCCATGCCGGCGGGCGGCACGCTCATGCTGCGGACGTCGGCTGCTTCTGAAGACTCCGGCCACATCGAGATCGCCGTTACCGACACCGGATCGGGTATGGATGAACAAACCCGCCGTCAATGCCTCGAGCCCTTCTTCACCACCAAGGGCGAACGCGGCACAGGCCTCGGCCTCGCCATGGTTTATGGGGTCGTGCGCCGGCACAGCGCCGAGATCGATATCGAGAGCGCGCCTGGGGCAGGCACGACGGTCCGGCTGCGCTTCGCTTCGTCCGCCGCATCGCAAATCCCCGTGCAGGAGGCTCCGGAGATCGCCCCCACCAGCCTGCGGCTGCTGATCGTGGACGATGATCCCGTGGTCAGCAAGACGCTTCATCAGATTCTGGAAATCGAAGGCCATCAGGTGGCGACCGCCATGGGCGGACAGGAGGCGGTCAACCTCTTCGAAGCCGGTTCGGACCGCCGGGACTCTTTCGATGTCGTCATCACCGATCTGGGGATGCCTCATGTGGATGGAACCCGCGTGGCCGCCGCGGTCAAGACGGGCTCTCCGGCGACGCGCGTCATCCTTCTGACCGGCTGGGGGCAGAAACTCATGGCGGAAGGCAATGTGCCGCCGCACGTGGACTATGTGATCAGCAAGCCGCCGAAGCTGCGCGATCTGCGCAACGCGCTCGCGCAGTGTGCCCAGCAGCAGGTTTGAAATTCGCCTTTCGGAGCCGCAGGGTGGAAGCCGCCGCGTGATCACCGGCGCCTGGTGGCTTTTTGGACCGCGCTGAGGGGGCTTGCTCGCGCCCCCGGCGATACCTTTTCAGACTTCGCGCGTCTGTCGAAGTAGGCGGAAAAAAACACCGCCGAGCGCCACGGGATAAGCAGGCAGACGTGCCGCCACCCCTCCGCGCCACCTGTTCAAACTGAAGGAGATTCTCTTGAAACATTTTCGCTTGCGAACTAAAGCGCTCGCGGTAGCGTGCGCGATCACACTTAGTGCGGGACTGCTGGCGGCCGCCCTCGAAACCCGGGCGCACATCAGTCTTAAACTTGCGGATCCCAACGAGGCCCCCAGCCGCGTGACAATGGCGCCCGCCGCCAAAACCGCCATGCCGGCCGTCGTGAAGATCTCCGCGTCAAAAGTTGTCAAAACCCCCGCTGGCTTTTCAGGTGGCGAGGAACAGCTCGATCCGCTCTTCCGCCAGTTCTTCGGTAACGACAGCCGTGGCCTTCAGCCTCAGCAGCCGCGCTCGCACGTTGAAGGCGGACTCGGTTCCGGCGTCGTCGTGAGTCCCGATGGCTACATCCTGACGAACAATCACGTCGTGGATGGCGCAACCAACGTTTCGGTCACGCTGCCGGATCGCCGCGAATTCAAAGCCAAAGTCATCGGCACCGATCCCAAAACCGACATCGCCGTGGTCAAGATCGACGCCGCCAACCTGCCCGTGATCACGATCGGCAATTCTTCGAAAATGCAGGTTGGTGATGCAGTGCTCGCCATCGGCAACCCGTATGGCGTTGGGCAGACCGTGACGATGGGCATCGTCAGTGCCACCGGCCGTGCCGGACTCGGCATTGAAGACTACGAAGATTTCATTCAGACCGACGCTTCGATCAATCCGGGCAACTCGGGTGGCGCGCTCGTGAACGATCGCGGTGAGCTCATTGGGATCAACACCGCGATTCTGGCTCCCGGCTCAGGCGGCAACCAGGGTATCGGCTTCGCGGTCCCGGTCAACCTTGCCCGCAACGTGATGGATCAGATCGTGACGCACGGATCGGTCGAGCGCGCCTACCTCGGCGTTTCGATCCAGCCGGTCACGCCCGGCATCGCGAAAGCGATCGGGCTCAACGCCCCTGACGGCGCTCTCGTCAGCGAAGTCTCGCCGAACAGCCCCGCTTCCCGCGCTGGCATGCAGTCGGGTGACGTGATCCTCTCGATGAACGGCACTCCGATCGCGGAGAGCAATCAGCTCCGCATGAATGTTTCGCTGATGAATCCCGGACAGACGGTGCACCTGAAGGTCTTCCGCGATGGACAGACGCGCGACGTCACGGCACAGGTCGGCGAAATGCCGGGCAAGAAGGTCGAGACCGCCAGTCGGAATAATGCCACCTCGGGCAGCGATGCTCTCGAAGGCGTCTCGGTGGAGGATCTCAACGCGCGCACAGCCCGCGAGGCGGGCCTGTCGGTGAACACGCGGGGCGTCGTGGTAACGGAAGTTGATCCGGCCAGCGCGGCCGCTCAGGCCGGTCTGCAGGAAGGCGACGTGATCCAGGAGGTTAATCACCATGCGGTAGCCAGCTCGGACGATCTGTCGAGTGCGCTGCACAAAGGAGAGTCCTTGCTGCTGGTGAATCGAGGGGGCAACAAATTCTACCTCGCGGTGTGAGGGCCTAAGCTTCTGGAAATTCTGGGCAGGTGACCCATCCGGGTGGCCTGCCCTTTTTTGTGTCGAAGCGGCACAAATAAGTATTTAATCGCACGAATCAGCACCCTTTCAGCAACAGGATTTCGGTAGATAGAGCTCTGCGGCGCTGTAGTATTAAGACCATGACTACAGGCGTCGCATTCGTTGGAGCGGATGCCGAAGTCCACCGTCTTAAGATCCTCTACCAGCTCTTGGCACGCCTGAGTCAAGCCAGCGCGCTGGATGAGATTTATCAAACCACACTCGCCACCCTTATCGAAGCCACGGCCGCCGATCGCGCCTCGATCCTTCTCTTCGATGACGATGGGGTCATCCGCTTCAAGGCATCTCGCGGACTTTCCGACGATTACAAACAGACGGTCACCGGCCACACGCCATGGGCGCCCCACCAGCGCGGCACCCGGCCTTCCATCGTCCCCGATGTTCGGCTTGAGACCCGTTTTACGGCGGTGGATCGCGACGCCATGCGCCGTGAGTCGATCGGCGCCCTGGCCTTTGTCCCACTGGAGCTGGATGCCGGCGTATTTGGCCGCTTCGGACTTTATTACCCGGAGCCGCACGAGTGCACCGAGGACGAGATTGAAATCACCCAGGCTATCGCTTCCCACATGGCTCTCGCCATCGAGCGCAAGCGCGCCGAACTGGCGCTGATGCACACCAAGCAGCGGCTTCAGGCCATTCTCGATCACTCGCCCGCCGTAATCTTCCTCAAGGATTTCGATGGCCGCTATATGCTGGCGAACCAAAGGTACGAAGAGTTGTTCGGACTCAGCCAGACACAAGTCATCGGCCACACCGATCGCGAGATCTTTTCCCCCGATTCGGCCGAGCAGTTTCGGGCGAACGACCGCGCAGTCCTCGCCGCGGACAAACCGGTTTCCATCGAAGAGCACGTGCCGCAGAAGGATGGCGTCATCCATACCTATGTTTCCGTAAAGTTCCCGCTGCGGAACCCCGACGGATCGGTCGCCGGAGTCTGCGGCATCGCCACCGATATCACGGAGCGTAAGGCCCTCGAAACCGCCAGCCGACGTCTCGCCGCGATCGTCGAGAGTTCCGGCGATGCCATTATCGGCAAGGATCTGAACGGGATCGTGACGAGCTGGAACGCGGGCGCCGCGCGCATCTTCGGCTACACGGCCGCCGAGGTTTTGGGAAAGCCGGTTTCGATTCTCGCCGCGCCTGACGGGCTGGGCGAAATGGCGGCCATTCTGGCAAGAGTGCGTGAAGGCGAAACTGTCGAGAACCTCGAGACGCGCCGCCGCCGGAAGGATGGCCGCGTCATCGACGTGGCGCTGACCGTCTCGCCGGTGCGCGATGCGTCCGGCGCGATGGTGGGCGCTTCCGGCATCGCCCGCGATATTACCGATCAAAAGCTGGCGGAACAGGAGCGCGCGCTGCTGCTGGAGCGCGAACGCGAGGCGCATCGCACAGCCGAGCTTCTGAACCAGGTTGGGCCGCGGCTCTCCGCCCAACTGGAAATCGATAAACTCGCGCAGGAAGTGACCGACGTCGCGACGGCCCTCGTCGCCGCGCAGTTCGGCGCCTTCTTTCGCAACTCGGTCAACGAAAACGGCGAGTCGTACATGCTTTATACGCTCTCGGGCGTGCCGCGTGAGGCGTTCGCGAATTTTCCGATGCCTCGCAACACTGCCTTGTTTGGCGCGACATTTCGCGGCGAAGGCGTGGTTCGCTGCGTGGACGTCAGAGAAGATCCGCGTTTCGGGAAAAACTCTCCGCACCACGGCATGCCCGAGGGCCACCTGCCTGTCCGCAGTTATCTCGCGGCTCCCGTGGTGGCGCGTTCCGGTGAAGTGCTGGGCGGCCTGTTCTTCGGCCATGCCGAGCCGGGACGGTTCACGGAAAGTCACGAATCGATAGTCACCGGTATCGCGGCCCAGGCAGCGATCGCGTTCGACAACGCGCGCCTCTTCGAACAAATACAGGGCGCGCGCGCCGATCTGACACGATCCAATGACGAGCTGCGCCGCGCCAACCGCGATCTCGAAATCTTCGCCTATTCCGCCAGCCATGACTTGCAGGAGCCTCTCCGCAACATCACGATCGCGGCGCAGCTTCTCGAACGAAACCGGGCCGCGGGCACTGGCGGAAACGACGACGCCCTTCTGCGCAATATCCTGTCGTCTTCACGGCGCATGACCAGTCTGACCCGCGATCTGCTCGCTTACGCCGAAGCGACGAGATATGAGGAAGGCGAGCCGCTCGCCGCCGACGCCGCGGAAGTTCTGGCGGGCGTTCTCGAAAGCATGCGCGCGCTGATCGAGGAGTCGCGCATACGGATCTCCGCCGGGCCGCTGCCACAGGCCGCCATCCACGGCGGCCGTTTAGCGCAGCTCTTTCAAAACCTCGTCAGTAATGCCATAAAATACCGCAGGCAGGAGGAGCCCTTTGTTCACGTTGCAGGCGTCGAGCGCGACGGGTGGTGCATCTTTTCGGTTATCGATAACGGCATCGGCCTTGAGCCTCAGTTCGCCGAACAGATTTTCGGACTATTCAAACGGCTCCATGGCCGCGACCAATATCCCGGCAGTGGCATTGGGTTGGGCATTTGCCGGCGGATCGTGGAGCAGTATGGCGGTCGCATCTGGCTGGAGCAATCCACTCCTGGCGAAGGATCCACCTTCTGCTTCTCGCTTCCCGCAGCGCTCTGAGGGCACAGGGAGCGCTCAGGCGCGCTCAGCCCCGCGCCCCCTCGTTCTTCTGGTGGAGGATAATCCCACCGACGTTTTTGTCGTAAGAGATGTCCTGCGGGAGTACGGACTCGATCTCGAATTGCGCGTGGCCGAGGACGGCCAGCACGCCCTTCGCTATATCGAACAGATGGAGGGGGCCGCGGATACGCCCTGCCCCGCCATGGTGCTGCTCGATCTCAACCTGCCGAAAATCGGCGGGCTTGAGGTATTACGGAAGCTTCGCGGCGATTCGCGCTGTCACGACGTCCCGGTCGTGGTCGTCAGCTCATCGATCGCGGATTCGGATCGTTCGCGCGCCCGCGAGCTCGGCGTTCAGGCGTATTTCCAAAAGCCGGCCGACCTGAGCGCCTACGCCGAACTCGCGCGTATCATCCGTGAAACGCTTGGGCTGAACGACTGACACTGTCGCGGGGGTTCCTCGCCCGCCGCGCCCGGTCATCCCCTTCAGGGTTCGGCAATCGTCCCGGCGCGGCGGGCGGCTTTTTCTCCGACCTGCCCTGGACGGTTTGTCGGACCTCACTACTTGCGGACGGTAATGTGCAGGTCGGCATCAGAGTGGTCGTGACGCCAGCGCCAGTAATTCCCCTGGTCTTCCTCTTTCAGCCGGTTAAAATCCTGGTATTTGCGATGGTTGTCCTTCACCCAGATCCGGTATGCGCGATCTTCGTTCTTGTTCCATTCGTGATCGTCGTTGTGGTCCTTATCGTGATAACGCGCCGCCTGATGATCTTGCGCGCGCAAGTTAACAGGGGCAACCGCCACCGAGAAAGTCATAGCGGCGCCAATGAGGGCGGTATTCAGCAAACGTGACATAGAGAAGTTCTCCCTTCAGCACGCACTTAAGCAATTGATCTGCCAGCGCGCATCCAGGTGCGAAATCGTCCGGTCCGCGCCGATGCCGACGGGCGTTTTGGCAATTGACCCGCACCATATCGTCCGATGGGAACGATGGCGACATCACAGCCTGCGGGGCACAAAACCAAAGCGGGGTCGAATCCGCTGGTATCGCCGATCGAGTGGTTCGGAGAGCTTGGGCTATTCTGCGCGCGCCTTGTTCGCGCCGTGGCGTCGCCTCCGTGGGAATTTCGCGAGCTCATCCGACAGTGCGATGAGATCGGGTCGAAATCGCTTCCGCTTGTCGCGCTCGCGGGGGCGGCTACCGGCGTGGTCCTTTCACTGCAGACGCGCGACAGCCTGATTCACTTCGGCGCCAAATCGCTGCTTCCCGCCGTCATCTTTTATTCCGTCATTAAGGAAAGCGGCCCGGTTATTACGGGCCTCGTCGTCAGCGGACGCGTCGGCGCTGGTATCGGCGCCGAACTCGGGTCCATGAAGATCACCGAACAAATCGACGCCATGGAAGCGTCCGCGGTCGACCCGTTCCGCTACCTCGTTGCCACGCGCGTCGCCGCATGCATTCTGATGCTGCCGCTCCTCACGCTCTTCGCCGACTTCTGCGCCATGCTCATGGGCTGGGTGACAGAGGTGATCGCCGAGCCGATCTCGCTGCGCCACTTTATGGAGAACGGTACCAAAGGTGTCGGCTTCAGCGATTTCATCCCACCGACATTGAAGACGCTGGTCTACGGACTGATCATCGGCCTTGTCTCATGCTTCCAGGGCATGCGCGTCCGCGGCGGAACCGAGGGCGTCGGACGCGCCGCGACCACCTCCGTCGTGCTTTCGTCCCTGTTCGTCATCCTGGCCGACGTGATTCTGGTGCGGCTCATTCTGGCCTTCTGGAGTTAGCGATGAGCAGCACCACCGAAAACGCTCCGATCGAAGTCCGGGACCTGCGGAAGTCATTCGGCGAACACCACGTGCTCGACGGGATCAGCCTCCGCGTACCTAAAGGCCAGACCCTTGCGCTGCTCGGCCGCAGCGGGACAGGCAAGAGCGTTCTGTTGAAGCTGATCGTCGGACTCCAGCACGCCGACGGCGGCTCGGTCTGTATCACGGGCAAGGAGATCGCGAGACTCGACACCCCGGCACTGAATGAAATCCGCAAAAAAGTCGGGTACCTGTTCCAGCAGGCCGCGCTTTATGACTCGCTCACCGTGGAACAAAATGTCGCTTTTCCGGTGAGCCGTCACGCGTCGATGCCCGAATCGGAGCGCCGCGACAAGGCCCGCGGTCTGCTCGAAGGCCTGGGCATGAAGGCCGAGGATTTCGAAAAGATGCCCTCGGAGATCTCGGGCGGCATGCAGAAACGCGTCGGCCTCGCGCGCGCTCTCGCGCTCGATCCGGAAATCCTGCTGCTCGATGAGCCGACGGCGGGGCTTGATCCCATCACGGCGGCCGGCATCGGCGACCTGATTAACGATCTCAAAAGGAAGCGGGGCATCACGTCGCTCGTCGTCACCCACGATGTGCGCGGCGCCCGGGCGTTCGCGGACTGTCTCATCCTGATCGACGAAGGAAGGGTCGTCGCGTCGGGAACGTTCGAGGAGCTGCGAAAAAGCTCCGACGATTTCGTAAAACGATTTCTGGGCGACGAAAAACTTAAGGAATAAATGCCATGTCCAGAGAATTTCGACTCGGCGTTTTTGTCATCGGCGGACTGCTGATTTTCGGCGCCATGATCTTTTGGATCGGGAATAACCGGATGATGTTCCGGCCGAAGTACCGGCTTAATGCCGAGTTCTCCAACGTGTCCGGACTGCTGGCGGGCGCGCAGGTGCGCATCGACGGCATCCCGAAAGGAAGCGTCCGAAGTATTAATCTGCCGCGCGACCCCACCGGGAAAGTGCGGGTGGTGATGGAACTTGACGACGAGACCCGCCGTGTCGTGCGCCGCGACTCCGCCGCTGAGGTCCGCACCGAAGGGCTGATGGGCGACGAGTATCTCGAAGTAAGTTCGGGCTCGAGCGACGCTCCGGCCGTGAAAGACAACGACACGCTGCAGGGAGTGGCGCCCGTCGAGATCTCCGATCTGATCAAAAAGGCCAATGGCCTGCTCGACGCTGCTGGCGGCGCCGTCCAAAACGTCACAGCGACGGCTTCGAATCTCGGCGCCATTACATCGAAAATCAATAACGGCGCGGGCACAGTCGGGGCGCTCGTGAACGACAAGAAGGTGTATGAGAACGTGAACCAGGCGACGTCGGAGCTGCAGGAAGATCTCGAAGCCGCGCGCCACAATTTCCTGCTCAGCCACTTCTTTCACAAACGCGGCTATGAGGATTCGTCCGCGCTGACTAAGAACGCGATACCGAAGTTGCCTTCCGAGTCGGCTCTCAAACGATTTGCATGGAATGGAACGAAGCTCTTCGATAAGGAGGACACCGCGAAGCTCAAAGATCCCAAGGCTCTGGCGGAAGCTGGCGGATTCCTGCAGTCGAATCCATTCGGGCTGGCTGTCGTGGCCGGATACGCCGGCATGAAGGGCGACAGCACGCAGGAAAAGGTGCTGACCGAAGCGCGCGCCATGGTGGTGCGCGATTATCTTGTGAAGAATTTTAAGATGGATGACTCGCGGGTGAAGACGATTGGCCTCGGGAAAACTTCCGATGACGCGGCGGGAGTGGCGGTGCTGGTCTATTCGTCACCGCCGGCGGCGGAGAACGGCGCGGCGCCACACAAGTAGCCCGGACGACGGCAGGACAGGCTTCAGCCTGCATAATTATAAAACCCGAAACAGCCGGTCCCACCTCACGCGGAACCGGCCGTTCCCTTCGTCTTCTTCCGATCCATAAATCAACATCGGCTTGCCGATCACGTCGGTCCCATCGACGAATCCCCAATACCGGCTGTCGAGAGCGTTGGCGCGATTATCGCCGAGCACGAAATATTTTCCTGGCGGCACGACGACCTCGCCATCGACAACATCCTTCCGCAGCATCTCGGCCTGCGCGTTGTACATCGTCGTGGCCGGCGTGTTCGGAAAATTGTCGCGATAAGGATCGGCGAGCGCCCCCTCGTGGACCGCCCACGGCTCGCTGACCGCCATGCCATTCCGGTAAAGGATCCGGCCCGAAATGCGAAGCCGGTCGCCCGGGATTCCAACGACGCGCTGCACAAATGTTTGCCGCGGCTCGATCGGAAAGCGGAAGACCACCATCTCGTCACGTCCCGGAATGTGCTTCGGAAAACGCCACACCACGATACGGTCGCCGGCCAGCAGAGTGTTCTCCATCGCCGCTGAAGGGATGACGAAGATCTGGAAGAAGAGAAGCGGCACGGTGGTGAGTACGGAGACGGCGATCCATGGCCATGCCCACCCGCGCGGCGCTTCGCTCTCGGCCAGAGACCTTCCGGCGAAGAAGAACAAAGGTGCGAGGAGCAACGCCAGCGTCACGGCGCCGAGAGATCCCGGCGGACGCGTCGCAAAACTGCTCGCGCGCGCGAGCACGATCGCGAGCGGGACCAGTTGCGCCAGAGTGTAGAGCGAGAATCCCCATGCATCCCAAGCCCGCCGCCGGACGATACCCACACCGGCCAGCAACGGAATGAGCGCAAACGGAAGGGCGAAGATCTGCCCGCGCACTGCCGGCAGCAACGATCCCGCTGTCACGAGAAATGCCACTGCGGCGGCGATGCGGGCGATCAATGGCAAGCCGGAGATCCCTGTTCAGACGGGAAGCCATCCGAACGCGCCCGCAATTGCGCAGTACGAGCCCTTGAATGGCCACACCATTTTATGGCATCGTTTCAGTTCCAACGCAAAGGATAGTACTCGTCGAATCTCGATCGGCGTCCTCTCAGCGAGCGTTGCGGGCGACCAGGTCAGACCGTGGCGAAAGCGTCTTTTAAAACTCGAACTTCGCTACAATCTGTCCCGTCCGCGGCGCGCCGAACGTGGTGCCCACGTTGATATACCCGAAGCCCGCGGTCGTCTGACCCGCGAGGTTCCTGGTCTGCGTCGCCGAAGCATTCGTCGCGGTCGGATTATTCATCTCCGTCCGGTTGAAGACGTTCGTGAATTCGGCGCGGATCTGAATGTTCATCCGCTCCTTCATCCGGAAATTGCGGGCGAGGCTGAGATTCTCCGCGGGGCGCCGCTGATACCGGTAATCGTTGTAGTAAGTCGCGGCGGTGCCGTATTGTCCCGCCGGTGGGTTCACCCACGCCGCCGGATTCAGCACGAACGTCGTATTGGGATCGAAGCAGTGGCAATTGAGGTCGTGCGTGAACAACGGCACGCCCGGCACGCGGTCCATCAGCGTGGTTTGGAAAGTATAGGCTGCGAGATTGCTTGTCGACGTTGGAGATTGTATCGGCAGTCCGCTCGCATACCGCAGCAGCGTGCCGATCTGCCAGTCGCGCGTCAGCCAGCCGACCGTCTTGCCTGCGAAACCGTCGCCAGCCTTCCATTTCGGCGTCAGATAGCTGCCTGAGATCACCAGCAGCAGCGGCTGGTCGTATGCCGAGAGAGTCTTCTGATTGGCGCGGTTGAATACGTTGTTAACGAAAACTCCATCGCCCCGCCCGAAGTCGTCTTCCACGCCCGCGTCGAGTTGCTTCGCCCAGGTGAACGACCCGCCGGCCTGCAGCCCGTGCGAGAAGCGCTTGGTCACCTTCGTCTGCAGCGATTCGTACCACGTATCGCCGTCGGGCACCCAATGCCAGTTCGTGACTGCCCCATACTGCGGAAAGGGCCGCAGCGACTGGGCCACCGTGGCCGTCAGCGGAAAGCCCACGTAAGGGGGATTGCCGAAGCCGGCCGCAATCGCGGTCGGGGAATTCAGCGGCGCCGCCAGAATCTTCAGATCCGTCGGACTGTTCAGGCTCAAGCCGTGCGCCGCCAGATCCTGTTCGGAAATCGCGTTCGGATTGATCATTCCACCGGCATTCCACCACACGCCGCGGTTGCCGACGTAAGTCGCTTCGACCAGCAGGTTCGGAAAAACTTCGCGCTGGATTCCGGCGCTCCACTGCATCTGGCGCGCGGGCCGCCCCGCATTCTGATCCATTTCCTGCGGCGCCGATCCGAGCGATCCGGGGAACAGATATTGACCCGGATCGAAGTTTGGAAAAGTGATCTTGTAGGGAATGCCATTTCTCATGTAGTAAGCCGGACTGCCGTAAGTGCTCGTACTGTAAAGATATTCGGAACCGGCGGAGAAGCCAATCTGGTTATCGTCGGTTTTGAAGTAAGATACGCCGGCTCCGACGCGCAGAACCGTTTTGGGCAGGAACTGCCATGCCACACCGAGCCTTGGTCCGAATGCGTAAGGATAGTTGTGAGCCAGCACGCAGTTGCAGCGGCCGCCGCCGTTCCCTTCATAAACAATCGCGCCAGGCAGACCGCCGGCGGCAGGATTCGGTGTGCTGGGAGAAAAGGCTCCATAGTAGCCGTTCCCGTCCCGGAGGTAAGTCGAGAAATCATAGCGAAGGCCGTAGTCGATAGTCAGCGTGCGCGTTACTTTCCAGGTATCCTGCGCGAAACCCGACATCGAATGCGCGCCCATATGTGTGGTCGCGGGAACGGCATCGTAGCCGTTATCCACCGCCCCCAGCAGAAAGCTCGCATAGGAGTATCCGACCGTGCCGGGCAGGCTCACTCCATTGAGCGAGGGCAGGCCCGTCTCGTTCGGGCTGAATGTCAGCCAGCCCATGCTGTAAGTTTCGTTGAACATCTGGTAGCCGTTTGCCATCGCTTCGGCGCCGAATTTTAACGTGTGATTGTTGCGCACCCATGTCGCGCTCGCGTTGAACGTAGGCTTGCGCAGGATCACATGGATCTGGTTGCCCGGACCGGTCCCCGACGAAAGCCCTCCCTGTCCGCCGCTCAAACCACCGAACACCGGGAAAAGAGTCGAATTGGTTCCGGTGAGTCCGAGCTGGGCAGCGGAGTCGAAGCGCTGGCTGTGGTCGTTGATCTTTGTGTCGAGCAGCCCGGCTCCGAAGTGCAGCAGCAGCGTCGGTGTCAGCGTCTGGTCGAAGTTCACGCGATAAGTATTGGAATTAATGGCTCGCGGCTGGCTGTTGCGGATCGGCTCGGGCAGCACCCCATTGTTCGGATTATCCTGGCGGTTGAGGGACCAGAAAACCGCGAGTTTCGAGTTCGAACTGATCTGGTAGTCGCCCTTGAGCGAGGGGATCGTGGTCGCGATGGGATTCGTGTAAGTCGGAAGATAGTTATTCGTCAAACCGCCGCTCGTCGGCAAAGGAATCAACGCCTGCACCTTCGCCGCGACGGGGTCGATCCTGCTCGGCGGAATGGTGTTGTTGGGGAACGGATTGCGCTCCACAAGGCCGTTGCTGTCGACAAAAGAGGAGTCGGGATCGTAAATCGTATTTTCGAAAATCGGCCGGCCCAGAGGGTCGAGGACTCCCAGGTTCTTGCCCGTCAACGCCTGCTGAAAATTGCCGGCGCGATAAGCCAGCGTCGGGACGGTGGTCGGAACGTTATTGGTAATTGTGGTCTGCCGGAACTGCTCCCAGTTAAAGAAGAAAAACAATTTGTCGTGGCCATTAAAGAGTTTCGGTATCCGCACCGGGCCGCCCAGCGTGAAGCCGTAGTCGTTTCGTCGCTGCCGCGGGCGCAGCAGGTGTCCATTGCCGTCGTTGGTAAACGGACTGCCGGCGTTCAGCGCCTCATTGACGAAGTAATCGTACGCGCTGCCGTGATACTGGTTTGTGCCCGATTTCATGGTCGTATTGAAAAGGCCGCCGCCCACCTGCCCGAATTCCGCCGCAAAATTGCTGGTCTGCACCGCGAATTCCTGAATGGCTTCGACGCTCGGCTGCGTCTGCGACTGCGTGCTGTACCAGCCGTTGGTCGCATCCTGGCCTTCGATTAGCATGGATTGTGTATTTGTGGGAGCGCCGTTCACCCGCACCGTCATGTCGGCGCCGGCCGAACCCGGCCCGGAGGATTGCGTGGCGAAGCTCGCGCCGGGAAGCAGTTGCACGATCGAGTACGGATTCCGGATGCCTGATGCGCCCGCCTGCGCGCCCGTCGCGAGCACCGGCAGGTCGTCGAGCGAATTGACCGAGATGTTGTGACTCAACTCGCCGCTGTCGGTCTTGAGCAGGGGAGCCGCTTCCGTCACCGTGACCGCTTCCGCCCTGGTGCCGACCAGCAGATTCACGTCTACCCGGTAGGTTTGCGCCACATCCACAACGAGGCCTTTGCGGATATAGGTTTTAAAACCGGGCACCTCGACCGACATTTCATACTGCCCCGCGGGAAGTTGCGCGAGCGTATAGTTGCCGGTCGCCGAGGTTGCCCCTGGATAAATCGCGCCCGTCTGCGTGTTCTGGACTTTCAAAGCGGCGCCGGCGATTACGGCGCCGGTGGCATCTGTAACAGTTCCTGTGATGGTGCCGCGATCGCTTTGACAGAACGCAATTGCGGCGATGGCAAGAATGCCGGCTCCAGCAGACAGAATGCGCATTTCAGTTTTCCTCCGGCGAAAAAAATGCTACAGCGAACTTAAAGCGAGGTAATCATATAACGATTTGAATGAACGCAATGTAGCGTCTCAAAGATCAAAGCGTGATATTAATCACAAACCGGGCGAGGACGAGCAGGACAACGAACAGATTTTCGACCCCATCACTTTCATCGACAGAGGCCGGATTATCGATTCGATGGACAAGGAGACTTACCTCAACCGGTGGCGGCATCTGCGGCTCGAAGTTCCGCGCGGCATCGCGCGGCCGGCGTTGCCGGGCATTATAGGCGTAAGGCAGGGACCGGGAAGATCGTGTGGGACGCGAAGCCTTTTTCCTGCGCCGATGGCCGAACCGACTGCTCTCCCGCGCAATCCGCCGCGGTAACGGCGATTCCGGGCATCGTCTTCTCGGTCGACGGACATCTGCCCCCTTATTCGACAGCGACCGGCGAAGTTATTTGGGACACGGATACAGAGCGCGAATTTACGACTGTGAACGGCAAACCCGCACACGGCGGTTCGATAGATGCGGCGGGGCAGGCTGTTGCGTCTACCTGGCCGCGA
>DASZLP010000137.1:0-45520 GCA_035552355.1 Bryobacteraceae bacterium | reverse complement strand
GCCGCATTCGGAAGAACGACGTCGAACAACAGTGAAGGAATGCGCGCATTGGCAAGATGCGCGGCGATGCGGGAGCCCATGGTCCCGGCTCCGAGAACGGCGACGCGGGTGATTGTCTTCATCCGTTGGGAGTTTACCGCGTCAGACCGCTTGCTTAGGCACGCGGTTCTAAGCATGGGCCCGTTTGAACCGTGACCGTGAGGGAGCGGCGCTGCCAGATTCTTGCTGAAGGAAATCCCGGAATGTCTGTAGTGTTCGGATCAGCCACTCCTCCGGTGTTCCGCTCTATCTGCGTTGAGCAGATCAAATACGCGATCGAAACCGGGGCGCTGCGCGGCCGCGAGCAGCTTCCGGCCATACGCAGACTGGCGGAGGACCTGGTGATGAACCCGAACACTGTCGTCCGCGCTTACCGTGAGCTCGAACACGAGGGAATCATCGAGCTGCGGCACGGCTCCGATGCCTATATC
This sequence comes from Bryobacteraceae bacterium, assembly GCA_035552355.1. Taxonomy (GTDB): domain Bacteria; phylum Acidobacteriota; class Terriglobia; order Bryobacterales; family Bryobacteraceae; genus BOG-234. Next base: position 45,050 of record DASZLP010000137.1, on the reverse strand, counting down.
GCCGATGCGGCAGCCGGACACGTGAAGCTCGTGCAGCGCGGCCAGGCGTTGATGCAGGCACCGGTCGAGAAGTTGATCCCCCCGGACTCACGGACGCGGAAATCCGCCGGTTTGTGGAAAGCGAGTTGTCGAGAAACAGGGATGAATGGAGTCTCGACGCATGGTGCGCGGGCATTCAGCCCATGCCGCCGCTTCCACTTGCGCCCACCATCGTACGGACCCGGAGCTTCCCGAAAAATCCGGACGCGGGTCTAAAACGTGAACCGCGCCACGAGCACGCCCTGCCGCGGCAGAATGTTGGCGCCGCTCGACTGGCTAAACGTCGTCGTGTTCATGTAGCCGAAGCCTGACACCGCGACGCCGTTCGGCTGATTGGCAACCCGCGTCTGAGCCGCCTGCGCGTTAGTCGCCGTCGGGTTATTCCAGAATGCGCGGTTGAAGATGTTGCTGAACTCGGCGCGGATGTTGAGGGCGTAACGCTCTTTGATCCGGAAAGTGCGGCCGAAGTTCAGGTTCTCGGTCGGACGGCGCTGCGTCCGATAGTCGTTGTAATAAGCCGCCGAAGTTCCAAACTGGCCCGCCGGGGGATTCGCCCATGCGGCCGGATTCAGCGAGAACGTCTTGCTCGGGTCGTAGCAGTGGCAGTTCAGATCGACCGTGAACAACGGCTGGCCGGGTACGCGGTTGGCGAAAGTACCGGCAACGGATCCGCCGGGGACGGAATTAAACAACAGCGCGTTGAGCGTTTGATCGCCGGGCTGCGCGTTGGGAGCAGGCGCCTGGATCGGCAGGCCGCTGGCGTATTGCAGAAAGGTGCCGAGCGTCCAGTCGCGAGTTACCAACGACAGGATCTTGTTGCTGCCCCACTTGGGGGTAACGTAAGTCAGGGAGAGGTTGAAGACCAGCGGCTGATCATACTGCGAGATGTATTTGTTGTTCTGGCGATTGAATATGTTGTTGGTCACCGCGTTGCCGCTGGTGCCCGGGTTAGCGTCGCGCTCGGTGCCGATGTCGAGCGTCTTCTGCTTTGCGAAAGTGCTGACGAAGGTCACGCCGTGCGACAGGCGCTTGGTAACTTTGACCTGCAGAGCGTTATACCAGGTGTCGCCGAGCGGAGCCCAGTAATCGAGGATCGTTCCGTATTGCGGGAACGGCCGCAGGGATTGGGCCAGCGTCGCCGTCAGCGGGAACGTTGGGTAGGGCGCTTTGAACCCGCGCGATAAAGCGTTGCCGAGTTGCCCGGCGAGCAGTGCGCGGTCGGCTGCGCTATTGAGATCCAATCCGTCGGCTGCGATGGTCGCGGGATTGATGGCGTTGATGTTACTCAGCGCCGGCGCATACCACCAGATGCCGCGATTGCCAATATAGGAGACGTCGATCACAAGGTCTTTGAAGATTTCGCGCTGGATGCCGGCGCTCCATTGATACTGGCGCGCGGGCCGGCCCGCGTTAGGGTCAAGGAAGACCGGGGTGGTAGCCGCCGGATTGCCAGTGGGGTTGAACTGGCTGGGATTGTAGTTCGGCCAGATGGTCGGATAAGCGGTCGGCACCGCCGCAATGCCCTGCGAGAGCGTCGTCACCGGCAGCCCAAGACTGGATGTGTTCTGACTGCCCCGGGCCGACGAAGGAATTGTCGTGTTGGCGTTGTTGTTGCTCTCGGTCGGTGCGTAGGCAATGGCAAAACCGGCCCGGAAAACGGTCTTCGGAATAAGCTGCCAGGCCACGCCCAGCCGCGGCTGGAAGGCCCACGGATAGTTCTTCGCGAGATCGCAATTGCAGTGACCGGGTCCGTTGCCGTCGAATGCGACGGCGCCCAGGATACCGCCGAGCGCCGGGTTGGGAGTGGTCGGCGAGAAGTAAGCGTTGCGGCCGTGCTCCTCCTTCAGATAAGTCGAGTAGTCGTAGCGAAGGCCGTAATCGACGGTCAGCTTGTGCGTGACTTTCCAGGAGTCCTGCACGTAAGTACCGAAGACCGTCTTGCCGAGCTTCGGGTCGAGGGGACTGCTGATGTTCACATTGTCGACGAGGCCGAGCAGGAAGCTCGCGTATCCGAATCCCGGAGGATTGGCGCCACCGATCGCGGAACCAGCGGCAAACGGACCGGTCTCATTGGGTGAGAACCCGTAGGATCCGGCCGAGTTCGCTACGGAGTGCCCAGGATAGCCTTCAAACCGGATCTCGGCGCCAGCCTTATACGTGTGATTGCCGCTCACCTTGGTGAGGCTCGCGTTGAACGACGGCACCTGGCTGATGTTGGTCGTGTACGCGGCGGAGCCGAAGCTCATCATGCCACCCTGTCCGCTGCAGGAACTGACGGTGCCGCCGGAGCACAGTCCACTGATCGGCGGAAAGAAGATGTTGGTCAGAGAGCCTTTGAACCCGAAGCCTGTAGTGTCGAACTTCGGCACATTACCTTCTTCATCGACCGTCGGCACGAAGAAATAGTTGGACCGGTAGCCGAGTCCAAGATGCAGCAGCAGCGTGGGAGAGAGAGTATGGTCGTAGTTCAAACGGTAAAGCGGCGCGTTCTGGAAAGTGCCGAGGTTCGTCGCGAGCGGATCGGGCAGGCCGTCGATCTGGCCGAACGTGGCGGAGACCGGCGCCGTCGTCTGGGTACGCTGCCAGAAGAAAGACAGGCGCCCGTTGTTGCCGATCGTCTGGTCGATCTTGACCGAGGGGATCTGCGTGACGCGCGTCGTCGGGATGTTGGGAATGAAGTTGTTCACGACGCCTGCATTCTGGGGCGCGGGAAAGAGGCCCTGGATCTTCGCCGCCAGCGGATCGAAACGGCTGGCGGGGATCGTATTGTTCGGGAAGGGGCTGCGATACGGCGTGCCGCCGCCGGGAGGCGTGTTGCTGGTGGTGGGATCGAAAATCTCTCCCTGCAGGATGGACGGGCCACCGGGATAGAGAGTGCCGAGCGATGCCGCTCCCGGGGGAATTGCGGTCGTAAAGTCGCCGTTGCGGTACGCGGTAGTAGGCACGGTCTCAGACTGGATGATGCCGAGCGCTTCGCGGAACTGCTCCCAGTTGAAAAAGAAGAACGTCTTGTCGTGGCCGTTATAAACTTTCGGAATCCAGACGGGGCCGCCGACGGTGAAACCGTAATCATTCCGCCGATTGCGCGGGCGCGCGGGCACGGCGAAATTATTTCCGGCGTTCAGATCCTCATTGATGAAATAGTCGTACCCGCTGCCGTGGAACTGGTTGCCGCCGGATTTCATCGTGAGATTGAAGACGCCGCCCCCGGCCTGGCCGTATTCCGCCGCATAGTTGCTCGTCTGGATCGCGATTTCCTGAATGGCGTCGACGCTGGGCTGGGTCTGCGCCGCGACGCCGGGCGTGCCGGTGTTCGAGGCGTCCTGCCCTTCGATGCGGAAGGACTGCGTATTGTCCGGCGCGCCGTTCACTCTGACTTCGGCGTTGGCGATGAAATAGGTGCCGGGGATCAGGTTCACCATCGCGTTGGGGTTGCGGATGCCGGAGCTGCCGGCCTGGCTGGCGCCGATGCCGAGCACCGGAAGGTCGTCGAGGCTCTCGGCGCGGATATCATGCCGGACGTCACCGGTTTCGGTGTTGAGCAGCGTGGCGGCGGCGGTAATGGTGACCGACTCGGTGGAGGCGCCGACTTCGAGCGCAATATCGGCGCGGAGCACCTGGGCGACTTCGACCGTGAGTCCGGCGCGCGTGTACTTCTTGAAGCCCGGCGCGGTCGTCGAGAGCTCATACGTGCCCGGGGGCAGCGCCGAAATCGTGTAGTTCCCGGTGGTCGATGTGGCGCTGTCGTAGACGACGCCGGTTCCGGAATTCTTCGCCTGAACGGGGGCGTTGGCGATGACGGCGCCGGTGGAGTCCGTTACAGTGCCGGTAATGGTTCCCCTGTCGCTCTGCGCGAAGCTCATGGATGCGGCAAGCAGTAATGCGACAACGATGCGTTTCGTCATGTTTCAATCACCCTCGTAGAAAACGGTTTGTTGACCCAGTCCGGGATGCGAACGCGGGGCGGCATTGCAACATATCTAATTCCTCGACCGCGCACAACTGCCTTGCGGCCTGTGCGCTCAGTACTGAAAGACTGTTGCGACGATATAAGAATTTTGGCTGTGAGTCAAGCACTTGAGGCCGGGACGGTATAAGACCCCCGAAACCTTTTCCCGTCCCGATGCGACAATAGAATCATGCGGTTTGCGTTCTTTCGCGCTGCGGTGCTGGGTTGCATGTGCGCTCTGGCGACCCTCGCCCAGCAGTTGACCGTCGACAAAGTCGTCGAGTTTGTCACGTCGTCGATCACCCAGAAGCTGCCGGATAATAAAGTGGCTGACTATCTCGCCAGCATCAAGCTGACGCAACGGCTGAGCCCGACGACCATTGAAGAACTGCAGGGCAAAGGCGCCGGACCGAAGACCGTCGCCGCGCTCAACCGGCTGGCGGAGACCTCAGCAGCACTGGCCGCACCTCCGCCCAAAGTGGAGGGCCCCAAGCCAAAGCCGATTCCCCCGCCCTCTTTGGAAGAACAGCAGAAGGTGATCGAGGCGGCGCGCGAGTATGCGCTCAACTATTCGAAAACTCTGCCGGATTTCATTTGCCTGCAGGTCACCAGGCGTTACCTGGACCAGCACTACAGGCGGGGCACGGAAGGTTCATGGTCGGTAAGCGATCAACTCGCGGAAAAGCTGAGCTACTTCGACCAGCGCGAAAAGTACGAGCCCATCAGCCTGAACGGTAACTCGCTCTATGGAAAGCCCGAGAAGGCGGTCGGCGGCGCGCTCTCGCGCGGCGACTTCGGCACCATGCTGCACGACATCTTCGCGCCGGAATCGAACGCCGAGTTCCATTGGGAGAGATGGGGCAACCTGAGCGGGCACCTCTTTTACGTTTATACGTACGCGATTGATCAGCCGCACTCGAAGGAGACGCTGGACTATGCCCAGGAGCAGCAGGTGACGGCCGGCTACCACGGCCAGATCTTCATCGAGAAAGGACCCAACCTCATCTGGCGGATCACCGTGGAACCGGAACCGCCCGCGAGCTTCCCGATGCAGGACATCCACCAGGTGCTCGACTACCGCTACACCGACATCAGCGGGCAGAAGTTTCTGCTGCCGGTGAGCGGTACTGTGATCATGCGCGTGGCCGGCGTCGGCAGCAAGAACGAGATCGATTTCCGCAGCTACCGGAAATACTCGGCCGACACGTCCATCTCGTTCGACGATAAAGATATCGACGACAAGACGGAGCCCGACCAACCAAAGTGAGGTTCGCCGCCCACTCGATGCCGCGCGCGGTGAGGGTCTTTCTCCTGGCCCTGATAGTCCTCGCGACTCTGGGCGTTTCGGTCGCTTCCACCTCGCACTTCGATTCTTCCCCCGACGGCTGCAGCATTTGTTTCGTCTCGCACACCGTGGCGTATGAGACGCCGTCGATCGAGCCTTTCTGCGGCCTTGGCATTGTGGGCCGCACTACCCTGGCTGTTCACGTGTCCGGCTACGTGGCGTGCGCCACCCGGACGTCTTCCTCTCGCGGTCCTCCCGGTTCTTCCTTCTAATCGGGCAATTCGCACGCTGGCGAACACACAGATATGAGGAAGAACAAACATGAGGCGTCCTGCGTTTCCGTTGGGTCTGACGTTTTTGAGCGCGGCTTTTTTATGGGTGAGTACGGGGGCGGTACCGGCTCTGGCGCAGGGCGCGGGCTCCGGCACGATCACCGGCACGGTCACCGACCCGAGCAGCTCGGCCATTCCCGGCGCCAGCGTCGAGATTCAAAATAAAGTCACCGGCTTCTCCCGAACGGCGATGACCGATGCCATGGGCGCGTTCAAATTCCTGAACGTCCCGCAGAATAATTACCACACGGTGGTTAAGGCGGTGGGCTTTCAGGACCATGTGGAAGACGTGGAAGTCCGGACGACGGTCGCAGTGAATCTGACGATCGCGATGCAACTCGCGTCATCCACCACGAGCGTCAATGTCACCGCGGACACCGATCTGGTGGAATCGGTGCCGACCGCGCACGTGGATGTGGATTCATCGGCGTTCGAGAAGCTGCCGTTGAGCTCGGTCGCGTCCGGGCTGAACCAGGTGATCGCGCACTCGGCGCCCGGTATCGTCGAAGATTCGAACGGGCTCATCCATCCCCAGGGCGATCACGCGCAGACGCAGTTCGTCTTCGACAACCAGCCGATCACCGACCAGCAGAGCAAACAGTTTTCGACTTCAATGCCGGAGAATGCGATCGCGTCGCTGGAAGTGATCACGGGCGCGCCGCCGGCCGAGTACGGCGACAAGACGAGTCTGGTGATCAACGCGAATACGAAGAGCGGACTGGGCGTCGACCGGACGTTCGGCAGCTTGTCAACGAGCTATGGGTCGTTCGGCACGGCATCGGAGAATTTCACGATTGGCGGCGGCGGCAAGCTGGCGGGAAAGCAGTGGGGCGATTTTCTGTCGGCCAACACGGTGAGGTCCGGGCGTTATCTCGATCCGCCGGAGTTTTCGGCGCTGCATGACGTCGGGAACAATCAGACCATCTTCAACCGGCTGGATTTTCAACCGGACCAGAGCGACACCCTGCACCTCAACCTTTTCTTTTCCCGCGCGTGGTTTCAGACGCCGAATACCTACGATGAACAGACGGCCGGACAGGATCAGCGGGAGAGAATTCTGAGCTACAACATCGCGCCGGGGTGGGTGCACATCCTGAACGCCAACTCGACGATCACGATCAACCCGTACATCCGACAGGATCAGGTGGTTTACACGCCCAGCCGCGATCCTTTCGCGGACCAGCCGGCAACGGTAAGCCAGCACCGGCGGCTGACGAATACCGGCATCAAGGCAGACATTTCGTGGGTGAACCATGTGAATAACTTCAAAGCGGGGGTCCAGCTGCAGCACACGTTTCTCGACGAAAACTTCGCGCTGGGCATCACGGATCCGAATTATGTGGCGGATAACGGCGCCGTCGGGCTCGTCCCTTACGACCTGACACACGGGGGACGCTTGTTCCAGTTCAACGGGCATGGCGATATCAAGGGTTATGCATTTTACGCGCAGGACAATCTCACGTTCGGAGGATTCACCCTGCAGGCCGGGTTGCGCGCGGACGTTTATCGCGGCATCACCGGAGGCCAGTCGGCCGAGCCACGCCTCGGAGCGTCGTATCTGATCAAGCCGTCGAACACGGTTCTACGCATTTCATACGCGAAATTTTACGAGACGCCCTACAACGAGAACCTGCTGGTATCGAGCACGACGGGCGCAGGCGGTCTCGCGAGCAACGTGTTTGGCGCGTTCGGATCGCAGGCTCTGTCGCCGGGCACGCGCAATCAGTACAACGCGGGCCTGCAGCAGGGGCTAGGGAAGCATTTGGTGGTGGATGCCGGATACTTCTGGAAATACACACATAACGCATTCGATTTCGACAGCCTCTTCAACTCGCCGATCGCCTTTCCGATTGAGTGGCGCAAGAGCAAGATCGACGGCGTTTCCGTGCGGGCCACGCTGACGGACATCAAGGGCTTCACGGCGTATACGGTGCTGGGGCACACGCGGGCGCGGTTCTTCGGTCCGGAGATCGGCGGCCTGATCTTCAACTCGCCGCTCAACAACAGTGTATTTCGCATCGATCACGATCAGGCGCTGGAGCAGACGACGAACCTGCGGTATCAGCCGAAGAAGAATGGTCCGTGGGGCTCGTTCACTTGGCGGTATGACAGCGGTGAGGTGGCGGGCGCGGTGGCGGACCTGGCGTCAGTCTACGCGCTCACCGGCGACGAGCAGGCTTCGATCGGCTTCCATTGCGGCTCGACGTTCGCGACGGTGGGGAATCCGATCACCTCGTGCCTGACGGGAAACGCGTCGGCCACGCTGGTGAACATTCCGAAGGCGGGCACGGAGAATGACGACACGAATCCGCCAAGAGTTGCTCCGCGGAATTTGTTCGACGTCGCGGTGGGAGACGACAATCTGTTCCACACGGACCGCGTGCGGTACCGGCTGCAGTTGACGGCTGTCAACGTCACGAACGTGGTGGCGCTGTATAACTTTTTATCGACGTTCAGCGGGACGCATTTTTTGAGTCCGCGGGCTTACACGGCCGAGTTCGGGATCGTCTGGTAGCGGTGAGGGAAGCCAGCGGCGTAATGAACAAGAGCATCGCGGTGTTGATGGCGCTCGGTTCTCCGCTCGCATACGTCATCGCGACGGCAGAGCCTCAGAATGCGAAGCCGGGTCCGGCGTTCGACAGCGTAGCGATCCACGCGGCCGCCCCGAACACCATGCCGCAGATGAGGAGTCGCTTCGGAAACGGACGTTACGAGTTGCACAACGCGACGGCCGTGGACCTGATTCGAACCGCATGGAGTGTGGAAGCGGACGGCATCTCGGGCGGGCCGGACTGGCTCGACCTCAACCGCTACGATGTAATCGCGACGGCCCCGGCAACAGCCACGCCGGAGATGCTCAGGACCATGCTGCAGGGCATGTTGAAAGATCGCTTTCAGCTCTCGGTTCGCAACGGCAGCAGGAACAATCCCGCTTGGGCGATTACGGTCGAAAAGAAGCCCAACCTCAGGCCGCCGCAGGGAACCGAGGCCAGTGGATGCAAATTTCAACCCGTTCCGGCAGTACCTCGCGGCGTTCCTCTGCCGCAAATGACTCTGGAGTGCAGTAACGTCACCATTCCTGCTTTCGCCAAAATGCTCTCCGGCGCTTCAGAGGCTTCCGGTTACCTGTTCGACTACCCGCTGCTGGATCGCACCGGGCTCGCAGGCGCATGGAGCTTCAGCCTTACCTGGTCTCCGCGCCGGGCTTACAACTGGTCCCCCGCGCCTGGCGATGTGGTGACTCTAGCCAGCGCATTCGAGAAGCAACTCGGCCTGAAGCTGGCGCTCACCAGGGTCGCGGCTCCCGTCCTGGTGGTCGAGAAAGCAACCCCGCCGCGCGTAACCGATGCGCCGAAGCCCCACATGGAATTTGAGGTTGCCGAAATACGGCCCGAAGATCCCAATGGCGCGCCGATGCCCTGCGGCGTCGTCAGCATCCAGCCGGGCGGACGTGTGCGCATCAATATGACCCTGCGCAATCTAATCTGGGAGGCGTGGGGAGCTCCATTCGATTTCAGCCGTTTCATCGGCGGGCCGCAAGGCATGGATTCGCCCTGCTGGCAGATTCTGGCAAAAGTGCCCGTCGAGCAAAATGTTTTGGGCACGGCGAATCCGGCCGGCTGGAATGGGGCTATCTGGAACGGCGTCGACCTGGACACGATGCGGATGAGCCTGCGGTCGTTCCTGGTGGACCGCTTCAAGCTCGCCGCGCATCTGGAGGACCGTCCGATTGATGGCTATGTGCTGACAGCGGCGGGCCGCAAGCTCAGGAAGGCGAACCCCGCGAATCGTCCGGGTTGCAAGGAAGGTCCGGGAGACGACGGGAAGGATCCGCGCCTGACCAATCCGCTCGTGACGAGGCTGATCACCTGCCGCAACATGACGCTCGCTCAGTTTGCCGAGCAGTTGAACGGATTCTTCCCTGGGTCTCCTCCCAGGACCGCTGATACCGGTAGCTCCGAGCGGTACGACATGACGATTAACTTCAGCCCATCCGGTCTGGTCGAGGCGGCTCCCAGCGAACCGGGAGTGGCGCCCGAGCCCACCGGTGCGATTTCGCTCTTAGATGCTCTGAAAGGCCAGCTCGGCCTGAAGGTGGAAACCCGTAAGGTGATGGCGCCGGTGCTGATCGTCGATCACGTAAACGCAACACCAACGGAAAACTGAAAGCATCGCCCACCGGCAAGATCGCCGGCGCCACATGCCGCGGCATAAATCACGTAGCGTGTAATCTCTCACTGGCAGTCCATCTGCGGGCGAAACGACACACCTGAATATTTTTCCGGCCGGATGCGCATCCGGCCGGCACAGGTGCATTCATATGGAGGCGCCCAAATTGTCAGAACTATTAAAAACCATGCCCCCGAACGGCAACGTCGCCGTCATCGGAAAGGGGATGATCGTCAAAGGCAACATCTACAGCACGCAGGATATGTATCTCGACGGTGAAGTCGACGGTGAGCTCGATGTCGAGAATTGCACACTGATCATCGGTCCGAATGGAAAAATTTCCGCCAATGCGAAAGCGCGCGAAGTGGATATCCAGGGCACGATGACGGGCAACGTCGAATCCACGCGCATTTCGATCCGGACGAGCGGCCGGCTGGTGGGAGACATCCGGACGGCGGGAATCGTGATCGAGAACGGCGCGTATTTCAAGGGCCGCGTCGATATCATCGTCGATCAACCCAAAGACGATAAAGCCGCCAAAACAAAGCAGGCCGCCAATGCGAAGTGAGTTGCTGACGCCCAAATTCACGGCGGATGGCGAGCAAACTATCGAAGGCATTTACCCTCTCGGGGCTTTACGGGGCCGCTCGGCCGGCGGGGTCGTTTACGAGACCACGTTCAGCGAGGAAGAAGGAGCCAGTTCTTCCGGAATTAAGCCCGCCGCCATTAAGATCGCGCGCGGCGATCTGGAGGAATCCGGCGAAATTCTCGAACGATGGCGCCACGCGATGACGCTGTCACATCCGAATCTGCTGCGGGTTTATGCGGCCGGGGCTTCTGTTGTGAACGACGCTCCCATCATTTATGTCGTCATGGAGCGGGCCGAAGAGTCGCTCGCCGGCGTTCTCGCCCGGCGACGGCTGTCCGAAGAAGAGACATTGGAGACGATCGGGCCCGCGCTCGCGGCGCTCGAATACCTGCACCGGAATGGTTACGCGCACGGGCGGATCAAGCCCTCGAACGTAATGGCCGTTGGCGACAGCGTGAAACTATCGAGCGACAGCGTAGCGCCCGGCAATGATGAGCAAAGGGCTGAAGACATTCGTGCGGCCGGCCGCCTCATTCAGGAATCGCTGGCGTCCGGACTCGACGGCTCGCCCGTGCTGGCCGAGATCGCCGTGCATGCGCTCGAGCCCGATCCGGCGCGGCGGTGGACCATCCGGCAGATAGAGGCTCGGCTGCGTACGCCTGACATCGCCGTCGCGAAAGCTGCAGATCCGGGAGTTCCCGAACCCCCCCACGCTCGCGAAGCCCCGCGGCGGGGCGTGCCAGGTTGGATATTCGCGGGACTCGCGGCCGTGGTGCTGATCGTGGCTGGGCTGGCGATCATGCGAAGTAAAGAGCCCGCGCCGCCGAGGGAACCGGCGGTGGCGGCGGAGGTCCCGGCAACCGTGCACGCGCCTGCGCCCGCGGCCACGCCGGTTCGGCCGCCCGCCCCGGCGCCGGCGCAACAGGGACGACGTGCTTCGGGCTGGTCGGTGATTGTCGCGGCCTATGGCACACGCGCGCCGGCGGAGAAGCGTTTGCGGTCGCTGGAGTCGAAGTGGGCCAGGTTCCAGTGGAGTCTTCTCGAGCAGCGGGCGGAAAAAACTTACTATCTCGTCGTGATTGGACACGACCTCGGCGAAGACGCGGCGGAAGCCTTGCGGAAACGCGCCATACAGGCCGGCTTGCCGCGGGATACGTATATCAAGAGAGTATCGTGACGGCAGGCTACGGGTGCATTTCTTACGGGCCCGTCGCGCTCGGGTGGAAGTGCACGTTCACCTGATAGAGGGAAAAATCCATCTCGACCGCATACTTGATCTCGACCGCGAGCTTGCCGTTCGGGTGCGTGATTTTCACCTCATCGGGCAGAACTGGTAAGTCGAGCTGGCGCGCCCGCGCGAGCACCGCCGCCTGCACTGCCTGATCGGAAGTGTTGTGGGCGGCAACCAGCATCTTGATATAGCGCCCAAGCTGCCCATCCCTTAAATAAATCGGCGCGAGCGAAAGCAGAACGCCGGCCATGGCAGCGATTACAAGAATGCCCGCGATCAGGCGCCAGAGAGGAAGTCCACCCTCACTGATGGGGGCGGTCTTCATCGTGCGAGGCGAAGAGCTCTTCCCAGAGATCGCCGTGATCGGTCCACTCGGGAGTCGTGGTGCCGGTGATCTGGAGCTCATCGACGTTCAGCTTGCCATGACCGTATGGGCAGATGTATTCGATCTTCGGACGCCCCAGTTGGAGCATATATCCCCAGGAGCCTGTTTCAATCGGCATGCGCAGGCGGCGCAGGCAGGTGCGGCAGCGATAACGCTGGTCGCGAATCGCGAGATAGAAGAGCCCGAACGAGAATTGGATCCAGATGCCGGCGAGAAAAGTATAGAGCAGATCGAAGCTGAACTCGCCCATCGCCAGATGGAACAGGCGTGTCTCCGGAGCCCAGAAGAGATTGAGGAACCAGAGCGCGAAGCCGGAGCCGGAAGCCGCGGCGGCGAACTTCAACAGCAGGAAACCCCAGTAACGCAGGTGATGCCTGGCTTCGACAAACATCGCAACGTCCTCTGACTTCACTATACGGCAGAAAGGCGGCCGGCGATTCGGAAAAGCGCGGGCCGGGGGCCGCGGCGCATTTTGCGCAATCTTCAGGACATTTTCAACGAAGCAGCGGATAATAGATGCCAATCGTGAAGTTGCTCAGTCTGCTGTTCCTGATGTTTCCCGCCGTCCTGACACTCGAAGCCCAGACTGCGGCGGTGACGGGACGCGTTTCCGACGAGTCCGGCGCGATGGTTCCGGCGGCGGCCGTGACACTCAACGGACCGCAACGGCTGCTGCGCACGGCGGCGGCCGGAGCCGATGGAAGCTACACCTTCGTCGGTTTGCAGGCCGGCGAGTACACGGTGACGGCATCGGCCCCGCAACTCGTGTTGCCGCGGCCGGTCAACATCACGCTCAGCCGTGCCCCGGTCACCGTAAATCTGCAGTTGCGCGTGGCGGCGACGGCGGCGGAGCTAACCATCCAGGAAAACGCCGGCCCCGCGGTTTCGACCGAGGCCAGCGCCAACGCCAACGCGACCGTTATCGCGGGCGACGATTTGCAGTCGCTGGCGGACGATCCCGACGACCTGCAGGCTGATCTCGAAGCGCTCGCCGGACCAGCCGCGGGTCCGGGCGGCAACGAAATCTTCGTCGATGGATTCAGCGGCGGCCAGCTTCCGCCGAAGGAGTCGATCCGCGAGGTGCGGCTGAATGCGAATCCGTTCGCCCCGGAATACGACAAGGTCGGGCTGGGACGCATCGAAATCTTCACCAAGCCGGGCACCGATAGATTTCACGGCACGATCGGCTACAACCTGGGGACCGACTGGTGGAACTCGCGCAATCCTTACGCGGCGCAGAAAGCTCCGTTCCTGCTGCAGGAGACCGAGAACAGCCTCAGCGGCCCGATCACGAAGCGCAGCTCGTTCACGCTCGATCTGGAACGGCAGGCGGTTGACAACGGTTCGGTGAGCAACGGCGTCGTGGTCGACCCGGCGACATTCGCCGAAGAGCCGTTTAACAGCGTGCTGAAAACGCCGCAGCGGCATTATCTGGCGCGACCGCACATCGACTACCAGTTGAACGACAACAATTACCTCTCGGTGCGATATTCGCTTGTGCGGTCGAACATTCACGATCAGGGCATCGGCGCTTTCGACCTGATCTCGCGCGGCTACACTCTGAGGAATAATTACGACACCGCGCAGTTCGTCGAGACATCGGTTCACGGCACGACGGTCAACGAGACGCGCTTCCAGTTTTACCGCTGGGGATATTCGACGGCGGCCGATACACCGGGCGCCGCGATTCAGGTGCTTGGCGCGTTCAACGGCGGGGCGGCGTCAAGCCCCCGGAACTTCGATTTGCAGCGGCAGTATGAGTTCCAGAACAACACGTCAATCGTGCATGGCGCGCACGTTTTCCGCTTTGGAGCGCGCGTGCGCTACATGACGGATTCCAGCTACTGGCAGCAGAGTTTCAACGGCGGGTTCACGTTCAGCGGCGCGCCGGGTCCGGAGCTCGATGCGAATAATCAGGTGGTGCTCGATGCGAGCGGCCAGCCGATGATCCAGCAGATCAGCGGCATCGAGCAGTACCGGCGCACGCTGCTTTTCCAGCACCTTGGATACGCGCCGGCCGAGATCCGCAGCCTGGGCGGCGGGGCCTCGCAGTTCAACCTGACGGCGGGAAATCCCAACACCAGCGGAGACCGGTTCGACTCCGGGATATTCTTCGGCGACGACTGGCGCTTTCGTCCGAATCTGACGTTGAATCTCGGGTTCCGCGTGGAGTCGCAGACAAATATTCCGGATCATTTCGATCCCGCGCCGCGCATCGGTCTGGCGTGGGCGCCCGGCGCCACGGCCAACCGCTCGGGCAAGACCGTGATTCGCGCGGGATTCGGAATCTTTTACGACCGGTTTCAAATCGAGCAGACGCTGACGGTGATGCGCTACAACGGGCTTACGCAGCAGCAGTATGTCCTCACCAATCCGGATTTCTATCCGAACGTGCCCTCGACCGCGGCGCTGGGCGTCGGCGCGGCATCGCAGTCGATTCAGGAGCTGGACTCGCATTTCCGGTCGCCATACATGATGCAGTCGGCGTTCACGGTGGAGCGCCAGTTGCCGCGCAGCACCACGCTCGCCGTGACATACACGAATGGTCACTCGTTACACCTGCAGCGCCTCGATGACATCAATGCGCCTCTGCCGGGCACGTACACGGGCCCGGGCACGGGCGTCTATCCTTATCCCGCGCAGGGGCCGGTTTTTCTGATCGCGTCGTCGGGACTCTACAACCGGAACCAACTCAGCGTGAATGTGAACTCAAAACTGAACGCGGCCGTGTCGATGTATGTCACGTGGACGCTCGCCCGGACAATGAGCAACTCCGATAACGGGACGATCCCGGCGAACCCGTGGAGCGACGCAGGTGAGTACGGACCCTCCGCCTTCGACATTCGCAATCGTCTCGTCTACGGCGGGGCGATCAATACAAAATGGGGCATTAGGCTGAACCCGCTGGTGACGTATCAGAGTGGAGCGCCGTTCGACATAACGACGGGCGGCGATCCTTATGGCACGACCGTATACACCGCGCGGCCGGGCATCGGCGCGGACCCGTCGAAGCCGGGGCTGATCCAGACGCCGTATGGA
Organism: Bryobacteraceae bacterium; assembly: GCA_035552355.1. GTDB lineage: Bacteria > Acidobacteriota > Terriglobia > Bryobacterales > Bryobacteraceae > BOG-234. The sequence goes on along the minus strand of DASZLP010000137.1, from coordinate 30,031 downwards.
CTGCTCGATCCGAATCCATCGCCCGGCGAGAAGATTCTGGTACGCAATTCGGGGCGCGGGCCGTTCCAGATCATGGCGAATTTGCGGGTGACGAAAACGTGGGGATTTGGATCGGAGAAGTCGGCCGCATCCGGACAGTCGGTGTTTTCGACTCCATCGTCACGGCGTTATAACGTGTCGCTGGGCATGTCGGCGCGGAATCTGCTGAACCACGATAATCCCGGGCCGATCATTGGGAACATCACGTCGCCGTTGTTCGGCCAGGCGAATCAGGTGGCGGGCGGGTCGAACGGCGAGGGGTTTTCGGAGAACGCGAGTAACCGGCGCCTGGAACTGCAGTTACGCTTCGTGTATTAGAAGGGCGCACGCTCCCTCATGAGCCGGCAGCCCTGAAGGGGAGACCGGGTCGCGGCTCGGCAAGGCATTGAATTTACTGAGCCGCGCGCGTCAGCAAGCGCTTTCGGCGCTGAGCGCTGCACCCCCGGTGCAGTATTTTGCGGGAAACATGGGGCTAGTTGCAGTGCCGCGATCCATCAACTGTTGATCGAAGCGCGGTCAAGCAAGCGCCGCAGTCCGCTCAGCCCGCCGGCTCCGATCCATCGCGCAATATGCACGTGAAGGCGCCACTTGATCGCCGCGATTCGATGATGCGGATAGCGATCCCGAAATTTGCGAACAAGCCTGAGACTCCCGCGTAGCTGAATTTCGTTTTTCGTCCACGTCAAGCCGCTCGCGATCAGCCGGTAGCCAACCATGTATACAGGCATGTTGGCAAGCGAACCCAGCGATCCGAGGCGGAGCCAGAGCCCGTAATCTTCATACGTTTCCTCGCGTGGGTGAAATCCGCCGCACTGCCGGGCGAGATCCGTCTTCATCACGATGCTGCTGCTCACAAACGGATTTCGGAGCAGAATCCAGCGCCGAATCGCCTCATCTTCAACCGGTGAATCGAGCTTGTAAATCACCTTCCCGGACTCGTCCACCGCGTTTGCCCACGTGCCCACCAGCGCGAGCGCCGGAAATTTGCGGAAATGATCCAGTTGCCAATCCAGCTTGCGCGGATCTGTCCAGAAATCATCGGAATCGATGCGGGCGATGTAATCACCCCTGGCCAGTTCAAGAGCACGGTTGAGATTCTCGGGAACCGGACGATGAGAAGTATTATGGACCACCTTGATTCGACGATCGAGACGGCTGTATCGATCGAGAATTGCGTCCGTTCCGTCGGTCGACGCGTCATTCACGATGATCAGTTCCCAATCGGTGTGGGTCTGAGCGCGCACGCTGTCGAGCGCACTCGCAAGAAAGGCTTCGTGATTATAGGTCGAACACAGGATGGAGACCACTGCCGGGAACCTGAAGGTCAGTAAGCCCCGCGCGCCCGAAGCACCGCCAGAGGAGTGCGAAGCAGGATCTTAAGATCCAGCGTGAGGCCGCGATGTCTGAGGTAAACCATATCGATCGCCAGCACTCTCCGCAACTCATGTTCACTGCGGCCTGAGACTTGCCAGAGACCTGTCAGGCCTGGTCTCACCAGGGCGCGGCGATTGCGGTATTTCGACGGAAACCGGTCGAGGACATCGAACTCGAGAGGCCGAGGGCCCACCAGCGTCATATCCCCGCGCAGGACGTTCCACAACTGAGGAAGTTCGTCAAAGCTGAAGAGACGCAGCGACCTGCCGATAAATGGGATCAGGCGCGGATCGCGGCCGAGCCGCCGGTATTTTATCCATTCTTCGGCATCGCGCGGGTGCGTCGCAAGCCACCTCTTCAGCACGGCGTCCGCGTCCACCTGCATGGTCCGCAGCTTCACCATCGTAAATGGCCGGCCGTGCAGTCCTTCGCGATCCTGTTTGAACAACAAGGGTCCGCGGCTGAATATTTTGATCAACACACCACAGACGGCCAGAACCGGCGCGCAAATCAAAAGGAGCGTGCCAGCCAGAAAAATGTCGAGGATTCGCGGCAAATTGTTATCCTCCCCGGCTACAGGAAGTGGCGTGCGAGATAGAAAGCTTCGGCGAAAGAGGCGCCGATTTCGGCGCCGCGCACCTGCGCCTTGCGCCGCAATGCGGCGGATGTGCGTCCGCCAGAAGCTTCACCCGGATAACAGGCCATGGCGCGCGACTTGCGGCGCACATGGTTCGCATCGAGAACAGCATAGGCATTGGGAATAAACGACGGCATGAAGGGCTGATCCGTCGAAGTGGGTACTTCGAAAAGATAGACCGTCTTGCGCCGCCGAAAAGGCCGCGTAGCGACTTCGACAGCCCGCGAAATCCCGCGGTGAACCTGGTTGGCATCGCCTTGCCAGTGCGTAAAGACGATATCGGCCCACTCAACTGAAGGCAGAATCTGATCGTGCAATCGATGGATGGCCCCTTCCGCCAGCGTCTCATCCAGCAGGTCCGGCGGCATTTCACAGGAGGCGCCGAGAATTTCGCAGGAGCGGGCGAACGATGCGATCAGGCCGGTCCAGTTCTCCACTCCTCGCGGGTCCGCGCGCTTTAGAGGAAGAAGCGCCCGCACCTCATTCCCCTGATCGCGCAGCTTGGCCAGCGTGCCGCCACACCCGATCGCTTCATCGTCGGGATGGGCGACAACGGCAAGAACATTCACCCCGCCACCGTGAGGACTTTCGGGATGGAATAGATCACGCTGTCATCGAGCGCGGAGTACCAGTCCAGGGTCGAGGCCAAGGAGGATCTCCAATCCGAGAACTTCAGCCTTCCGAGTACCCGCCGCAGCGGCGCGATGTCCGCTACGAGAGTCGTGCACGGGGTTTCCCCGCGCCGCATCGGAAGATACTTCACCCCGCCCTGATTTTCGAAGTGCCGATTCACGTCCGCCGCGACCTGATTGACCGTCATAGGGATGCCCCGCCCGCAATCGACCGGCGGGCCTTTGTAACTGCTGCGCATGAAATCCACACTGATACGGCCAAGGTCCCTGGCGAAGATCATATCCACCACCTGCTCCCCGTCTCCGAAAATTTCGACAGGAAGCCCTCGACTGGCCTGCAGGGCGAACGTCGGTATGATTTTCCGGACGGGGCCGGTAGCCTGATTCGGCCCGTACGCGTTGAAGTAACGGAGGCTGCAAATCCGGATATCGCGAGTTTCGCTGTACAACCGGGCGAATTGCTCGGAGGCGAATTTGGTGATGCTGTAAGCGTTCAGCCAGACGTTCGGCTTCGACGGGTAGAAAACGTTCGGCACACCGGCCGCGAGGCACGCCTCGAAGACATTTACAGCGCCTGCAATATTGATTTCGATCCCGGTAATCATCTGATCGTCGAGCTCGGAGGTTCCGAGCTTTCCGGCCATGTGATACACCTCATCGGCCCCGCGCATCACGCGGCGCAGCGCCGCTTTATCGAGAATATCAATCGATCTGGCCAACACGCTCCCCGCGCCGAACAGAGCGTCGCAGCGGGAGCGATCCGCCGCCCGGTCGGCGATTGTTACGTCGTCTCCGCGCCTCAGCAGCGTTTTCGCGATTTCGGCGCCTATGAATCCCTGACCACCGATCACCACGGTTCGCATTTATTCTCCTGGAGTTGAAAGTTAATTACTGGATACGGACTGATACACATCGAGGGTCCTCGACAGCATCTGCTCTCTGGAAAAATATTCAAGGAATCGCCGCCGGCCCGCCCTGCCGAATTGAACGCGCCGCTCAAACGACGAGCAGAGGGATTCGATGGCCTGCCTCATGGCCGCGACATCCTGATGCGGAGTGAGCAAGCCGGTCATCTCGTGCGCGACAGCTTCACGATTCCCGCCCACGTCGGTGGCAATAACAGGAAGACCTGCCCGCATCGCCTCGAGAATGCTCAACGGGAAGCCTTCCCAGTTCGTTGGCAGGACAAACAGATCGCATCCGGCCAGGATCTGCGGGACATCGCGGCGCTCGCCTGCAAATTCACACGTTGCGGAAAGGCCCAGATTCTCGCAGAGGCTGCGAACATCCACCAGGCGCGGACCATCACCGATAAAGAGAATTTGAGGCCTGCCGGTCATGCCGGCAACGGCCCGCAGAAGAGTGACATGGTCCTTCTGATCGACGAAACGGGCAACTACCGCAATCTTCGGGCGAGCGGTGACCGCCAGGCGAGCGCGGAAAGGCGTATCCGATATGCCGTTATGAATCGTGACCAGTTGATCCTCCCGGCCGATTCCGAAACGCAGCCCCGTTTGCCGCGTTGCGTCGGAGACAGTAATAATGCGGCTGGTGAATCGTGCGGTGAGCCTTTCGAGTGGCACGCCGATCGCTCGCGTCAACCCCGTTCCATCCTCGAAGGGCCAAAGGTGCACGGTGTATACCGACGGCACCCCCGCCGCACGGCTGGCAAAACGGCCGACCATCCCCGCCTTTGAAGTGTGTACGTGCGTCAGGACGGGACGTGTCGCCCGAATCAATCCCAAAAGAGACCGCGTGGCCAACAGATCTTTCCAGGGACTTACAGGACGGACAAGTTCTGGAAGAAAGAAGCATTCGATTCCCAGTTTGAGTGCCTCATCAGCCAGGAAGTCCTTCTCGCCGGTGGCGAGCAAAGGCTCACATTGAGGGGAAAGCCCGGATATCAGGTCGAGAACGTGCGCCTGGGCGCCACCCATCTGAGTGCGTGTGATGACGTAAAGCACTCGCATACTGCTCTGTCGGCATATTGCGGATTTGTGAGGACACGCTCCGCCCCGTTTCTGGATCGAGAGGCGGCGAATACCTTGCGCTGACCCGGAAGACCTGCCCAAATCTTAGCCACAGGAGTCCGGAATTTCAACACGGCCGGATCGGATTAAGGTCGTTCGAGCAGGAAAACAGCAGCTCAATCGTGGAGAACCGCACGACGCCGCAACCTTCGCCTCCGGGCGGGCGTTTTCGGTACGAGAATTGCAGCCGATAGCGATCGCTGATTTTGTACATGCGGTGGCCAGCCGCGTTATTCGTATCCAGACCAGGAGCAGGATCAGCGAAACTCCTGTGAAGCATCTGATTTTTTTGGCTGTTCTCTTCGGAGTCGCGTTCTATCTGGTCCACAACCGGATCGGCTCACTCCCGTACGGCTACGACGAAGCGGACTATATGTTCGCCGCATCGCAGGGCGTGGAGGCCAACTGGCTCGACAGGGGAACGGTTCCGATCACGGACTTTGTCCGCGCCGGTTTGCAGCGTGGAACCGTGCCCGGAGGGCTGACTGCCCTTTCCGCACTCGAGCGTAGTTCGCCTGACACTCTTTTCCAAAGGCACTGGCACGGGCCGCTCTATTATTACTGGCTCACGGTTATGCGGCACCTGCAGGTTGACGAACACTCGATGCGCTTTTTGTCATTACTCTTTCCAGGTCTGACAGCGCTTGTCATGTATTTCGGCAGCAGCGCGGTGCTCGGCGGCCTGCAGGGGCAAGTCGCCGGCATGCTCGCTTCGATGCTGTTCTTATGGAGTCCGGTTACATTGCAGAGCACGGAGTTAGCGCCCCACATGCTGTTCGTGCTCTGTTCTGTATCCGCGCTTCTGTTGCTCGCCAAAGTGGCGGCAGGGGGCGGTCGCCGTTATTATTACGCCGCAGCCGTCTGCTCCGGGCTGGCGTTCTGCACTTTGGAAGTGGCGCTTGTGCTGATCGCGGTGATGTTGTTCGTTGTATGGTGGCGGCGGGAATCGCTGGCTCCGGACCGGCGATTCGCGCGAGATGCTGCGGCGCTTTTCATCGTGCCGGTACTTGTTATCTGGCCAACCTCCCTGTTGAAGCTCAGCTTCATCAAGTCGTATATCGTGATGGCGTTCCTTGCGATATTCCGGAAGGCGGCGTGGGGCGACATCACATTCGCGCAGACCTGGCGGCTGCGTTTTCTGACCTCGCCCGTGGAATGGATTCTTATCCTGGTTGCGCTGCTTTGCCTTGCGCAACGGGATTCCGGCTATGCGCGATATGCGCGAAAGGCGGCAATCACATTTCTCCTGTTCGCGGGGCTGATGATTCTCGCGATGCTGCCAGTCTATTCGGAGACTCAGAGATATGCGACTCCCTTCCTTGCCGGACTGGATCTGTTCGCTGCCTGGACGCTGTCTTCGCTGCTGGTGCGTCCTCTCAGGCCCCGCATTACGTATGCGACCCTGGCTGCGATTTGCGGACTACTGTATTTGAGTGCTGCCTACGAATTATCCACTTATGTACCTGCCGAAGATCACCGGCAGGCAAACGCACTGAACGCACTGCGGGTGGCCGGGTTGGAGAATAAGACAGTGCTCATTCCGGAACCGGACTTTCCGACGCTGCACTACTATCTGCCCAAAATGCGCGCTCAGCCCTACGCGAATACGAGCGCGATCCCAGCCGAACTGCGCGAGAGCCATTTCGACGCCGTGCTCTATCCTGACTACTCACTGAGGATGAATCCGAGCCCGGCAGAACCCTGACGATTGAGGCTGGAATCGGGGAACAGCCGAGCGTCACTTCACATTCGCGGACTTTTCGTAAAAATCCGCCATCGTGGCGTGCAGACTGTCGAGACAACTTTGTTTCGTATACAGCATGTGTCCCGCTTCGCAATACGTCAGACTGATGTGGCTCGCCAGCGACGGATCGAGTCCGAGATGGCTCACCGTATATTCGGTCGCGAAAAACGGCGTCGCCAGATCGAAATAGCCGTTAGCGATGACGACGCGCAGATCGTGGTTCTGCGTCATCGCCTGGCGCAGGCGCTCGGCGACGTTCACGTAGCGGTTTTCGAATTCCTTGTAACTCCAGGGATTCACCTTGTCCGTGAGGATCTCGTAGCTGAGGTCGGTCTTGTAATCGAGCTCGGTCCGCACATAATCGTTGAAGGCCGCGGTGAACGCGCCCTGCACCGCGGCATAGCTCGGATCATATTCGGGACGATCGCCCGCCGCGTCAATATCCACGCCTTCAAGACGGCTGTCGTAGCGGCCGAGCGTCCTGCGGTCCGCGCGCAGAAGCTCTTTCTCGAAGCGGCTGGGCGCCACGCGCAGATTTGTTTCGGTCAGGAACGCGGGCGAAAGACCGGTCAGGCGCGCCATTTGTTTCGTAACCTCCGCGCGCTCCTGCACGGTGAGCTTGTCACCTTTCATCAGCGCGGCTGTGTACTCTCCGCCCGCGAAGCGGCGCGATTCTCCGACAGCTTTTTCGAGACTGCTCTGGAGATCGTTCGGCAGCTTCTTGTGATACCAGGCCGCTGCCGTGTAAGTCGGAAGGTAGAGCGCGTAAGGCAGATCGTTGCCGGAGGCGAACGAGATCGTCTGGAAGTTGAGCACCGACGAGATGAGCGTGATGCCGTTCAGATAGATGCCGTGCATCCGGATCAGATACTCCGACAGCGCGGCGGCGCGCGTGGTGCCGTAGCTTTCACCCGCCAGAAATTTCGGCGACGCCCAGCGATTCGACTGCACCGAATAAAGCCGGATGAACTCGGCGACGGATTTGAGATCGCCCTCGTAGCCGTGAAATTCGGACGCGTTCGTCCCCGGCGCTGCCCGGCTGAAGCCCGTCGACACCGGGTCTATGAAAACCAGATCGGTGAACTCGAGAGCGGAATCCGGATTGTCGACGAGACGATAGGGCGGCTTCGGCTGTTCGCCATCGGGACCTATCTCGACGCGCTTCGGTCCGAGGGCGCCAAGGTGAAGCCAGACGGAAGAAGAGCCGGGTCCGCCATTGAACGAGAAGGTCAGCGGGCGTTTCGACGCGTCCGGCATGTCATCGCGCGTGTAGGCGACGTAGAACATGCTGGCCCACGGTTTCCCGTCGTCCTTCCTGAGGACGAGCGTGCCGGCGGTCGCGGTGTAGGGGACCTTCTTCCCGTTGAGTGTGATTTCGTGTTTGGTGCGGGAAGTCGTTTCGACCGGGGGCGGCGTCGTGGCCTCCGCTGCCGGAGTTTGCGCGGGAGGCTTTGCCGCCGGAGTTGGCGCGGCGGGCGGCGTCTGTGCACATAAGGGCGCAAGCGCCGCGAACAGAAAGAGGAGAAAACGCTTCATGGCTCTGCTTCGATTATGGGCTCTTACAGAGGGTTCCGCCGAGCGCGACGGAACGTCCCGGTTCTCGCCGTCTGCAGTCTGGGTATCACGCTACTCAGTTTTGCGTCGGGTTCTCCGCGTGATCGATCACAAGAAATTCAACTTGGCCCCTTTGGGATTCGAGCTTTAGTCCAAGCTGCTCCCGGACCGCGGAGAAGAAGTCAGAGCCTGACGAATCGAGCGGGGAGCCATTCAGAAGTTTGCTTTCGCCGTTGCTGGACGAGTTCTGAACCGGTGTCCAGATCAGCGTGAAATCGAAGGCGCCGGCGAGGCCGGTCCGATCCTGCACTGGCCGGCCCGCGTAGGGCGAGAGCTCACGGGAAATTCGAGCCATTGTGACTCGCTGGCCGACCATCGACCCGGGCACCGCGCTGACCCCGCAAAAACTGGAGCTGGTCGGGTTCATCGGACAATCTGGATCCGCTGACCGGACGAGTTTGGGGCCCGGCGCCGCACCGGCTTTAGCCGGAAGCAGGGCGTACAACTGAGCATCTTTAGTCTCGCGATGGTATTTGACCTTGAATCTGTCTTCGAGCAGCTTCTGGAGCATCTCCCAATACTGATCGCCGCTGATTCTTCCAGCCGCTTTGGCGCTGATGTCGAAGTGTTGGGACCGAAGCGAATCCGGCACTCGCGAAAGATCGAGCAATCGCGTCTGAAATGCCATTTCCAGAAGGCGGCTGAACTCGGTGTCCGTGGCAGTCAGACCGCCGGGCGTGCGGAGGATCGAGCCTCCGATCTCATCCGTGCTGCGTTTGACCGAGGCAACGTCGAATTCGCGGCGGCCGATTTGTGACACGCCGAGCGCAGCCCCGATGGACGCAATCACGATGAGCCTGACGCCGGCCAGCATATGGCTACCGGTAAAGGACACCGGCGGAGCTCAACAAGTTCCCTCCAGCAGACCGCCTTCCGACCTTCGCTTCAGGCGCGAAACAGATTGCGGATGAAGAACAACAGGTTAGCGGGACGCTCGGCCAGCCTGCGCATGAAGTAGGGATACCAGGCTTCGCCGAAGGGCACATAGAGGCGCAGACGATACCCCTCTTTTACGAGACGGCGCTGCAGATCGCGGCGGATTCCGTAGAGCATCTGGAATTCGAAGCGGTCCGGCGCGATTCCATGCGCCCGCACGAAGGACGAAAGCTCGTCGATGATCCGCTCGTCGTGAGTCGCAAGCGCAGGGTACTCTCCCGCGCTCAATTCCAATTTCGCGAGTGAGACGTAGTTACGGTCGACGTCGGCCTTTCGCTCGAAGGCGACCGCCGGCGGCTCGAGATACGCGCCTTTGCACAATCGCACGCGAATACGTTCCCGGTTGAGGCAATCGAGGTCCGCCGCGCTGCGCCGCAGGTACGCCTGGATAACCGTGCCACATGCCGGGCATCGCGCATGCAGTCGTGTGACGAGCGCCAGGGTGCGGCCGGTGTAGCGGCTCGATTCCATGTCGAGACGAACGAAGCCGCCGATCTCCGCGGCCGCCTTAACGAGCGCCGCGACGTTCTCTTCGCAGGCAGATTCGGAAAGATCGAGCCCAAACTGCGTCAGCTTGATCGAGACGTTGGGCTCCACGCCGGCGCCGCGCAGCGCTTCGAGCGCGCGCAGGTATATGTCGCGGCAGGCGGCGGCCTCGGCCAGCGAGTTGACGTTCTCGCCGAGATAGTCGAGCGTCGAGCGGATACCTTCGCCGCGGAGGCGACAGCAGACATCGAGGGCGTCTTCGAGACGGCTGCCGGCGACAAAGCGTGACGAAAGGCGCCGCGCGGCGGATGAATTTTCGGCCCAATCGCGCAACGCTTTGTGTCGGGAGAGATAGAGGATCGTGCGTCGCAACGGCACGGGTTCAGTTGCCCACGATTTTCGTGAGCGCGTCCACGGCTTCGAGGCACTCGGCGCGAGTCACATCGTAGTGGGTCACGGCGCGCATGAACAGATTGTTCACCGGGTTCATCAGAATCCCGCGCGCCTTCAACGCAGCCGAAACAGCCGCGGGCTGGCAGTGTGCGGGAAGATCGAAAATCACAATGTTCGTTTCCACCGGACGCACTGTCACCCCGGCGATTCGCCGCAGGCCTTCGGCGATCAACTGCGCATTTGCATGATCGATGCCCAGACACTTCGGAGATTCCTCCAGCGCGATCAGCCCCGCGGCCGCGAGCACGCCGGCCTGGCGCATGCCGCCGCCGAGACGCTTACGGTAAAGCCGCCCCTGCTCGATCAAATGCGCAGGGCCGGCAAGGATCGAGCCAACCGGCGCGCCCAGCGCCTTCGAAAGGCAGAACATGAGAGTGTCCACCTTCGCGGCGATCTCGCGGACCGGCCTTCGGGTCGCGGTCGACGCGTTGAAGACCCGCGCGCCATCCATGTGGACCGGCACACCTGCCTCATGCGCACGATCGCAGATCTCGTCGACGATCTCCTGTGGATACACGCGCCCGCCCGCCATATTGTGCGTGTTCTCGATTTCAATTGCCCCAGTGCGCGAGGAGTGCGGGCTGCCGGACTTCAGGATCGGCCGGATGCGGTCCCACGTGAGAATGCCGTCCGGCGCTTCGGCGGATCGGATCTGGCACCCTGAAAACCACGCCAGCATCGAAAGCTCCCAGTCGAAGAGGTGCGCGCGCGAATCGCAGATCACTTCCTCGCCGTGCTGCGTCAGGAGCTTGATCGCGATCGTATTGCCCATGGTGCCTGAAGGCACGAACATGGCGGCTTCTTTGCCGGCGATTTCGGCGGCGCGGACCTCCAGCCGGTTGACTGTCGGGTCTTCGCCGTAGACATCGTCGCCGACTTCGGCCTCCGCCATGGCCTTGCGCATCGCGGCGGTAGGTTTGGTAACCGTGTCGCTCCGCAGATCGATCATTAAGCAACAAACTCCTGAAAGACTTCGTTGGACAGCATGACGCCGCGCGGCGTCAGCCGCAGATTTCCGTCCGAACGCTCGAGCAGCCCGTCGGAGAGGAAACGCTCGAACGCGGGGCCGAAGCGATGCCAATCCGCCGCGTCGGTGCGGACGCCTTCGGAAAGCCGCAGCCCGACGAAAAACTTTTCTTCGCCGGCATCGGGTGAGGATTCGTCGCGACGGGGCGATTCGCTGTCGACGTATTCCTGCGCCGTCTCGACGTTCTGCCAGCGCGATGAGCCGTCGAACGAGTGAGCGTCCGCGCCGAAGCCGATGTAAGGCTCGCGCTTCCAGTACTTCAGATTGTGCAGTGACTCGGCGCCTGGGCGCGCGAAATTCGAAATCTCATACCGCTCGATGCCATGGGCACGCAGGCGCTCGACGGCCGTTTCGTAAAAATCGGCGATGCGATCTTCGGAAGGAACATCGGAGGCGCCGTAGCGCTTCCCACCCAGCAGGATCTCGGCGCCGAGCCGGCTGTCGTCATCCACTTCGAGCATGTAGACGGAGACGTGCGGCGGGTCGAGGCGAAGCATCGCGGCGAAGGATTCCTCCCAGCTCGCATCGGTCTGTCCCGGGAGGCCGGCGATGAGGTCGATGTTGATGTTGTGGATGCCGTGCTCGCGCAGCAGCGAGATGTCGGCCGCGACGATCTCCGCGTTGTGCTTTCGGCCGGTGCGCGCGAGTTCCTGCCGTACGAACGACTGGACGCCCAGACTGACGCGGTTGATCCCGGCGCGCTGCCATTCCTCGACGCGCGCACGAGTGAGCGTGCCCGGAGCGGCTTCGATCGTTGCCTCACGCCACGGCGCGCCGGGCAACGCGGCGAGGATCCGCGCGATGTGGCCGGCTTCAGCGCCGCTCGGGGTGCCGCCGCCGAGATAAATTGTCTGAGGCGTGAATTGCCACCGATGTATCGCGATCTGGCGCAGGAGCGCGTCGAGATAGCGCGGCTCCAGATCGCGCGGCAGCACGCCTGAAGCGAAGTTGCAATACGTGCACTTCTGTGCGCAGAAAGGCCATGAAATATAGATGCCGGGCACTGAACTTTCATGATAGCTTTCGGCCAAAACGACAAACGGCTTTTCTCTGCGCCAAAATGAAATTTCGCGCATGGCCGCCCGACCCTCCAGCAATCACTTCCTGCCGACGCTCGACGGATGGCGCGCCATCGCGATCTCGATGGTGATCGTCAGCCATTGCCTCATGACCGATTCGGCCGGCGGCGGAGGCGTTCTCGGCCAACTCACCTTCCGCCTCGGCACATTCGGCGTCATGCTGTTCTTCGCCATCAGCGGGTATCTGATCTCGACACGCCTGCTGATCGAAGAGGAAAATACCGGGCGCATTTCCCTGCAATCGTTCTATACGCGCCGCATCTTCCGAATCCTGCCGCCGGCGTACATCTACCTTCTCGTTGTCGGCGCGCTCGCGATGGCGGGCATCATCGTTGCCACGCCAATGGATTTCGCCGGCGCCGCGTTCTTTTTCGGCAACTACGTTCCATCCCAAGCCTGGTCGACCGGACACTTCTGGTCGCTCTCCCTCGAGGAGCACTTTTACCTGCTGTGGCCGCCTGTTCTTTACTTCTGCGGACGCAGGCGCGCGATCGCCGCGGGTGCGCTGCTTATCGCGCTGACCGTATTCCTGCGCCATCGCGCCGTGGCCAGCCTGCCTGCCGGAATCGACCTGCCGGGATACACGCAGTTCCGCCTCGACGCTTTCATGTTTCCCTGCATCCTCGCGATTCTTCTCCGGGGCAAGCCGTTCGCCGCATGGTTTGCCACCACAATGAAGCCCATCGCGTGGGCTGTCGTCATCCTGGCGCTTGGGGCCGGCATTTTCGCCGGCGCGAAGTTCCAGGCGTGGCGCGATCCGCAACGCCTCGTCCAATCGGCGCTGCTGCCGGTCATCATTGTCACTACGGTCCTCCGCCCGGGAGACTGGTTCGCCCGCCTGCTGCAGACGCGGCCGCTGGAATGGCTCGGACGCATCTCCTACAGCGTCTACCTCTGGCAGCAACTCGTCTTCGGCCTCGCCCCGCGCGAATTGAGCGTGCGGATGATGGCGCTGCCGTTCCTGCTTGCGGCGATCCTGCTCCTCGCCGCCGCGAGCTACCGATGGATCGAGCTGCCGATGATGGCGCACGGCAAGCGGCTCAGCGCGCGATGGCCGCCCAGAGCGAACCCTTCTTCGCCTGTGGAAGTTCAACCCCTATTACCTCCGCGAATGTCGGCGCGACCTGCAGCAGATCCACCTCGCCCAGTTTCCGGGCGCTGATGCCGCCGCCGCTCATCACGAACACCGAACGGTAGCCGGGACGCTCCGGCCACAATCCACTCACCGCATGGTGCGTGCCCGGGCCGAGCGCGGGACCGCGATCGTCCGCGCTCGCGACATAGTTGGCCGGCGTATCGAAGGCCGCCGTCCAGTGCGCGATGTCAGGCCACAGCGATGAGGAGGCGCGCGCCCGCACCTCCGATGCCGGCACTTCGCGCGCGATGCCGTGCCGGTGCCCGTCTTTCATCAACCGGCGGAGGCGCTCGGCGACTGCCGGATCGGCGGTCCCGATCAGCCCGGCCTCCACAGCGACCGGCACCCTCGCTGCCGGTCGCCTCGGCTGCTTCAAAAGCATTCGGGGACGGACGACATAGTTCTCGTTCTCGAGACCGTGCCCGGAAACCAGTGCGATCACGGTTGCCGCGGGCGCCGCGGCGACGATCTGCCCCACCAGATCGTCCTCGGTTTCAAGCGTGTCGCGGGCATAGACGCCCATCGATGTCGTCTCGCGTTGTTCGGCTTCGAGATCCGTAAACTGCACCAACGTGAGATCCGGCTTCTCGTTGCGCAGGATGTATGTGGCGGCCTGCGCCGCCGACTTGTCGTCCCAAAGCTGCTTTTCAAAACCGGGCGACGCCCTCTCTATGCTGTCGGCAATGCCCGCGGGCATCGCGAGGCGCGCCACTTCGTCGAACTGCACGTCGCGGCCTTTTCGCGGCTCCGCGCCAGCCGGAAAATCGAACCCGATTTCCGCGCCCGCCGTGTCCGGCCAATAAACGGACGCGGTGCGCAATCCGCTTTTCGCGGCGGCTTGCCAGAGCGTGGTGGAGGCGCGCGTCTCCGCCGGCGCAACGCCTGTTACCAGCGCGATTGCGGAAGGCCATGTGTCGGACGGCGCTACGCCGATAACGCCGGCGGCCGCCGCTCCGGTCCGGATCATGCGGCGGATGTTCGGGATCTTGAGGCGCGAATCGTTTAGAAACCGTTCGTCGAGTCCGGCGATCGAGATGACCAAAAGCTTTCGCGGCGCAGGTGTCCGGACGGGCTGCGCGCCGATCAAAACATATGAAAAGAAAAATGCCGGAAAAATGAATAACGGCAGCCGTTTTCGCAGCAAGTTCGATCTTAGCGTGATGGGTGCGACCGTACCTGCCACGGCGTATAGATGATTACAATCGGCGACGCGCGCGGTTTCGTCACTGCCTCTGCCGGCCTCTTCACTCGATATCGGCGATGCGCTGCGAATGTGCCTCCGCAACGCAGGTGAGGGTGCGGATGGCCGTTGCGTCATCGTTGGTTAAGCGGGTTACGCGGCCGAGGGTCGCGACGGAGCTTTTGATCTGGGCAATTTGGCCGGTGAGTTGGCTGATGTCCTCATTATTTTCGCCGATCGGGCGGTCGTGTGATTCGATCGACTGCATCAGGAACTCGATCCGATCGTCGATGGTCACTTGCTCTCCTCGTCGATGGCAGCGCCAGTGGCTCCCGTTCACCCTTGCAATGGGCCTGCCGGGGGCCAGGTCGATAATCATCTATTGACCTGGCCCACCGTATCGCGCCGGCTCCTCGCCGCGCTGGTCGTGTTGCTGATCGGCGCACTCTATCTCGCCAACCTCACCGGCATGGGAATGTACGGACCTGACGAGCCACGTTACGCCGACATCGGCCGCACGATGGCCGCGACCGGAGACCTCGTCACACCCCGCCTTTGGGGCCAGCCGTGGTTCGAGAAACCAGCACTCCTTTATTGGATGACCGCCGCCGGCTTCCGTTCCGGCCTCGGAGCCGACCTTGCCCCGCGCCTGCCAGTCGCCATCCTGAGCCTGCTCTTTCTCACCTTTTTCTGGCAGCGCCTGCGCATGGAGTGGGGGCAGCCGGTGGCCACGTACGCGTCCCTCATGCTGGCAACGAGCGGCGGCTGGCTGGCCTACAGCCATGTGGCTGTAACGGACGTCCCAATGGCCGTCTTCTTCACTTGCGCATGGCTGCTTGCTTTACCCTGGATCGGCGCGCGCGAGCAGACGGATTTGACCGCCGCTGCCGGAAGTCTGGGCCTCGCGGTGCTCGCCAAAGGCCTCGTTCCGCTCGTTCTCTTCATCCCCGTCTTACTCATGCCGCTCTTCACCGGAAACAGGACCGGATTCCGCGCCTGGGCAAAGCCGCGCCCCGTGGTCGCATTCCTCGTTGTCGTTCTCCCCTGGTACACCTTATGCACGATTCGCAACGGCGCGGGATTCCTCCGCGTGTTTTTCGTCCAACAGCAGTTCGGACGCCTCACCTCTTCCGCCCTGCAGCACGTACAGCCCTGGTGGTTTTACATCCCGGCGCTGTTCGTATTGCTGTTCCCCTGGTCCCCGCTCCTTTTCAGCCTTCCCATGGGATTCAGGAGAACTGACGGAATCGACCCGCGCATTCGCACGCTCACCGCCATCGTCATCTGGGGATTCCTCTTCTTCTCCATCGCCGTCAACAAACTTTACGGCTACCTCATCCCGCTTCTTCCTGCGGTTGTCACGTGGGTCGCAATCGCACTCGTCCGGATGAAGCATCCCGCACGCGCCCTCGTCACTACTGTTGGGCTCGCGGCGCTGCTCCCGCTCGCGCCGCGCGTCACCGCTCGCGCGCTTGCATTCCACAAGCTCACGCCGATGGATATTCCGTGGACCGCCGCCGTCGCCGTGGTTGTGAGCTCGGCAGCGATCGCCCTCCTCATCGCGCGCTACAAACCCGGCTGGATTTTCTGCACAGCCGCCGCCGTTTCCATCGCCGGATTCCTGTGGTTCCAGTTCGCCGCCTTTCCGGCATTCGACCGGTTCGCTTCGGCCCGCCCGCTCTGGCGGAGCGAACACCCGGCGTGCGCACCGAACGCGTCGCGCGAGCTTCTCTATGGGCTGTACTATTACGCGGGACACGAACTGCCCGCCTGCCCTGTTCTTGACCCGGGCGGGACACGCGGTGTACCGTAACAGAGACCTGTAAACAGAACAAACTATGATTCTTCCCGGCAGTCACACCATGGCTTTAATCGTGCTCATTCTGGGCATGCTGGCCTGGGGCCTGTGGGCCAACACGTTCAAAGCCGGCGGCGGCGGTTTCCGCTTCGAGTTGTATTACTTCGATTTCGCCATCGGCTTGCTGGTGGCCTCACTCGTGCTCGCTCTGACTGCCGGCAGCCTCGGGTTCGACGGCTTTTCCTTCGGCGACGATTTGCGTCTGGCGGGCAAGCGCCAGGACTTTTTCGGATTCGTTGCCGGCGTCACTTTCAACCTCGGTAACATGCTGCTCGTTGCCGCGGTTTCGCTCGCCGGCATGTCCGTCGCCTTCCCGCTTTCAATGGGAGTGGGGCTCGTTGTCGCGGTTCTCTGGAAATACGCCACCAGCCCCGGCGGCAACGCCGCGTTTCTCTTCGGAGGCGTGGCGCTGGTTCTGGTGGCCATCGTCTTTGACGTTCTGGCTTACAGCGCATGGACGACGGCGAAAGCCAAAGCCGCCGCCGAAGCCGGCAAGAAGATGAAGAAGCCCAGACTTCGCGGCGTGCTGCTGGGCGCCGCCGGCGGCCTTCTGCTCGGGTCCTTCTCCAATATCATCGACATCGGCCAGGCCGGCGAAAACGGGCTCGGACCCTACTCCATCGGCGTGATGTTCGCGGTCGGCGTTCTCTTCTCGACCTTCGTATTCAATCTCTTTTTCATGAACCTGCCGGTCGTCGGTGAGCCTGTCGAGATCGGCGAGTACTTCCGCGCCAGCATATCCAGACATGCACTGGGCTGGCTCGGCGGCGCAATCTGGTACGTCGGATTGAACACGAGTCTGATCAATGCGCGTATCGAAGGCGCGGCCAAAGTTCCCGCGCAGATAAGCTTCGGGCTCGCGCAGGCGAGCATCGTCATCGCGGTGCTGTGCGGTTTGTTTCTATGGCGGGAGATGGATGCAGGCGACGGCGTGAAGTCGCGTGTGTGGGTGATGCTTGCGCTGCTCGCCGCCGGTATCGGCCTCTCCGCCGCGGGGCTTGCTTCGCCGAAGTAACGTGGCGCCCACACTCTTGCCGGCGTGCTCAGGGACGCAGTGATTGGCCCGCCGATACTAAAATAGTGGTCATATGGCGTTTTTCCACGCCGCGTCCTGCGCCTGGGTTGCGCTCCTCCTCTTCGCGCCTCAGCAGGATTACCTCGCCGACGGCCTCAAAGCCCTCGACTCCAATCAGCCCGCGGCGGCCGAGCCTCTCTTCCGCCAGGCTGTTTCTGCCGCCCCCGATGACTTCACGGCCCACTTCAACCTCGCCCTCACGCTGAGCCTGCAGCAGAAGGACGCCGAAGCGATTCAGGAACTACGCCGAACGCTCGAGCTCAGGCCCGGACTCTACCAGGCCGACACCAATCTCGCCACGCTGCTGCTGAGGAACAAACGTGCCGCGGAAGCTGTGCCGGTCCTGAAAGACGCTGTAACGCAGAAGCCATCCGAACCCCGCGTCAATCTTCTTTACGCGCAGGCGCTTCTCGAGACCGGCGACCTCACGGAGGCAGCCGCTTATTACGGCAAGGCCTCTGAGCTCGACCCGAAGTCCGCGCCCGCGCTCATTGGGCTCGCCCGCTGCGAACTCCAGACATCCAAACTTTCCGAAGCGGCCGAACACTTCCGCGCCGCTGCCGCTCTCGACCCGCAATACAAACCGGCATTACTCGATGTCGCCGCCGAGTACGATCGCGGCCGTCAGCTTCCCGAAGCCATCGCGATTTACCGCGAATTCCCCGACAACCCCGCCGCCAGGGAACGCCTGTCGCAGCTCGAGGTCGATGCGGGCCACTACGCCGCTGCCATTCCGGGACTCGAAGCCGCCGTCCGCCGGTCGCCATCCGCGGCGAATCGCCTCGCGCTCGCCGACGCCTACGAGCTCGACAAGCAGCCCGACAAAGCCGTCGAGCAGTTGCAGCTCGCTTCCGCTTCCGAACCGGCTAACTACGATCTCCATATGGATCTCGGCCGCGAGCTCCGCGATCAGCGCCGATTCGCGCCGGCCGCGCAACAGTTCGCCGCCGCCGCGAAAATCCGCCCCAACGAAGTGAAGGCATGGAACGAGCTCGCAGCGGTTCTGGTGGTGAGCGAGGATTACGCCGGCGGACTTGCCGCCCTCGATCACGTGCGCGCACTCGGTAAAGAGGTCCCGGGCGATTTCTTCTACCGGGCGATTTCTCTCGAAAAGCTGAGTCAGCCGAAACCGGCGCTGGAGGCTTATCGCCGGTTCCTTGCTTCCGATGGGGGGAAACTGCCCGACCAGGAGTTTCAGGCGCGTCAGAGAGTCCGTATCATTGAAAGTGAACTGAACCGAAAGTGAACTGAACCGAAAATGAACTGAACGGAAAATGAACTGAACGGAAAATGATCCCGCTGTTCACATTGTTTTTATTGATGGCGGCGCCGCC
Source organism: Bryobacteraceae bacterium (assembly GCA_035552355.1). Classification (GTDB taxonomy): domain Bacteria; phylum Acidobacteriota; class Terriglobia; order Bryobacterales; family Bryobacteraceae; genus BOG-234. The sequence goes on along the minus strand of DASZLP010000137.1, from coordinate 11,398 downwards.
GCCCTCGTCGCTCGATCAGGTGAAAGCCGAGCCCAATGCCGAGCGCCGCGCCCGCGCCGCTATCGACTACGCCGCTGTCGCGGAAAAGAATGCTGAAGCGGGGTTCGACAAGGGCGACATGACGAGCCTGGAGTCCGAGCTCAGGAATGTCGAGGCCAGTTTCGACGCGGCCAGGGAAGCCTTCGCTGCCAGCGGCAAGACTCCCGGCCGCAATCCCGGACCGTTCAAATACGCCGAAATGCATGCGCGCGAGCTGCTGATCCGCCTCAGCGATCTTGAACAGCGAATGGACGTCGACGGCCGCGGCCTGATCGAGCGCGTGAAGGCCAAAATCCAGGAGATTCACGATGCCTGGTTTGAAGGCATCATGGGGAAAAAGAAATGAGAAGTTTTTGCGGTTCCGTCTTCGCGCTTGTTGGCGCGTTGTTTGCCTTCGGTCTCCCTGCTTTCGCGCAGAAGGACTTCCTCACTTCCGACGAAATCGAGAAGGTCCGCGAAGCTCAGCTCCCTAACGATCGACTGAAGCTTTATGCGCTCCTCGCCCGCCAGCGCCTCGACCAGCTCGAGCGCCTGCTCGCGAAGGAGAGGAAAGGGCGCTCCCTGACTGCGCGTGAACTTCTGGAGCAATACAGCGACATCATCGATGCGATTGACACGGTCTCGGACGATGCGCTGAAACGCGGGGTCGATATCGCCGAAGGAATGGTGGTTGTAAACGATTCCGAAAAACGATTTGTCGACCAACTGCAGAAGATCAAGGACCGGGCGCCCGCCGACCTTGATCTCTACGACATCGCTCTCAAAGAGGCGATGGCGGGCACCACGGACAGTCTCGATCTCGGAAAAGAAGACGCAACCGTCCGCGCCGCCAAGCTCAGCGATGAGGACAAAAAGCTGAAGGACCAGGCGGAAACAGATATAGCGGCCGAGGATGCTAAGGGCAAGCCGGTCGCTGAAGCTAAAAACGGCGATGCAAAGCCGGACGACAAACCAAACCGAACACCGCCGACGCTGCTCCGCAAAGGCGAAGAGCTCCCCGCGTCCGCGAAGTAATTCACGTCTGTGATCCGCGTTGTGGCGCGGGCACTCCTGGCGGCGCCTGTGCCGATCGCCCCCGATCGCGTTCTGGTCCCTAAGCGCCCAGCGCGCTCTTCCGGGCCTCGGCGGCGTCGTAGCTCTCTCCGTAGATCGACGGCACCTTCGCCCCCATCGGCCGCAGATACATCGACAACTGCCCGCGATGATGAATCGTGTGATGCAGGACGAACTCGATATACATCACCGCCGGCAACTGGAACAGCCCGCGGAAATCAATGACCTTCACCAACTGATCGTCGCTCAGTTTGGTCAGCGCATCGATGCGCGCCGCAAAATTTTCGACATACCAGTCGTTGAGATCGAGCGACGTCCGCATCGAGCCGGGCCGCGGCCTCGGACTCAGATCGAATGCGCCGGCCGGCAGGGCGCCGAGGAAGAGCATTTCGGCCGTCGTGATGTGCCATGCAAGGTCCAATGCGGACCTCCCGATCTTGTCGGGAGTAAAGTCGCCCTTGTCCAGCGGAATGGCTTCAATGACGTTTTTCGTGATGCGATGTTCGGTGCGGAGTGCCGGAAGGAAAACGGTCTCAAGGAGAAAACGCGCCTGCTCGGCTTGAAGTTGGGCCATGGCTCCAGGGTAGCGCGATTTTGTCGCCGCCGCCTGCGCTCTTTAGCAGTATGATGAAGCCCTGTAATCGTATTCACACTCCGATGACTGCACAAATAAAAATCTCGGCGACGCTCCTGCCGCTCCTGTGCGCGAGTCTGTTCGCCCTCCCACTGACGGCGCAGAACGTCGCGATCACCAATGCGCGAATCATCGTTGGCACCGGGCAGGTGATCGATTCCGGAACCATCGTCGTGCGCGCCGGCCGGATCGTTTCCGCCGCCCTGGGCCCCGCGGCCACACAAGGGTTGCAGACTATCGACGCCAAAGGCATGACCGCCATGGCCGGGTTCATCGATGGCCACCGCCACGTCAACACCGGACCGCAGGAAAAGGTCGAGATGCAGCAACTGCTCGAGGCGGGCTATACCACGATCCTCTCCGGCGGCGGACCCGCCGATGGCAACATCACCCTCCGCGATCACATCGACAAGGGCATCATCAACGGCCCCCGCATCATCCCGAGCGGGAGAGTGCCTCTCACCCTGACTCCGGATCGGGCCCGCGAAGAGGTCCGCAAGATGGCGGCGCAGGGAATCAAATTCACCGGCGAGATCAGCCTCACCCCAAAGCCCGGCCCGACGCCGCAGGAAATGGAAACGCTCAGAGCGATTCTCGACGAGGCGAAGAAGGTTGGCGTGCTCGTGCAGGTGCATGCGGTGAGCCCGCAGGCGATGATGGCGGCTGTCGATGCCGGCGTGCCTTTGCTCGTCCACACGCCGCACTTCGGCTGGCTGAATTTTGAAGACGCGAAGCGCGTCGCGGCGGCGGGCACGAAGCAACTCTCGACGATCGGATTCGGCGTCCCGGTCTTCGGCGTTTTCGCCGACGACAACAAGCCGCGCTTCCGTGACGGCAAGCCGTGGCCCGAATCCATTCTGCAGGGCGACGGCCGCGGACAGGAGGCCGGCTACAAGGCAGTAAACGCGCGAACGTCCTGGGATGCAGGCGTCGTCTACGGCTACGGGACCGATACCAACTACGACCCGCGCGCCGGCCTCGCCCAGGAGCTTAAAGCACTCAACCTGATGTTTTCGATGCGCGACATCGTAAAAATGATGGGCCCGAACACCGCCGCTTACATTCAGATGAGCGATCAGCTCGGCACGCTTGAGCCGGGAAAACTCGCCGATATCATTTTGCTCGCGGGCAATCCGCTCGAAGGCTACTGGAACTTCCTCAACACGAAGATGGTTCTCAAAAGCGGCGTGGTCGTAGTCGACAAGAGATAAAACACGGTTCCGTAAGTCTTTCTGAGCCGCGCGCGGAGCGGTAACGTTGCACCGGTCACACGCGAATTTGGCAAGTTAGCGGCATTCCAGGTGCGGATTCCTGCTGCATTTGCCACGGGCAAAGGCGCTCGCGAAGACTCCATCGTCGAACGACAGCGGCGGCGCATATTGCGAAGCACGAGGGCAGGGAATCGCCGGGCTTTTTCTGGCGGCGCTCGAACGATACGCCATCGCCGCCGCCTACAAGTGGCTCTATCTGGATTCAAAGGACGACCTCGCAGCCGCGATCCGCTTCTATGAGAAGCAGGGATATCGGTACTGCGAGCGATACAACGACAATCCGCAGGCGACGATTTTCATGCGGAAGCGGATTGGACCTGGAGGTCGGTGACCTTCTCGGCGTCCCTGGGCCAGGCGCCGTCGAGGAAAGTCCGAATGGCGCCGAAGACTTTCTCCGGCTCCTCAATCCAGGGCGCATGAGCCCCTTCATCGATCGTGACGAGCCGCGCCTCAGGGAGAAGCAGAGCCCACTCGCGCGCGCCGCCATACGCCGCGCTGCGATCCTTGCGGCCGTGGATCGTCAGCACGGGTGTTTGGAGCGCCGGTGCTTCCTCCTCCAGTTTGAGTTTCATGATTGACGGCAGCAGATTCGCGTTCCAGTGATGCAGGAACGCCCGCTCATTGGCGAGTTCGCAGCGGCCCCAGTCGATGCGGTCCGCGTTCGAAGGATCCGCGACGTAGATCTCGCGCAGCACCGACCAGAATTTTCGGCATGATTCCACGGGGTCGGCGCCGGGTGCGGTTTCCTTCTGCATTTGCCCCAGCCGAGCAAATACGCTCGCGAGGACTCCATCTCAAACGACAGCGGCGGCGCATATTGCTTTCCGGCGACGGGCCCCATCGGGCCGATCTGGACGATGCGGTTCACATGCTCCGGATAGCGCAAGCCGTAGAGCGCGACCATCAATCCGGTATTAGGAGTGACCAATCAGATCGAGCTTTGCAATTCCGAAGTGTTGCCGGACCGCATCGAGATCCTGCACGTCGAGGTTTATGTCGCCCTCGCCTGTTCGATCCGACATTCCCCGGTTGCGCGGGTCATAAACGATCAGAGTGCGATCCCGTGCGAGAGGCGCAAAGTCTTCGAGCAGGCAAATTCCATTGGGGATCACGACGATATTCGGGTTATCGCCGATCTTTTGGTAGTAAAGCCGAGTCTGGTCGGGCGTGAGGATATAACGGTCGTTCACGATATTTTCGCTCCATGCGTCGCGCGCCGGGATGAATCCCGGCGCAACCGGCGGCAGGATTGCCGCCGCTGCAGGCACGAGGCCCGCGCCACGCGCGTTCACCACGTTTGAAAATATCTTGAAATTTCTGATTCGTCAACACTTACGGCCCGAAATCGTCGCGCGGCGAAACCGCTTTTGGAAGCCGAATGCTACTTTCCAGTCGAGAACCCGGCTGCTCCTCATCGGCCGGGACGGAACCGGCGCGATCTCCCGATCTGCGCGGTTCCCGTATTACCGCCCGTTTGGCGGCGGGCGGTAATCGTGTCCGGGGTCTTTGTGGGGGGACTCCGGACACACTGCGCGGCCCGGAGTTGCGGGACTCCGGGCCGCTGCCTGACCTCAGTTACGACTGTGATACGATCCTCTCCGTAACGGAGGGTATCCGTGAAAATTTACGAGACGAAGGACATCCGCAACGTCGGCATTGTAGGCCACGGCCACAGCGGGAAGACCTCTGTTGCGGCCGGGATGATTTTCGCGGCGGGCGGCACCAACCGCCTCACGCGCACCGATGAAGGCAATACGGTTACCGACTACGACGAGGAGGAGATCCAGCGCAAACTGACGATCTCCAGCTCTCTCGCCGCCATCGAGTGGAAGAAGACCAAAGTCAATCTGATCGACACCCCCGGCTTCAATATGTTCGTCAACGACGCCCGCGCGACTCTGGTTGCCGCGGACGCCGTGCTCGTCGTCGTCGACGCCGTCGCGGGCGTTGAGCCCCACACTGAAAAAATGTGGGGAATCGCGGAAGAGCTCGGGATTCCGCGCGCGATCGTCATCAATAAACTGGACCGCGATCGCGCCAGCTTCGACCGCGCTCTCGAAAGCATTCACGCCCGCTTCGGACGCGCCGCCGTGCCCATTCAGCTTCCGCTCGGCAGCGATAAGGACTTCAAAGGCGTGATCGACCTGATCCGCATGAAGGCGGTGATCTACACGCCGGATGCCGACGGCAAAGGGAAAGAAGCCGAAATTCCGGCCGAGTACGCTGAAGCCGCCAAAGTCGCGCATGAGGAACTGGTCGAAGTGATCGCCGAAGGCAAAGACGATCTGATGGAAGAGTTCTTCGAGAAGGGCACGCTGCCCGAAGAGCACATCATCACCGGTCTCGACGAAGAGATGCGCGAGCGGCGCGTGTTCCCCATCGTTTGCATTTCCGGGTCGCACAATATCGGTTCCGACATGCTTCTCGATCTGATCGCGGAGGCGTTTCCCTCGCCGCTCGATCGTCCGCCGGTCAAACTGACCCTGAACGGCGCGGAGACGGAACGGAAGTATTCCGACAGCGGTCCGGCGGCGGCTTACGTTTTCAAGACCACGGCGGATCCCTTCGCCGGCCGCATCACGTACTTCAAAGTGTTCTCCGGCTGCGTGAAGAACGACGCCAACCTGCAGAACGCGGCTAAAGGAACAAGCGAACGGCTGGCCCATATTGGAGTGCCATTCGGGAAGACGATCGTTCCGGTGAATGAGGTACACGCCGGTGACATCGGAGCAGTCGCGAAGCTGCGCGAGACGCTTACCGGAGACACGCTGACGGATAAAGCGTCGCCCGTGGTGTTCGCGCCGGTGAAGCTGACCGAGCCTTCCATCGCGTTCGCCGTCGAAGCAAAGAGCCGCAACGACGAAGACCGCATGGGAAATGCGCTCCACAAGCTGTTGGAGGAAGACCTGTCGCTTCGCTTCTATCGGGATCCGCAAACCAAGGAATTTCTGGTCGCCGGCACCGGCCAGCAGCACGTCGAAATCGCGGTCAGCCGGATGAAGAAGCGCTACGCGGTCGACGTTACGCTCAAGGCGCCCAAGATTCCCTACCGCGAAACTATCCGCGGGACCGCCGACGTGCAGGGCCGCCACAAGAAGCAGACGGGCGGCCACGGCCAGTTCGGCGATTGCTGGATTCGTATGGAACCTCTGGCGCGCGGCGGGAAGTTCGAATTCGTCAACGATATCTTTGGCGGTTCAATTCCCAAAAACTATATTCCAGCGGTGGAAAAAGGAATTATTGAAACGGCCGAGCGAGGCTATCTCGCGGGCTTTCCGATGGTCGATTTCAAGGTCACGGTTTACGACGGTTCGTACCACGACGTCGACTCTTCGGAACTCGCTTTCAAGCTCGCCGCGCGGAAAGCGTTCCGCAACGCGATGGTTACCGCTAAGCCCGCTCTGCTCGAGCCGGTCATGAATGTCGAAGTGCAGGCGCCGGTCGAGTATGCGGGCGACCTGATGGGCGATCTGAACGGCCGGCGCGGACGCATCTCTGGCATGGAGACGCAGGGTGCGACGCAGGTGATCCGGGCGCAGGTTCCGATGGGCGAAATGCTCAATTATCAGAACGACCTGACGTCGATAACCCAAGGCCGTGCTTCATTTACAATGGAATTCGATCACTATGATTATGTCCCGCAGTTACAGGCGGACAAGATCATTGCGGCGGCGAAGGCGGCACGGACAGGCGAGGAAGAGTTGGAAGAAGATTAGAATTTCTTATTTGGTATTGGATCGTGCCGTCGTGCCACGGACAGTGTGTCGAAACGGGCCGTAATGTTTCGCACCCGGGTTGACGGACTTGTAACAGGTATGGCAGGCTTAAAGAGTCGCTTTACGGGCCGAGCGCCCGGGGAGACCTCGTAAACCCGGATTTTGTTTTTTTCGAGGAGAGTGAATGACCCGGAATCTTAAGGCAACCCGAGTCGTATTTGTAGCCGGTCTAGTGGCTTTTGTTTCCCCTTCCCTTTATTCTCAGCAATCAAATCTCCAAACTTCTTTCCTTGCACCAGTTGCAATCCGCCCATTGAGCGGCGGCATTACCGCGACGATTGTCGAAGCCGAACACCTTTCCTATATGAGGGAAGTGGCGAAGGAGAAGCGGTCCAGTGCGGTTACCTTTCAGCCCACGCCCTCGGATCTTTTGATCCGGCAGGCTGAAGAAAGATTCAAAACAGGAACAAAGGCTTTTCAGGATCACGATTACGATCGCGCCCGCACCGAATTCGACGGCGCGATCGACACGATGCTGAGCGCGTCGGAGAATCCGACCGACCGGAATTTGTTCCAGTCAAAGCTCGAAGATATGGTGGATGCGATCCACCGCGACGATCTCGCCGGAATGGGCGCGGCCGCGCCGGAGGAAGTTCCCGGTTTCGACAAAGCACCGCTCGACGACATCGTGACGATGACGTTCACGGTCGATCCGAAGATCAAAGACAAAGTTCAGTCGGAAGTGAAATCGACAGCGTCGGCTTTGCCTTTGGTAGTCAATGACACGGTGCTGAGCTACATCAATTACTTCAATACGCGGGGTCATCGGACGATTGAAGCCGGTATCGAACGCGCGGGCCGCTACAGCGCGATGATTTCGAAGGTCCTGGCCGAAGAAGGTATCCCGCAGGAGTTGATTCATCTGGCGCAGGCCGAATCCGGCTTCCTGCCGCGCGCCGTTTCGCGCGCCTCCGCGGAAGGGCTCTGGCAGTTCGTGAAATTCCGCGGCAACGAATATGGGTTGAAGCAGACTCCTTATTCCGACGAGCGGCTGGATCCGGAAAAAGCCACGCGCGCCGCCGCGCGGCATCTGCACGACCTTTATAACGAATTCGGAGACTGGTATCTGGCGATCGCGGCGTATAACTGCGGACCGGGGAATGTTGAGAAGGCAGTCGAGCGGTCCGGCTACGCGGATTACTGGGAATTGCGCGCGCGTCATCTGCTGCCGGCAGAGACGACGAACTACGTGCCGATCATCCTCGCTATGACGATCATGTCGAAGAACGCGCAGGCATATGGGCTTGACCAGGTTCTGCCTGACGCGGCGATCGAATACGACACCGTTGTCACCACTTCACCGACCAATCTCGCGCTGATCGGCGATCTCAGCGATACGCCCGTATCGGAGCTGGTGCAGTTGAATCCCGCGCTGCTGCGCAGTATCGCGCCGGGGAATTTCGAGATTCGCGTGCCGAAGGGAACGGCCGCTCAGGTCAACGCCGGGCTGGAACTGGTGCCGACCGAGTTGCGCGCGGCGTCGAGAGTGCATCGCGTCGAAGCGGGCGAAAGCATTGCTTCAATTGCGCGGATGTACAACTCGACGGCGGCCCGGATTTCGACCGCCAACAACCTTCTGGGAAGCGATCCCGCCGAAGGCGACCGGCTGGTGGTTCCGGCCGCTTACCACGAATTGATTCCAGCGCTTCGGACGCCCCACGCCGCTGTTCGCGCCGGCGCGTCGCGGACGTCGCGCACGGTAGTCGCTTCGCGCAAGACGCCGGCGAAGAAACCGGCCGCCGTGACCACGGTTGCGGCTAAGCGGCCGGTGCATCATGCCGCCGGCAATCTGGCCCAGTTGCAGGGCCACAATCAGTCGCTGAATCGCTAAACAGGCATTTTGACGGAGAGCCCGCCTCTGGCTGGCGAGCGTGGCAGGCCCACCAAAAAAACGATGACCTGCGCTACGGTTCGCGAGCGCTGGGGCCCGTGCGAATTTTTTTGGGCGGTGCGGTCCGATTTGATGACAGCGAATAGTTGCGCTGAAAACAAAAAGGGGTATGCTAATGGAGACCGTGCCGAAACAGGAGGCTGACTGGATGTTCGACGACCTGAAGCTCGCTCCCAAAGACGAGGACGAAATGGAAGATTTTCGCGATTACGGCGATGAGGGCGACGAGACCGACTCAAAGCTCGACGACTACGAAGACGACGAGAATGACGACGACGAAGAGGAAGAAACTTCATCCAAGCCCCAGACAGTAGTCGTTGCCCAGCCGGCGCCCGACGTTATCGTGGTAGCCGAGGTTGAGGAACTGACTCCACTCGGAGCGCCGCCGGCGCGGATGCCGGTGAAGTCGGCGCGCAAGGCGTCCCCGAAAGCCGCCGCGAAGAAGGCTTCGGCCAAAAAAGCTCCGGCCAAAAAAGCTCCGGCAAAGAAAGCTCCGGCAAAGAAAGCCGCGCCAAAGAAGGCCGTGGCAAAGAAGGCCGTGGCAAAGAAGGCTGCGGCAAAGAAAGCTGCTCCCAAAAAGGCGGCCCCGAAGAAGGCAGCGCCGAAAAAGGCAGTAAAGAAGGCAGCGGCGAAGAAGGCAGCGCCGAAAAAGGCAGTGAAGAAAGCCGCTCCGAAAAAGGCAGCGAAAAAAGCTGCTCCCAAAAAGAAGGCCGCGAAGAAATCCGGCCGCCGGTAGCGTTATCCGACAAGCGCCGGCACGATTGCCGAGCCGGCGCCTCTAAAGGGGGTGACCGGGCGCGGCGGGCAGGAGTGCCCGCGCCACGCGTCTCAGTTTCCGCTCGAAACGGGTTTGGCGACCACCGACCGGCACTTCTCGAACAACTGGATCAGCGCATCCGCATACTCTTCGGCCGATTTGGAAGGCTTGCCCGAGAATCCCGCCGCGGGGCTGTTTCCCTTTCCGTAGCCGGTCGTCACGGCGATGAACTTCATGAGTTCGAGCGCCACCTCGTCGCGGCTGCGTGCCGCGTCCTTATGGCTTTCCGGCGGTGCGCTTTCGGTCGCGACTTTCACTTCGTCTGGCATCGGGTGATATCCTCCCTGATCGTGAATTCCGTGCTTCCGCAAACACGATGGCCGTGAATGCCCGCCGGTTTATCCGGAAAATGAGAGGCGGCGCGCAATCGCATCTGCTGGAAGCGGACGACGGCGGTTGTTACGTCGTCAAGTTCCAGAATAACCCGCAGCACCGGCGCATTCTCATCAATGAATTCGTGGCTGGCGAGATTCTCGGGCATTTGCAGATCTCGGCGCCCGCGCACGCAATCATTCGGCTGACGCGCGATTTCCTTGACGCGAATCCGGAAATCCATCTGCAAACGGGCACGCGCCGCGTTCCGATCGAGCCCGGCTGGCATTTCGGATCGCTGCATCCGGGTGACCCGGAGCGCACCGCGGTCTATGACTTCATCCCCGACGCGGTGCTGGGGCAGGTGGCGAACCCGGAGCACTTCCTTGCCGTGCTGGCTTTCGATCGCTGGGTCGCCAACGCGGACGGGCGGCAGGCGATTTTCTTCCGCGCGCAACTGAGAGACTGGCTGGCGCGTCCCGGCGTGCCGCCGCGGAAGCTCGGATTCGTGGCGCTCATGATCGATCACGGATTCGCGTTCAACGGGCCGCACTGGGACTTTCCCGATTCTGCCGTGGCAGGCCTCTATGCTCGCCGAATCGTATATGAGAACGTTCGCTCGCTCACCGATTTTGAACCCTGGCTCGAGCGTATCCGCAACTTTCCGCCGGAGGTTTTCGACAAGGCGCTGCGGCAGTTGCCCCCGCAGTGGATCGAGGACGACGGTTCCGGGCTCGAAGCGCTCTTTGAAACGCTGCTGCGGCGCAGCCGGCGGGTGCCGGATTTGATCGAGGCCTGCAGGAAAGCGCCGGGAAATCCGTTTCCGAAGTGGGGGTGACGGCCCTGTCAACCGGCGACGGATTTCTCGATCCGGCGCGCCGTTTCCGGCGCCAGCAGGATGCCGTTGCGATAGTGGCCGAACGCCGTCCAGACTGCGGTGCCTTCGATCCTTCCGACGGCCGGAATCTCGCCCTCGATCGCCGGACGAAAGCCAATCCAGCGATCGGTCGGGCCAGCCGCGGGCAGTTCGGGAAACAGGTTCAACGCGCGCACGTGGATCTCCTGCACGATGCGTTCATCGATTGTGCGGTCGAATCCGACGTGCTCAGTGGAGGAACCTGCGACGATCGTGCCATTCTCTCGCTGCAAAAGGTAGGTGCTGCCGCAGCGCAGGATGGCCGGCAATAAACCCGGCGCGGCTTCATACGAGATCAAATGCCCGCGCACGGACGAAACCGCGGGAAGATGGAAAGGAGTAGCCAGCGCGGAGCTCCACGCGCCAGCCGCCAGCAGGACGCTGTCGTCTGTGTACGTCGCCCGCGCGGTGCGTACACCGTCTGCGAAGACTTCAACGACGGGCTCCCGCTCGTGAAAGATAACCCCATTTGCGGAACAGGCGACGCGTAAAGCGGCGACCATATCCCGGGGATTGACCAGCGCGTCATCGGGATAAAATCGCGCCGCGGCGGCCGAAGCCCAACGCGCGGGCTCCGAGCGGATGCCGAGAGCCGACTGGCACACGGCGCGTTTTTCGAGCTCGCCGGCTTCATGGTCGTCGCGCGCAATCTCGAACGCACCACACTCGCGGTAGTCAATCGGCTGACC
>DASZLP010000136.1:0-3532 GCA_035552355.1 Bryobacteraceae bacterium | reverse complement strand
TCCATCTCTACTCCGGTGGGCGCTGTCGTTGCCGCTGTGGCGGTTATTTCGATTCCATTTCTTTCTATCTTTGTGGCCACGTCGATGTGCGTCAGCGGGAGCGGGTGGCACATGGGGATGAGTTCTGCTGTTTTCTTGGCAGCCTGGATTCCGGCGAAGCGGGCGACCTCCAGTGGATTGCCTTTGGGGTTTTGCGGTAGCGCTTTGAGGACTTCGTCGGACATGGAGACGAAGGCGGCGGCTTCGGCGGTGCGATGGGTCTCGGCTTTGCCGCTTACGTCTACCATACGGGCGCGGCCTTCGTTGTCGTAGTGAGAGAGAGGCATAGAAGCAGGGTAAAGGGGAAAGCGGAAAGGGAAAAGGACTGGCCGTCCAGGCACACGGATTCGCCGTCCAGGCACACGGATTCGCCGTCCAGGCATACGCGCCCTCGGCGCCATTCTGGATAGAGGCAGCATACGGCACTCCCGTTGGTCGTGGGATCAGAGTCTCAGGAAGGCGGCCATGTCTTGTGATTTAAGTGGTGTGTTTTCCGGCACGACCAAGAAGCAATTTGTTTTTGCTGCGGCGGACTGGTCTCCTGAGCCCTGCCAGGGGATGGGCTGAATGGTTGGTTCGGTGAGGTTCGATTGGAGATAAGCGGGCAGGAAGCGGGTCAGCTTGGGGTTGGCTACGACGGCTTGCGTTAGCTTGGCCTGCGCGAAGTGCGGGCCGAGATCTTTTCGTCCGGCGAGCGCGGCCAGCAGCGGCGCGGCGAAGAGCGTGAAGGTGACAAGCGTGGAGACGGGATTGCCGGGGAGTCCGAAGAAGTAGAGATTCTGTTCGGGCAGGCGTCCGAAGACTACGGGTTTGCCGGGCTGGATGCGCGCTCCGGTGAAGAAGAATTCAGCGTTGAGGTTCGCGAGCGCCTGTTCGACGAAGTCGTATTTGCCCATGGAAACTCCGCCGGAAAGGATGAGCAGATCGCAGTCGAGCGCGGCGCGGATGGCGGCTTCGCTGGCCTGGAGGTTGTCGCGCACCGCGGGATGGATGACGGCATGGCCTCCATGGCGAGCGACCTGCGCGGCGAGCGAGTAGCTGTTGGAGTTGCGAATCTGGTGGGGAAGCGGCTGCTGGCCGAGGGGTACGAGCTCGTCTCCGGTAGCCAGGATCGCTACCCGCGGCGGGGCGTAGACGGAGACGGTTTCGTATCCGCAGGCAGCGGCCAGGGCAATATGTTGAGGCCCGATTTGTGTGCCGGGCTCGATGAGCACCTGGTCCACGCGGGCCTCGGCTCCGGCGGGGACGATGTTCTCGCCCGGTTGGAGTCTGCGCGCAGGAGTGATGCGGCTGGCTTCAACGGTGGCGTGTTCGACCATGAGGATGCAGTCGGCTCCGGCGGGGACGGGCGCTCCGGTCATGATCTCGATGGCGTGGCCGGGTTGCAGCGGCGGACCGGTCCAGATCTCTCCGGCGCGCAGGCGGCCTGCGATTTCGAGCGGAAGGAGCAACGCGAGATCGGCGGAGCGGCAGGCGAATCCATCGCGCGTGGATCGGGCGAACGGAGGCTGATCCCGGTCGGCGACGACTGGATCGGCAAGCGCGCGGTCGAGGCTGTCGAGCAGGGAAACGGATTCGGTGCTCGACGGACGGAGGATGGTTGCGTGTTCGTGCACAGCGCGCGCGGCGTCTTCGTAACTCAGAACCAAAGAGTCGGCAGAATTCACAATCGAAATTGTATGCGAAACAAAAAGGACGCTCGCGCGGAGCGTCCTTTGAGTGATGAGGCAGGCGGGATCAGGACTTCTTGCCAGCCTTTTTTGTCTCCCCGGTGGTTTCCATTTCGGAGAGGACGGCCTTGGCATCGGCGGAGAATGGGCCGTTGGGGTCGAGGGAAAGATATTTCTGATACGCTTCCGCGGTCCCCGGAGGGGCGATGATCTTGCCCGTTTTCTGATCGACCGTCGCTTTGTTGATCAGGGCCTTGCCCTTGAGATAGTAGGGGATGGGCTTTTTGGGATCGGCGGCAATGGCTTTGTCAGCGGCCGCCACGGTGGCGTCGACCTGACCGGCGCGATCCATCATGATGGCTTCATTGCCGTAGTACATTGGGGCATTTTTGGGATCGTCCTTGACGGCAGATTCATAGGCGGCCTGCGCATCGGGAACCTTGCCCTGCGCGGCGAGGATCTCGCCGAGGTCGTTGTATGCGGCCGCCTCCACTTCCGGGTGCGCCTTTTTGGACGCAGCGTCGAGATCGATGGCCTTCTTCAGCGAAGTGGCCGCATCGTCGAGCTTCTTTTCCCCCTTCTGCGCTTTGCCCAGCTCGACCCACAGCAGCGCCTCGTCGGGCTTGGCCTGCGTGTCGCGGGTCATCAGCGCATCGGCGTCGGCGTAGTTCTTGGCTACATCGTCGGCGCGGGCTTTCTGAAGGTCCGCGTTGAGGTTTTTGATCTGGGAGTTTTCTTTGTTGATGACCGCGTTCTTGGCCTTTGCTTCCTCGAACGCCTTCTTTTCTTCCGGAGTCATCTTGGCGATGTAGTCGGGACGCGAAAGGTCAAAGTCCTGCTGCGTGTCGGCTCCCGCGGTTATCTTGACCTCCGGGAACTGGTCGGCGGTCTTCTTTTGCGCGTTGAAGAGAGTGACGGCGTAGGTTCCGGGGGCGATGCCCTCGCCTTTGTAGTCGCCGTTAGCGTCGGTGGTGAAGGTGTACTTGGCGGTCTTGCCGCCATCGGTGCTGAGCGTGACCTGGTCGTTGGCCATGGCGACGCCGAGCGGGTCCTGCACGTGGCCGTGAATCTTGCCCGTCGTGTCCTGCGCCAGAAGGAATGGTGCGGCGGCGGTGATGAGCAGGGCCGCAAGCAGCGGCGCCGGCCAGAGTTTTGTCTTACGCATGGTTTTTCTCTCCTTTAGTCTCCGGGGCCGTAAGAATCGGGTCCTCCGGTTTACGAAAATGCATGAGCGTAGGGAATGGGGTCGCGCGTGCCCGCCTCGCGAAACGCGCGCAGGCGCAGCACGCAACTCTCGCATTCGCCGCAGGCCGCTTCCGCACTCGAATAGCACGACCACGTTAAATGGAAAGGAGCATTCAATTCAAGGCCGAGGGCGACGATATCCTTCTTGCGGAGATGGATGAGCGGAGTGGAAATTTCGATGCTTCCCTCGCGGGTACCGGTGCGGATGAGTTGCTGGAAGGCGTCATAATACGCCGGGCGGCAGTCCGGGTAGCCGGAGCTGTCCTGCTCGACCGCGCCGATGAAGATGGTCCGCGCCTGCAGGACTTCGGCCCAGCTCACGGCGGCGGAAAGAAAATGCGCATTGCGGAAGGGGACGTAAGTCACGGGGATGGAATCTCCCACCCCACGGACGTGGACCTGTCCGCGGAGACCCCGGTTTTCGCCGATCGGCTCGCTTGCGGAAGCTTTGGGGACGGCGATGGTCGAGTCGGTGAGGGCGGAGCCCCCGATGCGGCGGAAGAGGTCGATTTTGAGGTGCAGAAAATCGCGGAAGCCGAGGGTTTGGGCGACGGCGCGGGCGGATTCGAGCTCGCGGG
>DASZLP010000135.1:0-37318 GCA_035552355.1 Bryobacteraceae bacterium | reverse complement strand
GATGTTTTCCTGCGCGGCCAAAGGAATCTCGTCCAGAGTCATCTCTGGAAATACTTTGCTGAAGCAGACCGCGAGTTTTTCCGCTTTTTCATCCTGCATAATTTGCCCCCAGTTTTGCATACTCAAGGCCTGCCAGCGTTGGCTGAAGCAGCCGTGAGCCGCGCGGCGGTGGCCTGAAGCCGGTCCACAAGCTGAATGTATTCCTCCCGGGGCAGCTCAAAGAAACGCTCGACATACTTCGCCTGGCCGGCGCCCAGCATGCGCGAATGGAACATGTTCAAACCGCGCGTGCTCTGTACATAATCGATCGCCGAGTTGGCGAAAGAAAAGCTCGAGATCATCTCCATCTTCTTCTCGATCACATCGTCGATGACCACAATCACGTTCGGAATGCAAAGCCCCCAAACTTCGTATCCGAAAACGCGCACGTTCCACGAAACCCCGCGCAGAGCCTCCGCGACGATCTCATTGGCGCAGCGATGATCGAAATTGGCATCCAGCGCGAACGGCACGAAAACGGCGTCGACCTTGCGCGCGCGTATCAGTTCCGCCATCTCGGCGGCAGCCCGCGCGACGTTATTCTCAAGGCGCGCGTGATTCAGAAAGACCGGCGCGTCCGTCAGGCCCGCAACGCTCGCCGCCCGGCGGGACTCGTCGTTTCTGATGGCGCTCATCTGCTCCCGCGTCATCCCCAGCTCCTCATGCCCGTCGGCGCCATCCTGGAGCACAACGACCGCGGCATCCCTCCCCGCCCGCACCTGCAAAAGCAGCGCGCCGCCGCAGCCGATCGCCTCATCGTCCTGATGCGGCGCGACGACAAGCACGGAACGTCCGAACGGCGCTCTTACCGGCACCGGGCGCACGAATCCCGCGAAGTAATCGATCTCGGACGCGAGCGCCAGCATGCGGAGATCGATGTCTCCGAGCGCGGCGTTCAGAAACAGCTTGAACTCTCCCCGGCTGTTCAGAAATGCGAAAAGCAGTCTGTAGAGCCGGCGAAGATAAGAGCGCATCATCCTAGAACGAAGCCTTGAGCGAAGCGGCCCGACCCCCAATCCATAACACTATAGCTCGCGTGTGTCACGATCCCGCGCCTCCTGGGAGCCGTCTTTCCGAGCCGCGCGCGAGCAGGCAAACTGAGCCAATGCCGAGCCGCGCTTTCCAGACCGAATCGCGGCCTTCCAGGGTTCAATAGGAAGATGCGCTACAGGTCAGGTCTCGTTCTTCTCGTCTTTCTCGCCCTTGCGTCCGCGTTGAATGCCCAGTTCTCCGGCCGCGTCGCCGGAACGGTGCTCGATGCCAGCAGCGCTCCGGTTGCCGGCGCGGCGGTCTCCCTCTATCTCCCGAACAGCGACAAGGCGCTCCTCTCGACGAAGACGGCCGCGGACGGCTCCTGGCGTCTGATCGGCGTCCGCCCGGCCGATTACGATCTCTCCTTCGAAGCAAGCGGGTTTGCAAAGACGATGCTGCGCGCGATCGCGGTCGACCCGGCCCGCGAAACCACAGTGCAGCCGGTGACGCTGCAGCTTCCGGCTGTCAGCCAGTCCGTCGATGTTGCCGGCGATGCCCAGACCATCCAGACGTCGAACGCCGAAATTTCTTCCACCATCACGATGGAGCAGATCGACAAGCTGCCGATTATCGACCGCGATCCCCTGACGTTAATCCAGACCCTGCCGGGCGTTGTCTTCAACGGGAACTCCGACACGACTATCAACGGTCTGCGGACTTCCTACTCGAACATGACGCTCGACGGCATCAACATTCAGGACAACTACATCCGCGACAACGCGCTCGATTACACACCGAACAGGCTGCTCGTCGGGCAGGTGCGCGAGATGACGCTGGTGACGTCGAACGCCAACTCCGCGGCGTCCGGCGGCGCGACGCAACTGGCGTTCGAGACACCCTCAGGCACGAACACTTTCCACGGGGGCGCATATTGGTACAACCGCAACAATGACTTTGCCGCCAACGACTGGTTCAATAACCAGGCCGGCGTCGCGCAGCCGCGCCTGAATCAGAACGAGATGGGCGGCTCGGTCGGTGGTCCGATCAAAAAGGACAAGCTGTTCTTCTTCAGCAACTACGAAGCCGTCCGCACCAATCAGCAGTTGCCGCAGGACGCGACTATTCTCACCAGCGACGCCCGCAACGGCATCTTTACCTATCAGGTACGCGGCATGCCCGTCCAAAAGGTGGACTTGCTCGCCAAACGCGGCGCCTCGCTCGATCCCTATATGCAGAAGCTTCTCGCGGAGGTGCCCGCCGCTGCATCCATCAACAACTTCGATGTCGGCGACAGCACGCCCGGGCTGCTCAGGAACACCGCCGGCTACCGGTTCAATCAGCGGGAGAATGAAGTGCGCGATAACGTCACGGGGCGGCTCGATTACAACCTCTCGCAGCGCCATGTGTTCACCGGCTCCTATCTCTGGAATCGCGACAACGTGGACCGGCCGGATCTCGAAAGCGACTTTTCGCCCGTCCCGCGAATTACTAATCCCAACCACAGCCACTTCCTCTCGCTCGGCTGGCGCTGGACCCCGACCCCCACGATTACCAACGAACTGCGCGGCGGCTTCAATCTCGCGCCTGGGGACTTTCTTACCTCGCAAAATTTCGATCAGTCTTTGATCACCGGAATGCTCTATACAGATCCGGTTACCGAAACGTTGCCGCAGGGGCGCGCCACCAACACATACTCCGTCTCCGACAACGCCTCATGGCAGCGCGGCCGGCACTTCATCCAGTTCGGATTTCACGACCAGCAGGTGCGCGTCCACAGCTACGACAACAGCGGGATCCTTCCGACTTACACGCTTGGTATGGGGTTCGGCCAGGACGCGTTCAGCCGCGCCGATTTTCCCGGCGTTTCCTCGACCGACCTCGCCACAGCCAATCAGTTGCTCGCCACGCTGGGCGGATTCATCGACAGCTACAGCCAGACCCTCAACGTCACCAGCCGCACCTCAGGGTTTGTGCCCGGCGCCGGCAACGTGCGCAATTTCCGGCAGAGTGAGAACGACCTATATGTGCAGGACAACTGGAAGCTGCGTCCGCGCCTCGCCGTCAACGCGGGCCTGCGCTGGGACCTCCCCGGCGTCGTCGACGAGCGCGACTCGCTCGAGCTCCTGCCCGTGCTGCAGAATCACGATCCCGTGCAGACACTGCTTTCCAACGCCACTCTGAATTTCGCCGGATCGTCGGTCGGCCGCCCCTGGTATCACCGCGACTGGAAGAATTTCGCGCCCAACATCGGTCTTGCCTGGGATGTTTTCGGCGACGGCAAGACCGCGTTTCGCGCCGGATACTCGATCAGTTACGTGAACGATGCCGCAATCGTCGCCGCCGAAACGATGGCGGAGAATCCGGGCCTTATCGGCCTCGCTTCAGATACCGGCCTTTCCGGAACGGTGACGACCGGACGCCCGCCGATCGTCCTGCCGCAGTATCAAATTCCTTTGACCGATGCCGACAACTACGCCGCCGATCCCTTCAACACCGTGGGCATGATCAACCCCAACCTGCGGACCCCTTACGTGCAGCAGTATTCCGTCGGCATCCAGCGCGAATTTCTCCATACGGTCTTCGAGGCCCGCTACGTCGGCAACCACATGGTCGGCGGCCTGCGCACCTTCGACTACAACCAGGTGATCATCCAGCAAAACGGATTTCTTGCGGACTTCCTCAAGGCGGAAGAAAACGGCAACCTGGCGCTCCAGCAGAAAAACGGGACCTTCAACCCCGCCTACAACCCCAACATCCCCGGCAGCCAGCCGCTGCCGGTCTTCGCGAAACTCGAGTCGGGCGGATCGCTCTCCAATTCCACCGTCCGCAACCTGATTCAAACCGGCCAGGCCGGCGCCCTCGCCGCGATTTATCAGGAGAACGGCGAGAATGGGCCCGTCAACTTCTTCGCTAACCCGAATGCACTCGGCGCCGACCTGCTGACCAACTTTTCGAACTCGACTTACAACTCCCTGCAAATTGAAGTGCGCCACCGCTCAACCGCCGGCCTCGAGTTCACCGCCAATTACAGTTTTTCGAAAGTGCTGAGCGACACCGCCGGCGACTCGGGAAGCCGGATTGAGCACTTCCTCGATCTCGCTAACCCTTCGCTCGATCGCGCCCGCGCCAACTTCGACCTGAGACATTCCATCAAAGGCACCGCCGTTTATACTCTGCCGTTCGGCGCCAAATACAAGACCCCTTATCGCCCGCTGAACAAAGTCATCGAAGGTTGGTCGCTGGGAGGCATCATGAGCTGGCAGTCGGGCGCGCCGTTCTCGATTCTTTCCGGCTATGGAACGTTGAACCGCGCGGACGGTGACCGGTCGTATTACAACACCGCCGACACCACGCTCACCGCAAGCCAACTCAGCAGCATCGTGAACTTCCAGATGACCGGCAACGGACCATTGATCATCGCGCCGTCGGCGACCAATCCCGATGACGGCACCGGCACCAACGGCCCGGGGACGCCTGCCTTCACCGGAGAGACCTTTACGAATCCCGGCGCCGGGACGCTCGGAACGCTGCAGCGGCGCATGTTCTCGGGTCCGTGGTCGTTCGATCTCGATATGAGCCTGCAGCGGAGGTTCCGGCTCACCGAGCGGCAGTCGATCGAGTTGCGCATGGAGGGGACGAATGTCCTCAACCATCCGACGTTCTACGTGGGCGATCAGAACATCAACTCGACGCAGTTCGGCGTGATTACTTCCACCTTCAACGCGCCCCGCATTATGCAGTTCGCCGCGCGGTATCAGTTCTGATGGAGTTGCTGGACACCAACAAGCTCGCTTGCGGCTACTGCCGTTCGGCGGCGCTTTGCGCCTGCTGGTCGCGCATGACCGGCTCGCGCGGTTTCGGCTGGCTGTCCGGACGCGGCGTTTTGCGTCGGTCCGGCGCCCGGAAAGAATGCCCGCAACCGATGCAGTGATACTTCCGTTTGTCGGTGAAATGGAGCACAAGCCACTCCCAACCGACACGCTGCCGGATAACCAGATATTGCGAGCGGCAGAGCGGGCAACTCATGCGGTGATTATATGCGCGAATGTGACGGAAATGCCATAGAAATGGTCATTCTCAGCTATGGTGGTGGTTTGCAGCCAGGGCGACGGTTCTGGCGCGAATGTAACTTCCGAGTAATCAATCGGTTGGGTTCGGCCTCTGAATTGCCTTCGGGAATGATAAGGATTGAGGGGATCGAAAATGATCAGAAACGTTATTCATATGTTCAGTAAGTCAGTGCTGCTGGCGTTGCTTGCCGGCACCCTGCTTTTGTTCACCGGCCCGACTTCGGCGCTGGCGCAGCGGCGAGGAGGCGGTGGTGGTGGCGGTGGCTCCCGCGGTTTCAGCGGCGGCGGCTCCCGCGGTTTCAGCGGTGGCGGCTCTCGCGGTTTCAGTGGCGGCGGCGCCCGTGGCTTCAGTGGAGGCAGCGCCCGTGGCTTCTCCGGCGGTTCCCGCGGCTATTACGGCGGTGGTCGCTATTATGGCGGAGGCTATTATCGCGGCGGCCGATACTACGGCGGCTTCGGACTCGGCTTTGGTTATCCGTATGCCTATGGGCCATATGGATACGGTTATGGGTACGGGTATCCGTCTTATCCGTGCGGCTATTACGACGCGGGTGGGTACTGGCACCCGTATCCGGCGTGTTACGGCGGCCCGGCATACTAGCCCGATTTGGTGTTTCAGATCTGCGCTGGCCTCACGCGCTCGCGATATTCGTGCTCGGCGCGTAGCCAGTCAGCGATCGCATTTCCGTCTTCGCCGCCACGAGCTTCCCAGTAGCTGTAGGCCATCCTGGCGATGAGGTCGTGGGCATTTTCTTTTGGGTCGTTTTCTTTTGGGTCCACGACACTCTCTACCAGCGCTTTGGTATGCCGGGCGGCGTTGACTCGTGGAGCTTTCGTGGTGGCGGTTCGTTTTGCAGCTCGAGCGCTGGGCTCGTCCGCTTTGGTTTCCTGCGTAATTTCCGATGAAAGTGATTTTCTTGCCATGATCCTACTTCTTCGATTGTAAGTTCCGGAGATGACAATCGGGCAAAGAAACGTTTTATTTAATCTATTAAAAAAATCGAACCCAACGCCCTCGCCAGCGGCCGTGTGAGACCACACACGCTTTTCCCGATAGACTGGAATCGAAGCGCACAGGCCGCAGGGCCGTTGTGCGCGTGGAGAAAAAGAGTCCGCCTTGTCCGCCTCATGCCTCCGCGCAGGCAGAACAGCTATCGCGTTCCTGATCGCCGCGAGCGCGCTTTCAGCGCGTGTTCGCCAGATCGATGTCGAGGGAGCGATCGAGCCTGTCACGTCGGAGGTTGTCGCGTCCGCCATCGCCCAGGCGCAACAGGAACATGCGGATGCGGTCCTCATCCGGCTGAGCACGCCAGGCGGATTGATGGACCCGATGCGCGATATCGTCGAACAGATCTTTCGCTGCCCGATCCCGGTGATCGTCTGGACCGGTCCGTCAGGCGCCCGCGCGGCATCGGCGGGATTCTTCCTGCTCGAAGCCGGCGACGTGGCGGCCATGGCCCCCGGCACCAATACCGGCGCTTCCCATCCCGTGCTCGCGAGCGGCAGTCAGATGGATCCGATCCTCAGGACGAAGATCGAGAACGACGCCGCGGCCTTGATGCGCACCATCGCCGAGCATCGTGGGCGCAACGAAGCGTCGGCCGAGAAGACAGTGCGGGAAAGCGCGTCTTATACAGAGCGCGAGGCGCTCGATCAGCACCTGATCGACGTGATCGCACCGGACGCGGCGATGCTCATCCGGCAGCTCGACGGGCGCCAGATCACGCGCTTCGATGGCCGCAGGCAGACGCTCCATCTCGCGAACGAACAGATCGATGTTTACGCGCCCTCGCTGCGCCAGAAAGTCTTGCTCGCCATCGCCGACCCGAACATCGCGCTGCTGCTGCTCGTGTTGGGCGCGATCGGCATCTACGTGGAGTTTTCCTCGCCGGGTCTGGTGGCGCCGGGCGTGTTCGGGGCGGTGCTGGCGCTGCTCGGATTGAGCGCGCTTTCCGTCTTCCCGATCGACTGGCTGGGCGCGGCATTGATGGTAGTGGGGTTCGCTTCTTTCGTGCTGGAAGCGAAGTTCACGACGCATGGGGTGCTGACGGCCGCGGGCGCCATCGCGTTGATGCTCGGCGCGGTCCTGCTGATCGACACGAACGTCCCGGAGCTGCGGATTCACTGGCTGACGGCGGCCGGTCTCGCGATTCCATTCGCGTTGATCACGAGCCTGCTGCTCTCGATCGCTGTGCGCGCCCGGCGCAATAAGGTGGTCACCGGCGTGGAGGGAATGGTCGGCCTCACAGGGATTGCAGTGGGGGATCTCGACCCGGCGGGTAAAGTTCTCGTGCGGGGAGAATACTGGAACGCGCGTGCGCCGGCGAGTGTGGCCGCGAAAGAGCCGGTTCGCGTGACCGGCGTCGACGGATTAACGTTGCGCGTTGTACCCGAAATGCCGCGGCAAAATAAGGAGGCCTGATGGCCAGCATACCGTTCGTCTTTGTCGTTTTCGTCATCGTGCTCTATCTCATCTCGTCGATCAAGATCCTCGCCGAATATGAGCGCGGCGTCATCTTCCGGCTCGGCCGTCTGCTGCCGGAGGCCAAAGGTCCGGGGCTGATTCTGGTGTTCGCGCCGATTGACCGGATGGTCCGGGTTTCGCTGCGTATCGACACCATTGAGGTTCCGCCGCAGGACGTGATCACGCGCGACAACATCACGGTCAAGGTGAACGCGGTGATTTACTTCCGTGTCGTCGAACCGCGCCTTGCCGTGACCGAAGTGGCGAACTTCCTCTACGCCAGCTCGCAGCTCGCGCAGACGACGCTGCGCAGTGTGCTTGGCGAAGTCGAGCTCGACGATCTGCTGAGCAAGCGCGACGACCTCAACATGCGACTGCAGTCGATTCTCGACGAGCACACGTCGCCGTGGGGCGTAAAGGTCACGCTGGTTTCGGTGAAGCAGGTGGACATTCCCGAGCAGATGGTGCGCGCCATCGGCCGGCAGGCGGAAGCGGAGCGCGAAAAGCGCGCCAAGATCATCCACGCGGAAGGCGAGTATACGGCGTCGGAGAAGCTCGCCATGGCCGCGCAGGTGATCCAGCAGCAGCCGGCGGCGATACAGTTGCGGTACCTCCAGACGCTGGTCGAAATCGGGACGGAGAAAAACACGACTATCGTTTTTCCGCTGCCGATCGATATTCTGAACGCGATCGAGCTATTTTCCCGTGGCGCGAAAACGAATGAGGCGGGACAATCGAAGTCATGACGCAGGAAGGCGAGAAGGAACTCGTTCTCGGAAACAAACAGCTCATCAGCCTTTTTTTTGTAGGGGTGGCCCTTTGCGGGGTATTCTTCGCGCTCGGGTACATGATCGGCCACAATTCGAGACCGCCGGCGACCGCGAATCTGGACGCAGCGGCAAGTACCCCGCCTGCCGCCGCGGCGGCTCAGACGCAGGACTCGGAGCCGCCGCGGGAAACAGCCGCGTCAGAGGCCCAGGTGCCGACTCCGACACTGGCGGAAACGCAGCCGCCGCCCGCCGATGCCGAGGCGCCTTTAACAAAGACGCGGGCGGCTCTGGATCGGCCGGAGCCCCAGCCGGATACCGCCGCCGTGCCGCAGCCGGGGGCGACATATTTACAGGTCACCGCCCTGCGCCGCGACGACGCCGACAAACTCGTGAAGACTCTCAAAGAGCAGAATTTCCCCGCCTTGCTCGCGGACAGCTCGAAGCCCGACTTGTTCCGTGTGATGGTCGGCCCCTACCATCAAACCGCTGACGTGGCCGAGGCCAAGGCGCGCCTGAAGGCCCTGGGGTTCGCCAACTCCTTCGTTCAGAAGTAGATTCCCGGATATAATTCCCTCCGTGCAACGCAGACAATTCGTTACGGCGGTGGCGGCGGCGACTGCCGCGGCGACCGAAGCTCTTGCCCAACAACCAGCCAACAAGGTCCGCGGCTTCGACCATGTGGCGCTCCCGATGCAGAACACCGGCGCCATGCTGGCGTTCTATCGCGGGCTCGGCTTCGACGTGAACGAAGGCGCGGCGGCGTGTTCGGTGTATATCGGCGATCAGATGATCAACTTCCACCGTCCCGCCACGTGGCAGAGGGAGTCGTTCGCTCTGCGGGCTCCGGCGGCAAAACCTCCGTGCGGCGATTTGTGTTTCGTCTGGGACGGCACGCCCGACGCGCTCAAGGCCATGTTGGATAAAGCGGGCGCGAAGATCATCGAAGGCCCGGTGGCGCGGCAAGGCGGGCGGCGGAAGGCGTCGTCGAGCATCTATGTGCGGGACCCGGACGGCAATCTGCTCGAATTCATGATTTATTAGTCTGCGGTCAGGTGTGCCCACAAGCCACCAGATTGAAACCGTGACACAAACGTGACACAACCGCGGCGATGACTCCGTCCGGCGCGTGTAGAATCAGGGTAGCTTTTCCGACGGAGAATCTATGATGCCACGGCGGGAGTGGCTCAAACCGCCTCGAACGCTGCTGGCTATCCTGTTCGTCGTCACTCTGGTTTCAGTCTCCGCACTCGGCTGGTTCGGATGGAAACTGCTCGACCAGGAGCGCGCCGTCGAAGCCCAGCGCGCGCACGAACGGCTCGAACAGGCTGCGGACCGCGCTGCCGCCATCGCGCGCGGAACGCTGGCGGAAACCGGCGAGCGTCTCGGCACCTGGTTGCTCGTGCCACCGCCCGAAGGCAAGCCGGACGAAGGTCTGCTGCTTATCGTCGCGGAGGGGAAACTCGACGCGATGCCACGGCAGCGCCTGCTCTATCGGCCCGCAACGCCAGCTAATGAAGAGCCGGACGCCTTCGCGGACGCGGAGGTCCTCGAATTCCAGCAGGCGCTGCCGGCACGCGCGGCTGATGCATACCAGCGCATGGCAGCCGCGAAAAATGCGGCGATCCAGGCGGGGGCGCTCATCCGCCTCGCGCGCGTCCTGCGAAAGATGAACCGCATGGAAGAAGCTCGAGCCGCTTACGTTCGCGTTACCGAAGCGGGCCCCGACGTTCGCACTTCACCAGTCGGAGGCGTTCCGGCCGAACTGATCGCGCGCCACGCTTTGAACGAATTGCCGGCGCTGAAACAAGATCTTCTCGGCGGGCGCTGGCAGCTTACCCGCGGCCAGTTTGAATACTACTGGTCGGAGGCGAGCGAGGCCGCTCCGTTGCCGGCGGGCGCGGTGGCGTTCTCCGATGTCGTGGCGCAAAGCTGGCCGCAAATCAATCAGGAAACGAATCCGCGCGGCCAGAGCACCGTGTGGGTTGGCCAGCATCCCTGGCTCCTGATCTGGCGCAGCGTGCCCGGACGCAAGGCAATCTTCATTACAAGGCCGGAATCGCTGTTGAAGACGGTTTTCGCGAACGGAGACGTCCTCAGCGCGGCGGTGGACGGTGAAGGGCGCCTGGTCGCGGGAAGCCGCGCCAGCACAGGGTACGCAGCAGTTCGCACGCCCGCCGAATCGCATCTGCCGTGGACGCTCTATATGACGAGCTCGCGGGCCGTGAATATGGCGGGAACACTGTCGCGCCAGCGCTTCCTTCTGCTCGTCGTGCTGCTGACCGTTTCGTTTCTCATCGCCGGCGCTTATTTCATCGCGCGTGCGATACGCGGAGACCTGGCGGTGGCGCGCATGCAGTCGGATTTCGTCTCCGCGGTCTCGCACGAGTTCCGGTCGCCGCTGACATCGATACGCCAGCTTTCGGAGCTGCTGGCATTCGACCGCGTTCCTGGCGAGGGCCGGCGGCACGTTTACTACGAAACGCTGCTGCGGGAAAGCATCCGGCTGCAAAGGCTGGTCGAGGCGCTGCTGAACTTCGGCCGAATGGAAGCGGGCGTGCGCCAATATCGTTTCGAGCCGCTCGACACGGCCGCGCTGGTGGCGCGCGTGGCGTCGGAATTCGAGCCGCAGATCAGCGCCACCGGGCGGCACATTGAACTGGGTGGGTGCTCCGAACAATGCACCATTCACGCCGATCCTGAAGCTCTCTCGGTGGCGTTGCGGAACCTCGTGGACAACGCCCTGAAGTACGCTCCCAATTGCCCGGCGATCGAGGTGCGGTGGAGAGTCGAGCGATCCCGCGTGGCCATCAGCGTTCGCGACCGCGGGCCGGGAATTCCGGCGTCGGAGAAGCGCGCGATTTTCCGCCAATTCGTGCGCGGCAGCGCGGCGGAGGCGGCTAATGTGAAAGGCTCCGGCGTCGGGCTCGCGATGGTGCAACACATCATCGCCGCGCATGGAGGCGACGTCACGCTGGCGAGCGAGCCCGGCGCGGGAAGCGTATTCACGATACTTCTGCCATTAGGGGCCGAACAGGTATGACGCGCATTCTGGTAGTGGAGGACGAGCCCGGCATCGCGCTGGGTCTCGAAGACGATCTCAGGATGGAAGGCTACGACGTTGAGGTTATCCACGACGGCGCGGCCGCGTCGAAGCGTGCGCGTGAAGCCGCCTTCGATCTGATCCTGCTCGACATCATGCTGCCAGGCAAGGACGGTTTTGAAATCTGCCGCGAGCTGCGCCGCGCCGGTTTGCGGACGCCGATCCTGATGCTGACCGCGCGAACACAGGAAGCCGAAAAGGTGATGGGATTCGAGCTGGGCGCCGACGATTACGTGACGAAGCCTTTCAGCACGCGCGAGCTGCGAGCACGCATCAAAGCGTTGCTGCGGCGTGCGGCGGGCGCGGACCAGGCGATGGTAGAGAGTTATCGCTTCGGAAATGTCGAAGTTGATTTCCTGCGCCGGGAACTTCGCAACAACGGAACGGCGGTGGAATTAACGCCGCTCGAATTCCGCCTGCTGACGCTGTTCATCGAATCCGCCGGACGTGTGCTGAGCCGCGACCGGCTGCTCTCGGGCGCGTGGGGACCGGACACGTTCGCCTCCGACCGCATTGTCGACAACCACATCGCGAATCTGCGGAAGAAGATCGAGCCCGATCCGGCGAATCCGCGCTATCTGCGCAACGTGCGCGGCATGGGTTACATATTCGAAGGCTCAAACGTGACGCAATCCTGACATTGCCATGGCGCGAATCACACAGCCGATATCTATTCTGGCAGCAGCGATGGTTATTGCAGCGGGAATGCCGATGGCCGCTCAACCGGGCGCCGAGGAACAACTGGCGGCGGCCATCCACAGCGAAGTTGTGATCGGCGATCTCGCGGGCGCGGTGCAGCAATACCGATCGATCGTCGCGCGCGCCGGAACGCCGCGCGCCGTTTCCGCGAGGGCATTGCTGCAGATCGGTCTGTGCCAGGAAAAGCTGGGGCAGCGGAAGGAAGCTTATGACACCTACCGCCGGCTCGTGACGGATTACGGCGACCAGACGGAGATCGCGGCGCGCGTGCGCACAAAGATCGAGGCCTGGAGCGGCCCGCGGAATCTGAAGTTTGACGAAGGCTTGGTGGGGAAAGTGCCGCCGGGCTGGTTTGTGCCCTCCCTGCCCAAGGACGCCGACTTTCTCGCCGAGCTGCGGCGCGGCGAAGGATGCCACAGCCGCGCGGGCTGCGCCGTGGTGATGGCTCCGCGCAACGTGCCGAGGCCGGTGGGGAATCTGATGCAGAGTTTCAGTGCCGCGGCTTATACGGGCAAGACCGTTCGCCTGCGCGCACGGCTTCGTCTGGAGACTTTGTTTGTCGCGGGATTCGGGGTGCGGTTTCCGGAGCCCGACGACCGCGCCCAGATGTGGCTCAACGTGGAGCGCGCCAACCGGAGAACGGGATTCTCCGACAACATGGATGACCGCCCGGTACGCGGCAATGAGTGGACCATGTGCGAAATCGTTGGCGACATCGGCGAAGACGCGCGGTTCATCAACTTCGGTGTGATGTCGATCGGCGGCCGGGTGTGGGTGGATGATGTTTCGTTCGACGTGATCCCGCGCGCCGCGCACTGATATGTGGCGCGGGCAATCGTGCCGGCGCTTGTCATGATCCAAAAAAGGAGAGGCTATGCAACTACTGCGTTCGATCGCGGTCATGGCCGCCGTGTGTTCATTCGCCGCGGCCGCCGAAAAGCAACTGAAGCCGGGTGAGTCCGAAGCATACAACGATGTCGTCAAAGATCTGAGCGGCGCGAATTTTACGAAGGCCCTCATCGATCTCGACACCTGGCGCCAGAAATTCCCCGATTCGGATTTCCGCGACGACCGCTCGGCCCTCTATATCCAGACTTACGCCGGCCTGAACCAGCCCGCGAAGGTGCTCGACACGGCCAGTGAGCTGATAACGAAAGGACTGGAGACGATCTTCCCAGCTCCCGCCGGACAGCCCACAGTCATCCGGGTGCTCTACAACGCGGTATGGGCGATTTCGCAGATGCCGAATCCTTCGCCTGACCAGGTTGCAACCGGCGGCAAAGCGGCTCATCAATTACTGGACTACGATCAGGCGCTGCCCGGTGTGGCCGCCGACAAATGGGCCGAAGTCCGCGCGGACATGCGAGAGAAAGCCGGGGCCGCGCTGCTCTATATCGCGATGCTGCCTGGTATTCAGGCCATGGCGAAGCAGCCCCCCGACTGCTCGGCCGCGGAGCCGATCTATACGAAAGCGCTCGCTGACTATCCGGACAAAGCCGTGTTGTCTTACGAGCTTGGCCGCGCTCTCAGCTGTGAATCGAAGACCGCGCCGGAAAAGCAGGCTCCCGCTGTCTATGAATTCCTGCGGG
Organism: Bryobacteraceae bacterium; assembly: GCA_035552355.1. Lineage (GTDB taxonomy): Bacteria > Acidobacteriota > Terriglobia > Bryobacterales > Bryobacteraceae > BOG-234. The sequence goes on along the minus strand of DASZLP010000135.1, from coordinate 23,615 downwards.
CGGCGGTGATCGATGCGTCGCTGGGCAATCCGAAGAACGACAGGAAGAAAATCCAGGCATTTGCCGATAACGCTTACGTCAGGCTGCACGGCAGCGACGAGGGCCTCGAACAGTTGAAGCAGCAGGTCAAACAATCGGCGCTGCCGCCTGCGGGCTTCCAGATCGAGACTGCGAGTCAGATCGCGGAAGCGGCGCAGAAGAAGTTCGAGAACGACAATCCACAGCTCGCATTGTGGCTGAGGATCAAAGCCAAACTGTCGGATACGAATGGCGAAGAGTACTTCCAGACGCAACTGAAAGACGCGGCCGTGCCGCAGTTGAAGGGGATGCTGATCGAAGCGAAACCGGCGTGCCGCCCGAAGGAGCTCCTCGTCGCCGTCCCGGTGCCGGACGCACAACAAACACCGCAACCCGAAATCACGCTCAAGCTCGACAAGCCTCTTTCCGGCAAGCCCGAGGTTCACGGCGATATTTACTGGGAAGGCGTGCCGTCGGCTTTCACGCGCGATCCCTTCATGCTCACCATGGACACCGAAACCGGCAAGGTACAGGGATTGAAAACTACGCCCTGCCCGCCCTCCGCGCCGGCGAGAAGGAAGACGAGATGATCAGGTGAAATCAGGGCACGAGGCTCGATCTCGTCCGGAATAGTTCTCAGGGCTGAAAATTAGTCGCATACTCAATGTGCATGTTTGACGAATCGTACCCGGAGTAAATGGCGATTGCATCTCCCGCTGAGTTCACTGCGACTGCTTCGGGCCCGATCTCATTGCCCGGCCCTGAGATGGCGACGGGGCTGCTCCAGTTCCCTGCGGCGGTAGTTCTTGGTCGCGCCGTTTGCCAGCCAAATTGCAACCGCGGCGCCGCTCGGGGCGAGGGCAAAACTGACCTGTCCGACACTTGCGTCGCCGCCCGAAACAACTCCAGGCGACGACCACGAATTACCGCCGATCGATCCGTTGACTGCTGTCCATTCATCTGACGAGTCTCGGGCCGGGGTCATTCCCGGCGACGATCCGTCGTTGTAGAGAATAAGCTGGGACAGGAGACTGGAATCAAATTGCCAGGCGAAGCATCTGAAGAAAGGCCGCGGGCAGGAGCAATGAGCTCGCAATCCAATCCCGCGGTAATCGAAACCCGCCTCATTTACGCCCACGGACTCGCCGCTCTCATCACCCTCCTCATTTCCGTGCTCTTCGGAATCCTCGCCTCCATCAAACTGATCGCGCCCGATTTCGCGGGCAACACCGCCTGGCTGACATGGGGACGCCTGCGCTACGACCACACGCAGGGCATCATGCTCGGCTGGCTGGCCAACGCCTTCTTCGCATTTCTCTATCACGCCGTGCCGCTGCTGACGGGCCGGCGGGTCACAAGCGTCCGTCTCGGCCACTGGATCTTCGGACTCTGGAATTTCGCCGTCGTGGCGCCGGGCTGGATCCTCGTCCTTGCCGGCTTCAGCCAGCCGCTCGAATGGGCCGAGTTCCCGCTCATCGTCGATGCCGTCGTCGTCGTGGCGCTCGTACTCTCAATCATTCAATTCCTGCCGCCGTTCTTCTCGCGCGGACTCGAAGAGCTCTACGTCACGAGCTGGTACATCATCGGCGCGCTCATCTTCACGGTCCTGGCCTATCCGATGGGGAACTTCGTGCCTGAGCTGGTGCCCGGCGCGCGCGGCGCCGCATTCAGCGGGCTCTGGATCCACGACGCCATCGGCCTCTACGTCACGCCGCTCGCCGTGGGCATCCTCTACTTCGTCATCCCCGCCGCGCGCCGCATGCCGATCTACAGCCACTTTCTTTCGATGCTCGGCTTCTGGCTGCTCTTCTTCCTCTACCCGCTGAACGGGACGCATCACTACATCTTTTCCGTAATCCCGATGGACGCGCAGATCGGCGCCATCACCGCCTCGACGCTGCTTGGGGTTGACGTGATCATCGTCGTAGCGAACCTTCTGCTTTCTCTGCGCGGCGCGGGCTGGTTCCCGCGGGATATCGCGCTGCGCTTCGTCAGCACCTCGACCGTGCTCTATCTGATCGTCGCCATCCAGGGCTCGCTGCAGGCGCAGATGTCGATCAACCAAAGCGTGCACTTTTCCGACTGGGTGATCGGACATTCGCATCTCTCCATGCTCGGCTTCGCGAGTTTCGCGGCGGCCGGCGGCTTGATTCACGCGTGGCAGCGCATTCCATGGGCGCGCTACGATGCGATGCTGCTGAGCTGGGCCTACTGGCTGCTGCTCAGCGGCCTGACAATCATGGTTCTCGATCTGACAGCCGCGGGATTGGTGGAAGCGCACATCTGGCAGTCGAGCGCGCCGTGGATCGAATCGGTGCGCGCCGCGAAGCCCTACTGGCTGATCCGCACCCTTATGTTCGTTCCCATCACAGCGGGCTTTCTTGCCCTGCTCGCCGGCCTGCTCGTGGGACCGCGCGGCGGCGGCCTGAAAGCCATCGAGCAGACCATCGGACTCGAGCCCGTGCGCGAAGTCACGCCTGGTTTCGCTGGAGCATACCGGTCGTGAAGCGCTTCCTCCGCATGTCGTACCTCGCGGCCAGCATCGGCGGCGTAGGGTTCTTCGTCATGTCGGTGGTGCTTCTCGCCGTCTGGCCCGGCCGCGTGCTGGAGCGGCAAATCCAGAGCACCTCGCCGGACCATCCACTCCCTCTCAGCGCGAGCGAACAGCGCGGCCGCCTCATTTACAGCCAGAATGGATGCGCCTACTGCCACACCCAACAGATTCGCTATCTCGATCGCGACGTGAAGCGTTTCGGCGCGGCGACTCTGGCGTGGGAAACGATTTTCGATTCTCCGCAGCTTTGGGGGACGCGCCGCATCGGCCCGGACCTTTCGCGCGAGTACGGAGTTCACTCGGACGACTGGGAGTTCGCACACCTTTATGAGCCGCGCTCGATGATGGCGGATTCGGTGATGCCTCCGTTTCCCTGGCTGTTCGACGGCGGGGCGGACCATCCGCGGCAGGCCGCGCGCGATGTTGTCGCATACCTCAATGCACTCGGCCGCAACCGCGCGCTGGCCGGCAAGGAAGGCGAAGCCCATTCGCGCGCCAATTGCGAGTGTTCGGACGAAGAGCGCCATGCAGCATATGATGCCCCGCTTCTCAACGCAAGCACATCCATACCCCGGCGCGAGGGGGATGTTCCTAAGCTCTCGCCTGACGGGGACCTGAAGCGCGGTCTCCAGCTCTACGCGCGCAACTGCGCGAGCTGCCACGGCAGGAAAGGCGCGGGCGACGGGCGCGGCGCCGCGGCGTTGCGCCCGCGTCCGACGAATTTTACCGAACACGAGTACACGCTGGATCGCGTGAGCTTCGCGCTTTGGAACGGCGTCGCGGGCACGTCCATGCCGGCCTGGCGGGATCTGACGACGCAGGATCTCTCGGACGTAGCCGCCGTGATTCGCAGCTTCCACGCCGGCGGCTCTGGGCAAGCGCCAGCGAACGATGCCGGACGCCTGATATATGAGGCGCAATGCGCGCAATGCCATGGACAGGACGGTGCCGGCGATGGACCCGCCAGCACGCGCTTCAGCGTCGCCGCGACGAATTTCCGCACCTCGCGCGCGGACCTCGAAGCGAGCACGCGCGCCGTGCGCGACGGCGTCGAGGGAACGCCGATGGCGCCCTGGACCTCGCGACTCTCCGATACCGAGCTGCAAAACGTTGCCGGCTACGTGCGGAGTTTTTTTCAGGGAGCGCGACCGTAATGGATTGGATAGTTCTGGCCGCATTCCTGTTCACCCTGGTTTTTCTGCTTGCCTGGGCGCTCTCGGCGAAGCTGCGCGCGTCGATTGAAAAACCCAAATACCGTTTCCTCGCCGACGTCGAAGAGCACGACCGGCGGCTCAAATGAGAAGCTTTCCGGCGGCGATGATCGCGTGCGGTGCAATCGGCGGACTCATGATCGCCGGGACGATTGTGCTGCGCCAACCGAGCACGCGAAGTCCCGCATACACTGCTTCGGAAGAGTACGGCAGGCGTCTGATGCTCGAAACCCCGAAGTATCTTGGACAAGTCACCGGAAGCCGGCTCGCCTGCGCATCCTGCCACATCGACGCGGGCGCTGAGTCCGGCGAGCTCAGCCTGATCCACGCGCTCGAGCACCAGACCAACATCGCCGATCGCATCAACCGTTGCGTCACCGGCAATATGAACGGACATCCGCTGTTGGCAGCCAGCCCCGCGATGGCCGCCATGATCGCGTGGCTGCATTTCCTCGCGGATCGCGATGCGGCAACCGGCGCGAGCGAGCGCGAAGCCCACGACCCGCCGCCGTACCGGACGCCCGCCCGCGCGCCTGATCCAGCGGCCGGTGAAACACTCTTTCGAAAGCGTTGCGCCGACTGCCACGGCAGCGATGGCGCCGGTCTGCCCGCGACGCGCAACATAGCGGATGGCTACTTGTTCCCGCCGTTATGGGGTCCGTACAGCTTCAATGGCGCCGCGGATATGGCGAATACCGCCGTCGCTGCGAAGTTCATCAAGGCGAAGATGCCGCTGGGACGTCCGGATCTCGAGGATGAGCAGGCGCTGGATGTCGCCGCCTTTATCGAATCCGCGCGACGTCAGGAACAACCGCCGGTACGAATACCGAGCCGGCACCCCTGAAGGGGATACCGAGCCAGCACCCCTGAAGGGGATGTTGGGCGCGACGGGCTGGAGAGCCCGCGCCACGTTGCTACAGGCCTACGAGGCGCGCCGCGCCGCGCGTCTCATCCTGCGCGGTCACCACAGAGCGGCGCCGTTCCACCCGGGCGCGGCGTTTCTCCCGGTACATCGCGATATCCGCTTCACGCATCACTTCCTGCGCGGTGCGGCCGTCGTCGGGAAACAGGGCGACGCCGCAACTGATTCGCAATGGCATGGCGAGCGCTTCGGGAACGCGCACTGTTTCGACTGCGCTGTGCAGGCGGTCGGCGAGCGTCGACAACTCTTCGCGGCCGGCGGCGTTCTCGATCAGGACGAGAAATTCATCGCCGCCCATGCGCCCGAGGCAGTCTCCGTAACGAAGCACGCTCTTCATCGCCGCGCTTACGTGGCGCAGCACGTCGTCACCGGCCGAGTGGCCCAGGTCGTCATTGATCTGTTTGAATCCATCGAGGTCCAGGTATACGATCCCAAGCTTGAGGTTCGAAGCCCGCGCGTTGGTTTCGGCTTCGCGCATCCGGTCGGCGAGAAGGCGGCGATTCGGCAGATTCGTCAGAGGGTCGAACAGCGCCAACTTCTGCGCCTCGAAACTGAGCTGCGCGTTCGACGCGAGCAGCATTCCGAAGGCGCACAGCACGTACGATACGTTGGCACAGACGGTCGAGGCAAGCTCTACGGGGACGGGTGAAAACAAGCCCGCTCCATAGGCTCCGGACATGGCCGCGGCGGTGCGCACCACCAGATACATCGCCGCGAAAGCAAATGCCATCCCAGTCGGCCAGTAAACGCGCCGGTCCGCGCGAGGCACACCGCGGAACATCGAGAGCGCCGCATCCATCGAGAGCAGGGCGAACCCGCAGGAAATGATTCCCACGCGCGCGCCGAAACTGTCGCGGGCGAATATCCAATAGAAGAAAAAGACCGTGACGAGCACCGCGAACATGGCCACCGCGGGCCGGGGAAGCTCCGGAAAGCCGCGGAATTTCCGGATTCCCTGGGCGACGCAGATCATGCCTCCGAACATAAAGAGGTTACAGGCGATGATGATGGCGCTGCCGGAGACGGTCACGCGAGCGAGGCCGAGCAGTCCGCCGGCCGCCAGCGACAGAAGCCCGAGCGCGAAGAGGCGCATGCCGGCCACGGCCGCATTGATGCGCCACGCGAGTGCGGTTGCGCCACTCACCGTGACGATGGTGACCAGCGCCATCACCTTCACTGTGAACAGGTCAAGAGGCGGTATGCCGGATAAAGAATGCATTTGCACTGACTAAAAATGACGCCGGGTCGAAGCAGGACCGATGTAGCGAATATAGGTCGGGGGCGGGTCGGTGTCATCGCTGGCTTTGGATAGCGACGGGATATAGCGAATGGTTTTAAATGTAAGCGCCACGCTATTCTGAGCAATGGCCGCGAGTGACGGCCAATGCTCTCTTTCGGCATACATTCAAATGGGAAACATTCTTCAGAACCTGCCGGCGGGCGAAAAAGTCGGCCTCGCATTTTCCGGCGGACTCGACACCAGTGCGGCCATCCACTGGATGCGCGCCAAAGGGGCGATTCCGTATTCCTACACGGCCAATCTCGGCCAGCCCGATGAGCCCGATTACGAGGAAATTCCGCGGCGGGCGCTGCAGTATGGCGCCGAAAAAGCGCGCCTGATCGATTGCCGCAAACAGCTTGTCGCGGAAGGGATCGCGGCGCTGCAATCCGGCGCGTTCCACATCTCGACGGCGGGCGTCCACTACTTCAACACGACCCCGATCGGACGCGCCGTCACCGGCACGATGCTCGTGATGGCGATGAAGGAAGACGACGTTCATATCTGGGGCGACGGCAGCACTTTCAAAGGCAACGACATCGAGCGCTTCTATCGCTACGGATTGCTGGCGAACCCGGCGCTGCGCATTTATAAGCCCTGGCTCGACCAGACGTTTATCGACGAGCTCGGCGGGCGCAGGGAGATGTCCGAGTACATGCTCGCCCACGGCCTCACTTACAGAATGAGCGTGGAAAAGGCGTACTCAACCGACTCCAACATCTGGGGTGCGACGCACGAAGCCAAGGATCTCGAGCATCTCGACAAGGGCGTGAAGATCGTGGCGCCGATCATGGGCGTGCCATTCTGGCGGGAGGAAACGGCCATCAGACCGGAGACAGTCGCGCTGCGATTCGAAGAAGGGCAGCCGGTGGCGCTGAACGGCGTGACGTATGCGGACCCGATCGAGCTGGTGCTGGAAGCCAATCGGATCGGCGGGCGGCACGGGCTCGGCATGTCGGATCAGATCGAGAACCGCATCATCGAGGCCAAGAGCCGCGGCATCTACGAAGCGCCGGGCATGGCGCTGCTTTTCATCGGCTACGAGCGGCTGGTGAGCGGCATCCACAATGAGGACACGATCGAGCAGTACCGGATCAACGGGCTGCGCCTCGGGCGGCTGCTGTATCAGGGCCGCTGGTTCGATTCGCAATCGATGATGCTGCGCGAGACGGCGCAGCGGTGGGTGGCGCGCGCGATCACGGGCGAGGTAACGCTGGAGCTGCGGCGCGGCAACGACTATTCCGTTCTCGACACCACGAGTCCGAATCTTACTTACAAGCCGGAGCGCCTGACGATGGAGAAAGGCGAATCGACATTCTCGCCGCGGGACCGCATCGGCCAGCTCACGATGCGGCATCTCGACATCACCGATACACGCGACAAGCTGTTGCTGTATATGAAGACAGGATTGATCGGGCCGGCAAGCGGCGGCGCGATGCCGCTGCTGCCGGATGCGGAGAAGAAGGATTAGGTTAGGGCCGCAGCCCACTCCCACTGAAGGCGTCTATGAAGGACGGTATCGGGCGACGGCCGAAGTCAAGTGGACCGGCACGCGCGTCGCTACGATCTTGCGGTGAGTCAGATCAACAGGGCTGCAAGCGCCGGCACGAATGCCGTGCCGGCACCCCTGAAGGGGATGACGGGGCGCGGCGGACAAAGTGTCCGCGCCACGATTATTTCCGGGTGTCTTTGCCCGTGATGTGCGGCACGTCCTGATTGTTCTCGTTACAGATGTACTCCATCAGCTCGCCGGTTTCGAGAGCTGAGTGTCCGTGCATCGTGAACGGCTTGCTGTAAGCGCCGGGATCTTCAATCGTCACGTCGTAATCCAAATGACCGGCATCCGGCCGCCGGTAGCGCTCGATCACGTGCAGCTTCTCGGTGTGCGGATGTCCGGCGAAATCGAACCAGAATTTATCGTTGAAGCCGACTGAATCGACGACGAGCGTGTCGCCATCCCACTTGCCGATAGAGTCGCCATACCAGGTGGGCTGCGGGTCATCCGGATGCTTGCGGCCATCGAGGAAAATCTGCCGGTAGGTGTGGATGTTGCCCTCGAACAGGAAGACGAGCAGCGAGGGCGTCTGCACAATCTTCCATGGATAAGGCGCCATGCGCGGCACGCCCGCCGGGAGGCAGTTGGCTTCGGGGTCATCCTTCGACATGCGGTCGTGGGCAAGCCTGGCCGCCCAGGGCTGCAGCGGGAGTTGCTCACCTTTCGCAAGCGAGGTCGAGATGTCGTAGATGAAAGCGCGGTCGGGAGTCCAGATGCCGGTGAAGTCGGGTTTGCCGTCGCGCGTTCGCGGGGCCGGGCCGGCGGGTTTGGCCTTCAGCTTCTCGGCGGAGACGAGGGCGGTGCCGCCGCCCGCCGGATCGGTGGCGACGTCTTGTGCGACAACAGTAAGGGCGAGGCAGCCCAATGACAGGCCAATTCTCAGGAACATGACCAGAATTCTATAAGAGAAATAGCTATTCCCCGCGCGCGGCCTGTTCCAGCAGACGCGCGGCGCGGGCCGGATTGAAAACGCCGCAGGAGCAGAAGCGGGTCAGATAACTGGCGGCCTGCTCGGGCGTGCGGCGGCCTTCCTTCACCCAGTCGATCATCTTCTTCGCCAGATTATGGCTCACCATGCCATGCCCGCACATGGTCGAGAGCAGCATCACATTGGCGTCCGGGAGCTTCGTCGTCTCGCCCTCGAAGCCGAGCGAATAACCGATGCTGTGCCGCGGAATGCCGGCGGCGAAGCAGCACTGCTCGGCGCCATCGATCGAAGTCGAGATGTTGATGCTCAGGCCGAGGTCCGCCTGCCTGACGGCGTTGACGAAATCCTGCGCGGCGGCGCGGTTGTCGAAGACGGCGGCCACGGTGGTGGGCGAGTCGAGCCCGGCGATGACGGCGTCGAAGTCGGGAGTGCTGTCGCGGCTCCAGTGCGAGGCGGGCGTCATGTTGCGCGACGGACGCAGCGCGCCGCCGTGAATCGCATCGCCGATATTGACCGGCTTGAACGGAACGGCGAGCTCGAGGAAGCGCCGGAGCTTTTCGAGCGCGCCTTCGTCGTTGCGGCCTTTGCTGGCGATGGCAAAGATGACGTAGTCGTCGTGGAAGCTCTCGGCGGATCCGAAGCGGTGCAGGGTATTTGTCAAGGCCGCGGCACCCGTCCCAGGCCGATGTTGGTTTTGGCGCGCTCCAGTTTGTAGCCGAGGCGCTCCAGTATCGGCGCTACCACGTTGTCTTCACCCTCTTCGTCGCACCGCGCGCCGGCGCCCAGCGCCACCACCGTATCGATCTGTTTCTCGACTTCCCAAATCAGACGGATGATCTCCTCGGCGCGCTCAACCCGCACTTTGATCTCGACAATCGCCGACAGAACTTTCTCGTCCAGAATGTCTTCGCGGATCGTGCCCGCCGCCACATCGCTCATGAGCGACGTAACCGGGTTCTTCTTTTCAAATGCCACACCGGCGCGCGCCAGCGCCCGGCACATCTTCTGAATATCGCGGAACCACACGCCGACACCCGGACGCCCGAACTCGATCGTGAAGCCCACTTCGCCCACGCCCACACGTCCGGAGACGTCGTTCGTCTTAACCTCTTCGGTGCCGCGCCCATGGACGCCCGTCGACTCATGCGGCACGCGCGGATCGGAGAAAGCGCGGCGCACGATGCGCGGCCACTGGAGCTGGTTGGGCTCGAACGCGGCGGTCGGGCAGACATCCGGCTCGGGGTCGAAGCGAATGCGCGCGATCTGGAAAAGCCTGCGCACGGTCCGGACGAACGTCGGGTTCAGATGCTCCTGGCTCAGCCCGTTGAAGCAGGCATAGCACTCGACGCATTCCCGCTGATTGATCGTGGCGCGGCGCGAAACCGGCTCGATGTAGATCGCGCCCATCGGGCACACGTAAGTGCAGTTCCCGCAGGCGACGCATTTGGCGGCGTTGATTTTCATGCGATTCGCTTCGTCGCGTCGATCTTCAAATAAAGCAGCGCCGCCAGCACGCACAACGCGCTGGTGAGCAGGAACGGCGCATTCCAGCCGTACCATGACGCCGCATAGGTCACCACCATCGCTGAAATCGCGCCGCCGAGATTCCCGAGAGTATTCATGACGGCCGATACCGATCCCGCGAAATCGCCGCCGATGTCGAGCGGGACGGCCCAGGAGATTCCGACTGTCCATTCGAGTCCGAAGAAGGCTGCGCAGTAGAAAGCTACCGAGACCTTCGGATCGTGCGCAAAGATGGCCGGAATGGTCGCCGCGGCGGACACCACGAACCCCGCGATCGCAACCCAGCGGCGCGCAACGTTCACTCTGTCGGTCCACTTCAACATGAGATCCGAAAACCAGCCGCCCATGATATCGCCGAGCGTACCGGCGAGCAGAGGCAGACTGGCGTACAGGCCCATTTTCGCGAGCGTCATGCCGCGCGAGTCGTGCAAATAAGTGGGAAACCAATCCTGATAGACGTTCAGGTTGAAGTTGTAGCAGAAGTACATCACGGAGAGGATCCACAGATTCCCGTGCGAGAGAATCTTCCGCCACGGGACGTTCTCGCTCGAGCGCTTGCGTCCGGAGCCTATGAGGTCGCGCTCCGCCTGGTTGACGCCCGCGTGTTCTTCGGGCGAGTTGCGGTAGTAGGCGAACCAGACAATCGCCCAGATGACGCCCACCACGCCGTAACCAAAAAACGCCGCGCGCCAGCCGTAGCTCGGAATGACGCCCGTCCACTGAAAGCCGAAAAATGTGAAGCCCGCGAGGATAAGAGGCGTCAACGCCGAGCCGAGCCGCGATCCGGCATGTGTAACGCCTTGCGCGAAGCCGCGGTCGGTCGGACGCAGCCACCGCGAAAGGGAACGGGTAGCGATCGGAAACGCGCCGGCCTCGCCCAATCCGAAGAAGACCTGGATCACGAGCATGGAGATGCCGTTCCAGGCCGCGCCGGTCAACGCCGTGAACACGCTCCACCACGAGACGACGACAGTGAGGGCGCGCCGGGCGCCGAAGCGATCGCCGAGCCATCCACCGGGGATCTGGAAGAGCGCATATGCCAACCGGAAAGCAAAGGTGATGCGGCCCATCATGAGGAGCGAGATGCCGAGCTCTTTGCTGATGACAGGGCGCGCGACCGAGAGGATCTGGCGATCCATATACGTGATCGCGTAGGCAGCGACCGTGAGGCCGAGCACCACGTGACGGACACGCGTGGGTCGGACTGGTGCGACGGCCGGAGTGGTCATCCTGTAACGCGGACCATCATTTAACGCGGACCATCATTTTCCGTGGCCTGCGATCTGCGACGCGCATATTGTCCCGCAATATATCAGTCCCCTTCAGGCAGCGTAAAAGTACAAACCGCTCCCCCGCCCGGCCCCGGCTCCATGCGGATCGTGCCACCTTGCGCTTCGACGATCTTGCGGCAGACGGTGAGCCCAAGCCCGGCGCCGCCGTACTTTCTTCCCTCCACTCGCATAAACGGTTTGAAGACCGCTTCGCAATCCTCGGGCGCGATGCCGATGCCGTTGTCGTGGACGCTGATCGCGCACATGCCGTCATCGGCCGAGACCGCCGAGATCCGAATTTCGGGTGGCGCCGGCGACCGGAAGCGCAGCGAGTTGCCGATGAGCGCCGTGAGCAACTGCATCGCCCGCTCGAGGCTGAGCGTGACTTTGGGAAGCCCGTCGGCCGTAACCGTTCCCCCGCATGCGCGGATCTGGTCATCGAGATTTGCCGTCACGATCCGCAACGCCGACTGCAGAGAAGTCGGCATTACCGGTAACGCCCGCGGCGATTCCTGCAACACCTGGGAATAAGCAGCGAGGCCTTCCAGCAAAACGCGCATCCGCGCCGCGCCGGACCCGATCTCCCGCAACGCCTGATCGCCATCCGCCCCGAGGCGGCCTTGCGCGCTCTCACCGAGAAGTTCGGAATACGCATGCATCGAGCGCAGGGGCTCGCGCAAATCGTGTACGAGCCGGCTCAGGAATTCCGCCCACTGCGCGTCGTGCTCTGTCCCGGGCTCTGTTGAAGAATGCCTATCGGTATCCATCATCACTTCCTTCCGCATCCGCCACCGTTGCGCTGCTTCGGCCCAGGGCTTTCATCACGCGTGTCTCATGACAATCCGGCTAGAATGAAGGTAGTGGCGCTCCGGCTGCACGGCAGAATCGACCGCCTTTGGCGTTTTCTCGCGATCGGCATCGTCCTGGTAATTTTCGTTTTATTCTATGCCGACTGGCGTGCTTTTCAGAACGCCTCGAAGCAGGTCGACGAGACCCGCCAGCTTCAGAAGCAAACCGACGCCGTGCTTTCCTCCGTTACCGACGCGGAGACCGGCGAGCGCGGGTACCTGCTGACTGGCGATCCGCAGTATCTCGCGCCGTATGAAAAAGCCAACGCCGACCTGCCCGATGAATTGAAGCAACTCGCGCAGACGGCAGCCGCCGCTGGCCGCGATGTCGACCAGGTGCGCAATATCCAGACGGTAATTCACGACAAAATGAATGAGCTGAAACGCACAATCGAGCTGCGCGATCAGCAGGGCGCCGATGCGGCGCTCGCCTCCATGCGCGACGGCGAAGGCCGGCTCACGATGGACGAAGTGCGTTCCGACGTCAAGGTCATGCTCAGCGGCGAGTACATGAGCCTCTATCAGCTCGAAACGGCGTCGGAGCTCCATGCGGACCGCTCGCGCATCATCGTGCTGGTCGGCTGCCTCGGTCTCGTTTTTCTGTTGTTCCGCATGGGTTCGGCGATCGATTCGGTGGTGCGGGAACGCGAGGAATTCGCCGGCCGCATCGAAGATTCGCGGCAGCTCCTCGAAACCACGCTCGCCAGTATCGGCGATGCGGTCATCGTGACCGACGCCGACGGCGCCGTCCGGTTCATGAACAGCATTGCCGGTACGATGACCGGATGGGTGCCGGCGGATGCCGCCCGGCAACCGTTGAGCGAGATCTTTCAGATCATCGACGAACGCACCCGAAAGCCGATCGAAAATCCGTTTGAAGCGGTGCAGCAAAAGGCCGCCGAGGAAATGGCCGGCGGCGCTTCGGCGGTTTCGCACCAGCACACGACGCTGATCGCGCGGGACGGCGGTGAAATATCGATTGAAGACAGCAGCGCGCCTATTCGTGCCGAGGGCCGCACCGGCCAGATGCTCGGCGCCGTGATCGTGTTCCGCGACGTTACCGCGCGCCGCATCGCTGAGCGCGAGCTCGAGCGGTGGAAGCAGATTTTCTCGGGCGCCGGCTTCGGCATGTTTGTCGCCGACTCGAAGACAGGCGTCATCGTGGACATGAACCGAACTTTTGCAGCCATGCACGGCTATTCGGTCGATGAATTGCTCGGAACCCGGTTACACGCGCTGCTGCCGCCGGAAACACGCGAGGATTTCGGATCAGCGTTGCGGATCGCCAGTCAAAAGGGCCGGCATATGTTCGAGCACCAGCATCTCCGGCGCGACGGCGCGGAATTTCCGAGTCTTGTGGACGTGACCACATTTCTCGACGGCCGGGACGAATTCCTCGCCGGCTACTGCTCCGATATCACTGAAAGAAAGCGGTTTGAAGACGCAATCAAAGAGAGCGAGGAGCGCTTCCGCACGCTTGCCAGCGCATTGCCCCAACTGGTCTGGTCGACGGACGCCGCAGGCAACATCGAGTACGTGAACGAGCGTTGGGTGGCTTATGCCGGCTGGCGATCGGGAGACGAAGCACGGAAATATGCGCCGCGTTATCCTTGGCAGGATTTGATCCATCCGGAGGATCGTGAGGAATATTTCGCCCGCTGGGGCGACTCTTTGGGCAGGGGGAACACTTTCGAGGTGCAAGTCCGGTTGCGGCGCGCGGGCAATGGCGCGTGGCGCTGGTTTCTCTGCCGCGCAGTTGCCGTCAGAGACCGCGCCGGCGAGATAGTGCGATGGCTCGGGGGCTGCACCGATATTCAGGAGCAGATGGAAGGCGCGACGCAGCTCCGGCAGGCAAATGAAGCGCTGCAGCGCTCCAACGCCGACCTCGAACAATTCGCCTACGCGGCCAGCCACGATCTGCAGGAACCGCTGCGGATGGTTTCGATTTACAGTCAGCTCCTGCGCGAAGAATATGAACGGGCGCTCGACAGCCGCGCGCTTTCCTATATCGATTTCGCGATCAACGGAGCGAAGCGGATGTCACATCTTCTGACCGCGCTGCTGACCTACTCGCGGGTCGCCAATGCGGCGCGCCCCGCGTCGCCGAAATCCGACGCCGTCGCGGCGGTCGGTTCGGCTCTCCTCAATCTTTCGACGATCATTGAGGACACACAGGCGCTGATCGAGTTCGACACGCTGCCTGTCGTGCAAGTGCCGGAGATCCACCTCGTGCAGCTCTTCCAGAATCTGATCGGCAACGCCCTGAAATACCGCAAAGAGGAATATCCGCCCGGCGAGCGGCCGGTGATCAGAATCGACGCAAAGCCGCGCGGCGAAGGCGGCTGGCTATTTTCCGTTACCGATAACGGGATCGGGATCGAAGCCGAATATCTGACGCAGATTTTCGGGATTTTCAAACGGCTGCACGGGTCGGCGTTCGACGGAACCGGAATAGGACTGGCGCTCTGTCAGAAGATTGTCGAGCGCGCGGGGGGCCGGATCTGGGCGGAATCCCAGCCCGGTGTCGGGACGACGTTTTTCTTCACGCTCCAGGGGGTAGAAGCCGGCGACTATGAACTCGCCTATCACAATTCTGCTGGCCGAGGATAACCCGGGCGACGTTTTCCTCGTGCGCCGGGCGCTGGAAAAGCACGGCCTGCAGGAAGTCGAGCTCGTGGTGGTCGAAGATGGCCAGAGTGCGCTCCGCTACATCGAAAGTGTCGATGCGGAAGAGGACCTGGTCGCGCCCACTCTGGCGATGCTCGATCTGAATCTGCCGCGCGCGACCGGGACACGCATCCTGTCGAAGATCCGGCAGAGCACGCGTTGCGGCGCCATTCCGATCATCATCGTCACCTCGTCGGACTCTCCGATGGACCGCGATGCCGCGGCCGAGCTGGGGGCAACCGCGTACTTCCAGAAGCCGGGCGACCTCGCCGGGTTCATGCAGCTCGGGAAGGTCGTGCGGGAAGCGCTCAACGGGCAGGCTTCGCAAAGCGCCGGCAAGTGACCCTTGTGGCGCGGGCACTCTTGCCTGCAGCGCCGGCTTCAGCCGGCGTCTTCGAGGTTTATTACTTCGCGCAGAAGCGGTCGAACGCCTCCGTCAACATCTTCGCGATCTGAAACGCGTCGCGCGGCTCAATATCGCTCCGATGCATCATGTACACCGGCTTGCCATTCTGAAAGATCGCGATCGAAGGTGATGACGGCGGGTACTCGGAAAGAATCCCGCGCAGATGCGCAACTGCCGCATCGTCGCCGCCGGCAAACACTGTGGCGCTCCTGTCCGGACGCACCGCATGCTTCAACGCCATCCCGATGCCGGGGCGCGCTTTTCCCGCCGCGCATCCGCAAACGGAGTTGACCACCATCATCACTGTGCCGTTTTCCGCCAGCGCGCGATCGACATCGGCTGGTGTGCGGGTCTCTTCCACTCCATAGCGCGTCAGGTCCTCGCGCATCGGGATCAGCAGTTGCTCTGGATATGCCATAAATCCTATTTTCCTACACGGGCCCGATCCCAAACGGAGGCGGATAGATTACCGGTCCTTTGACCCCGTCGAGAGCGCCCGGGCTGAGTTCCATCGCCATGACCGCTTCCGCCGGAAACGGACTCGCGAGCAGCCTGGCTTTAACGGTCGAGAAACCGAATCGCGGATAGTAATCGGGATGCCCGAGGACAATAACAATTCTTTCGCCTCGGTCGCGCAACAACTCAAGGCCACGCCGGATCAGCATGCCGCCGATCCCCTTGCGTTGATCCGCGGGCAGGACGGCCACCGGCGCCAATGCGACCGCGGAGACACGGGCGGATGAAGTATCAATCCACATCCGGCTGAACAGGATGTGGCCGGTCATCTTTCCGCCGATCACCGCCACCAGCGAGACGAGCGCGTACTCGCCCGCACGCAACGCGTCCACAAGATCGGCCTCGTCCGGACCACCGAAAGCCGCTTCGTTGACGGCATGGATCGCAGTGCGCTCATCCGCGTTGCCGGGATCTTCGGGACGAATGCGAATCATGTGTTGCTGAGTCAGATGGTCCCACAAGGGTGAGCGTTTTGACTGGCGCAGTGGGTCATGTTTAAATAACTATGACATTTAAACAATGCGACTGCTCGCGGCCGCCTCACTCTCAACATCGGGACGCGCTACACGCTGAACTTTCCTTCGACCGAGGTGAACAACCAGACGGCGGTCTTCAACCTGAACACCCAGGTACTGGACTTTCCGCACACCGCGCGCGAGCTGGAATGCTGCGACTTCGGTCCGCGCCTCGGCCTCGCGCTGCAGCGGCCCAATCGCATCTCCGATCCCAACGATTTCGCCAATCGCAGCGCAACGGAGTTCTTCAACGTCGCCGCTTTCACCGCCGCGCCGCAGTTCACCATCGGCAACAGCTCACGCAACCCGATCCGCGGACCCGGGCTGCAGAACGCCGACCTCATGCTTGGGAACACGTTCCAACTCCCGAGAGCATGAGTCTCGAAGTGCGGGCCGAGGTCTTCAACGTGTCGAACACGCCGCATTCGGGACAATCACGACAGCGGGCAACCCGCGCGATTTCGAGTTCGCGGCGAAGTTCCATTTTTGATGGCGCGCAGGCGACCGCCTGGCCCACCGCCGAGGTGTGTGATCTGAATAAAAAAAGTTTAGCCTGAAACGAGGATGCCCCCGCGCGCACCTTCGTCTTTACAGCCGGAATGGAGGCAGGCAATGGGCGCCAGCTTTACTCCCAACTTCGGGGAAGGGGCGGAGATCGCCGCCCGCCAGGCGGGGGACGTCGCGATCGTCGATGTCTCGGGGCGGTTGACCATCGGGCCCGCCCTGATCCACCTTGCGAATGTTATTCAGACGACCCTTGACGCCGGAACGCAAAGGATTCTGCTGAACCTGGCGGGCGTGACTTACATCGACAGCTCCGGCATCGGCGAGCTGAACGCGACGCTGAAGTCAGTGGTCGGCCGTGGCGGCGCGCTAAAACTCCTGCAGGCCTCTAAACGCGTGCAGGATCTGCTGCGCATGGTCGGCGTCCATCCGCTCTTCAGTTTCGAGCAGCGGGAAGACGAGGCCCTCAGACACTTTTCAGGCACTTGAATCTTTGGATGCCGTTTTCCGGGCCGTCATGTCGAAGATCAGACACGTAGCCGTGCCCGTGGCGCAGATGTCGCCTCTCAGATTGAAGATTCTGCCCTCGGCAGTGGCCACCTGGCGGCGCATTGACACGAGCTTGCCTTCCGCCATCACTTCTCCGGTGTGTTCGTAGACCGGCTGCAGGAAGTTGATATTGATTCCGAGCGTGAGATAACCCCGGCCGGCCGATAGGCCGGTGTGTACGGCTGCCGACATGACCGTGTCGAGCAGCGTCGACAAAATACCGCCGTGGACGCAGCCCATCGGATTGTAATGAAACTCCCGGGGCTGCAGCGTCATGGCAAACCGCCCTTCGCCCGAGTCGAAAACCTCGAGACCGATAAGCTGTGCGAACGGCGGTTGGGGAATTTCGCCGCGCCGGATCTTGTCGAACAGCTCGGCCCCCGAAAGTTTCCGCCCATGCCGCATCAGCAGCAGCGGATCGTCCCAGGTGAAGGTGTGGGTTCGCTCGGCGCTATTGTCGTCAGGCATCTCGGGGTCGCTCACGCAAGCCAGCATAAACGATTCCGGCGGGCGGTTAAAACGTACCACTATACTCCGAAGCATGGAAGACTTCGAGGACGTCGCCAGAGCACGCGCATCGTGGAACGCCTGCGTGTCTGCCCTGCGCGCGGGCCGGGAGATCATGATGCGGGCGGGCGTTCCGGATCCGCCTCCCATTCCGGAGTTCGATGCCGTCTTCCGCCGCCTTGACACGGGGGCTCGGAGGGAGCTTTTCGGCGCATTGCGCGACAGAGAAACGCCCACTCCGGCCGAAGCCCTGCGGATCTGGCAACCGCTGCTGAAACAGGCGTTTGGCCCCCGGCAATAAGCGCATATAGTGAATGGACATGCGTTACGTGAAAGCCGCCTGTCTCGCAGCCATCCTTTTTCTTCTTCCCTCCGCGCGCGCTCAGAAGGCCCTGTCCACGCGTGACTTCTTCTACATTGGCGGCAAATACACGGGCGACCTGCGCGAAGGCCAGATGTACGTCGAAGCCCTCCATCCCGCGAAGGTCACGAAGAAGTATTCGATCGTATTCATCCATGGCGCCTCGCAGACCGCCACCAACTGGATCGGCACGCCTGACGGGCGCCCCGGCTGGGCCGACTACTTCCTCAATCAGGGCTACCTCATCTATCTCGTCGACCAACCGGCCCGCGGACGCTCGCCCTGGCACCCGAAGCTCAATGGTCCCCTGACGGTCTTCACCGTAAACGATATGGAGAAACGCTTCACCGCGTCCGAAGTCGGCGGTTTCTGGCCGCAGGCGAAGAAGCACACCGAGTGGCCCGGCGACGGACCCAATAAGGGCCGCCACGGCGATCCTTACTTCGACGCTTTCTACGCCACGCAGGTCGAAAGCCTGGCGAGCGCGGCGGAAACCCAGACCCTCAACCAGGCGGCTGGGAGCGCGCTGCTTGACAAGATCGGTCCGGCGATCCTGCTGACCCACTCGCAGTCGGGACCGATCGGATGGGTAATCGCCGACAAGCATCCGCAGGGCATTAAAGGCATCCTCAGCATCGAGCCGAGCGGCCCGCCGTTTCAGAATGCCGTGATGAATGAGGACAAGAACCGCGTTTGGGGAATCGCCGACATTCCGCTGACCTACGATCCGCCCGCCAGGACACCGGCCGACCTGAAGCCGGTACGCGAAGCGAAGGCGGACGCGCCTGACCTCACTGCGTGCTTCAGACAATCCGACCCGCCGCGCCGTCTGGTGAAACTGCAGGGCATTCCGATTCTCATCGCGACAACCGAGTCGTCATTTCACGCAGTTTACGACCACTGCACCGCCAGGTATCTGACGCAGGCTGGTGTGAAGAACACGTTTGTACGGCTGGAAGACGTGGGCCTGCGCGGCAACGGTCACATGGTGATGCTGGAGAAGAACAATCTGGAAGTGGCGGCGTTCCTCGATAAGTGGATCACCGCGAATATCAAATAGAAGCTACTGCAGTAAAAATGCAGTATAATTTAAGCATGCCACGGTACACCATTGACTTCGATAAGGAGTTCGACAAGACCTTGACCGATCTTGTAGATTCCACGGATGCCACAACCAAGGCGGACGTAATCCGTCGAGCCGTCGCCAGCTACAGTTTCCTGAAAAAGCAGCAACGCACGATCAAGGACGCCAAAATCGTCGTCACCGATGACGACAAGATCAGGAAAGAGATTGTGCTTCCGTAAGGAATGGAAGAACAAAAGTTCTCGGCAGACGAAGTCCTGAGGGATGCTGGCGCCGACGGGCCAGTCAGGGGAGGAACCTTCCTCCAGCGGACCGGCCTCACGCTGGCTGCCTATGTAGGCGCGCTCGCCGGAATCGTGGTTATTGCGCTCGTCGCCAAGTGGATGTTCTATGCGCCGGCTCTTCCCACAATTCCATCGGATACTGACCCCGCCGCCACAAAAATAATTCTGGAAAACTACAAAACGCTTCAACAGGCCACGCTCGAGCCTTTTACGAGCCTCTTCGATTCAATTGTCGTGAAAGTGCTGCTGCCGGTGTTCACGAGCATTCTCGGCTACATCTTCGGTACCCGCACCCAGGGAGAGCACTAAGCGTTTCTATACGTCGAGATTCTTCACGTCCAGCGCATTTTCTTCGATAAACTTGCGACGGCTCTCGACATCCTCGCCCATCAGGGTCGTGAAGATCAAATCCGTCGCGACCATGTCTTCGAGGCGCACCACCAGCAGCGTCCGCTTGTCCGGATTCATCGTCGTATCCGCCAGTTGCTCGGCATTCATCTCGCCAAGCCCCTTATAGCGCTGCACCGACGCGTCGCGCTTGCCCTCGGCCTTCACGTGCTCCAGCAAATCGCGCCAGTTGGTGATCACGTCCCGGTTCTCGTTGCGATGAACCGTAAACGGCGGCTTGTTGAACTTCGCGATGTCCTTCGCGAGGATGCGATACTTCCGATACTCGGGCTGCTGCGAGAGCTCGACCCCGATGCGCCGCTCCGCATTTGTCGAGTCGTGGAACATCGCGTAGAACGCCGAATGCTCGTCGTCCGGCAGCACCTGCGTGGTTACGCCGGCCTTCCGCAATTGCTCGGCGAGCATCTCGAGATTCGCCCGATTGCTGAAATGGTCCTTCGAATCAACATTCAGATCGGCGTTCGACAGCACTTCGACCACGCGCGATTCGCGCACGCGCCGTTCCAGCTTATGAAACATCTGCTGGAATTCGTCGAGCTTCATCAGGAACGAGCGCATCTCGCCCGCTTCAAGCCGCGGGCGCATCCCGCCGCCATTAACCACGCCGTACTCGATCGCCAGACTCTCCGTCGCGCGGCGCATGATCTCGCGTGTGAACTCGGCTTCGTTCTTGATGTATTTCTCGTTCTTGCCGCGCTTGATCTTGTAGAGCGGCGGTTGCGCAATGTAAACATGCTGCCGGTCGATCAACTCGCGCATGTGCCGGAAGAAGAACGTCAGCAGCAGCGTGCGGATATGCGAGCCGTCGACATCGGCATCCGTCATGATGATGATCTTGTGGTAGCGAAGCCTGGCGGGATCGAAGTCGTCCTTCCCGATGCCCGTGCCCATCGCCGTAATCAGCGCGCGAATCTCCTCATGGCCCAGCATGCGGTCGTAGCGCGCCTTCTCCACGTTGAGAATCTTTCCCTTGAGCGGCAGGATCGCCTGGAAGCGCCGGTCGCGTCCCTGCTTGGCCGTGCCGCCGGCCGACTCGCCCTCGACCAGGAACAGCTCGCAGCGTTCCGGATCACGCTCCTGGCAATCGGCCAGCTTGCCCGGCAGCCCGCCGGAATCAAGCACGCCTTTGCGCCGCGTCAGATCACGGGCCTTGCGGGCGGCTTCCCGCGCGCGCGCCGCGTCGATGGCTTTCGACACGATCCGCTTCATCACCGCGGAGTTTTTCTCGAAGTACTCGCCCAGCTTGTCGTTCATCAACTGCTGGACCTGCCCCGCAATATCGCTGTTCAACCGGCCCTTCGTCTGGCCTTCGAACTGCGGCTGCGGCACCTTCACGCTGATGACGGCGGTCAGGCCCTCGCGAACGTCGTCGCCCGTGAGGTTTTCCTTCACATCTTTGAACAGACCTGCCTGCTGTCCGAAGAAGTTGATGGTGCGCGTGAGCGACGTGCGGAAGCCGCTCAGATGCGTGCCGCCATCGACGGTATTGATGTTATTCGCGAAGCTGAACAGAGTCTCGGCGTACGCGTCGTTATACTGCAGGGCGATCTCGATATTGACCGTTCCCACGCCGCCCGGACCCGGCTTATCGCCCTCCATGTAAATCGGCTGATCGTGCAGCACTGACTTGCCGCGGTTGAGATGCTTGATGAACTCCGCGATGCCGCCGTTGTAAAGGAACTCGGCGTTCTTCTCGGGATCTTCGCGCTCATCGGTGAGGGTAATCTTCAGACCTTTGTTCAGGAACGCGAGCTCACGCAGCCGCTGGGCAAGCGTGTCGAAGTTGAACTTCGTCACAGTCATGATGGTCGAATCAGGCTTGAACGTGACCTTCGTGCCGTGCTTACGCCCCGCTTTGCCTGTAGCGGTCAAGCGGCCCTTTGGGATGCCGCGCTCGTAATCCTGCTCCCATGTCAGGGAATTGGGCGCAGATTCTTTCGAGGGACGCCAGATTTCCAGATGCAGCTTCTCGGAGAGAGCATTCACGCAGCTCACGCCGACGCCATGCAGTCCGCCCGATACTTTGTAGCTGTTGGAATCGAACTTGCCGCCCGCATGCAGCTTGGTCATCACGACCTCGGCTGCCGAGACGCCTTCTTCATGCATGTCGACCGGAATGCCGCGGCCGTTGTCGACTACCGTAACCGAGTCGTCAATGTGAATCGTTACGTTGACTTCCGTGCAGAAACCGGCCAGCGCTTCATCGACCGAGTTATCGACCACCTCGTAAACGAGATGGTGCAGGCCGGATTCACCAGTCGACCCGATATACATCGCCGGGCGCAGCCGGACGGCTTCCAGCCCTTCGAGAACTTTGATGGATGAGGAATCGTACACCGCGGGACCCGATGGCCTCAAATCGTCATTTGGCATAAAACTTTATTTCGTCAAACTCTTGCGCTCGTCAAATGCGCATCGGCATCACGACGTAGCGATATTGTTCCTGCTCGTCTTTTTCCGAGCCTTCCGAAGCTCCTGGCTTCAGCTCGCCGGCGCTCTTCTGATCCTTCAGGCCGATCATCACGTTGTCCTGCGGGATCGCACGCAGAAAATCGAGCAGATACTGCGCATTGAATCCAATCTCGAGGTCCGGACCGGCATACTGGCTCGGAACGCTCTCTTCCGATTCACCGGTCTCAAGGGCGGACGAAAATACCTTGACCTCGCCTGCCGTAAACTGCACGCGAATGGCCCGCGACCGCTCATCGGCAAACTGCGCGACGCGCTCAATGGCGCCTTTGATCTCGTCCTTCATCAGCGTCGCGATGTTCGTGTTGTCCGACGGCAGCACGCGTTCATAATCCGGAAAATTCCCGGTCAGCTTACGCGTAATCAGGAGCCGCGGACCGAACTCGAAAAACAGATGATTGTCGTCGCCGCCGAATCGGATCTTCGCGTCCCCCCCGGCGTCATCCGCGAGTTTCGTGATCTCGCCCATGGCTTTACGCGGCACCAGAGCCCTGTAGGATGTCCCATTCGCGGCAGCGCCCTCTGAGGGCCTCTGGACGTAAGCCAGCCGGTGTCCATCCGTCGCCACCATCGTCATGGATTTGTCCCCCAGCAGCAGCAGCGCGCCGTTGAGCGTAAACCGGCTTTCTTCCATCGAGATCGCGAACATGGTCCGCGCGATCATCGCTGAAAGCTGCTTCACCGGAATCTCCGCGATCGTATCCGGCATTGCGGGAAGTTCCGGAAAACTCTCGCGGCTCATACCCGCGATACGCGTTCGCGACCGGCCGCACGTGAAATTCGCCCAACTGTTTTCGCCGAACTTGACCGTGATGTCCGCGTCCGGCAGCAGCCGCACATAGTCGAGCAGCTTACGCGCCGGAATCGTGCCCGAACCTTCCTTCTTCACCCGCGCCGGGCACGACGTGCGAAGCCCAAGCTCGAGGTCCGTCGCCGTGAGATAGAGGCGATCGCCGCGCGCCTCCATCAGAACATTCGAGAGAATCGGAATGGTCGTTTTTTTTTCGACTACACCCTGAGACAAACTCAGTTCGCGGACCAGATCCGCCTTACTGACAGTGAACTCCATTGTGGTTCCAGTTCCTCTCTTATGACGGTAAAGATGAATACGAATTCAGAACCGTATTCATGGGGTCTGTCGAAAAGTGGAAGACTCTCTAAATTGTACAAAACTTTAGAACTTTTAGCTATTCCTCCCTGTGCAAAGGGAGTGCGAAAACGGCGGGGAAATGGCG
>DASZLP010000134.1:0-62597 GCA_035552355.1 Bryobacteraceae bacterium | reverse complement strand
GCGGAGATGGTCCGCGATATTCAGGGGAAGCTGATGGCGGTGGAATTGATGGGCGGCGTGAACAAGCTCGATCTGGCGGGAATCGATCTTGATCAGGCGAAGCGTTTTGCGAAATCGGCGGCCGCGGCCATTCGCGGCAGTCTGCTCGGATACAGCCTGATCGTGGCGCAGCGGCCGTAATGTTGTTTACCGCGCGAAACACGCTGATCGCAATCTCGGCCGCGAGCGCTCTCGCCATGCTGTACGTCGGGGCGTATCAGATTCGTGCCGTCGAACACATGAGCTGTCCACTGCTCAAGGGCGGCTGTGAAGCCGTCGCG
The DNA here is from genome assembly GCA_035552355.1 of Bryobacteraceae bacterium. GTDB lineage: Bacteria > Acidobacteriota > Terriglobia > Bryobacterales > Bryobacteraceae > BOG-234. The sequence continues at coordinate 62,277 of DASZLP010000134.1, read as the reverse complement.
GACGCGCCCTTTGCGCGCCCTTTCGGCATCCCTGACGGATTCATCGCCGCAGGTCTCTACGGCGTAGTAATCCTGTGCGCGGCCGCACTGCCGGGCTGGGGCCGCTATGCGGTCCGGGCGCTTACCGTGATTGCCACGGCAGTCAACATCCTGGGCGTTTGGGATATGAGCCGGTTCGGTGCGTGGTGTTTCTACTGTCTGCTGACGACACTCCTTTTGCCGGCGCTCGTCTGGCTGGCTTTTGTGTACTAGGCAGCACGCCTGAAAACACTGGTTTCAGCGGCCAGTCCGCATAATCAAAATATGGCGTACACGATCAGAGGTGTCGAACCGGCGAGCAGTCATCAGCTCGCCGAAATGGAAGCAAAGATCGGTCCGAGTAACTTTCTCCGCACCATGGCGCACCGCCCCGAGGGCATGCGGGATTTCATGCGCCTGTATGGTGACCTGATGGGGCCCGCGGCTCTTGTCGACCACCGCATCCGTGAGATGGTTTACCTGGCTGTCTCGCGTGTGAATGAATGCGCCTACTGCATCCGGCACCACTCGCGGACGGCGCTCGAGGCGGGCATTTCGCAGGCGGAGCTTCGATATGTCGAAACCGAGAACGATTCGCATTTCTCCATGAGAGAACGCGCGGCGCTGCAGTATGCGCGCGAGTTGACGCGCAACGCGTCCGTCGGTGACGACACGCGCTATCGAGCGCAGGAACTGTTCTCGACGGACGAGATCGTCGAGCTGACGATGATTATAGGGCTGGCCAATTTCACAAACCGCTTTAACAACGGATTAGCCGTCCAGCCGGAATCCTAGTGTAGTGTCTGGGCATATGGGGCGGATTGGTACTCTGCCCTACAATGGAAGCGCATGAAGTGGTGCGTCGTTTCGATGCTGGTTGCCGGACTGGCCGTCGCGGGTTCTCCCGCCAGGACAATCGTGGGCGTCGTTCATGACAACCACTGTGTCGGCCCGAACTGCGCCACGCAGTGTCCGATCAATAAATCCCCGGTCTACACCCTGCAATCGGGCGAAAGCGACGGGTACGCCGCTTACATCCTAAGCACCGCCAAGCCGCCCGCGCAATATGTCGGCCGCAAAGTCGTCGTCACCGGCACGCTCGTTGCCGCCAACAAAATCAAAGTAACTTCCATCGCGCCGGCACGCTGATGTTGAAGCGCACTCCGCTCTGTGAAGTGCATCGGAGGGCGGGCGCGAAGATGGTCGACTTCGGCGGCTGGGAGATGCCCGTCCAGTACTCCGGCCTCATCGACGAGCACAAAGCCGTCCGCGCCGCCGCCGGACTCTTCGACGTCAGCCACATGGGCGAAATCGAAGTGCGCGGACCGGAAGCCGCCGGGCTGGTCAACTACGTTACAACGAACGATGCTTCACGACTGCAGTCCGGCCAGGCGCAATACTCCGGCCTGCTTTACGAACACGGCGGATTTGTCGACGACATTCTTGTCCACAAAGTTTCCGGCGATTCTTTCTTTCTCTGCGTTAACGCCGCGAATCAGGAGAAAGACTTCGCGCACATCCGATCGGAGAACAGATTCGATTGCGAGGTTGAGTTCGCCGGCCCGAAGTATGCCCAACTCGCCATTCAGGGGCCCCGGGCGCCCGAGATTGCGCAACGGCTCACAAACGCCCCGCTCGACCGGATCAAATACTACTGGTTTGCGGACGTCGCGTTCGCGGGCGTGCCCGCCCGTATCGCCCGCACCGGCTACACCGGCGAAGACGGCTTCGAAATCTACATCGCAGCGGAACATGCAGTCGCCGTCTGGCAAGCCATCATCGAAGCCGGCGCGCCCGCGGGCCTCAAACTCTGCGGACTCGGCGCGCGCAACACCCTCCGCCTCGAAGCCGCGATGGCGCTCTACGGCAACGAAATCGGCCCTTCGACGACCCCGTTCGACGCCAACCTTGCATGGATCGTCAAGATGGAGAAGCCGGAGTTTATCGGCAAAACGGCGCTTCGGAAACAACTGGAAAAGGGCTTGACCCGCAAGCTGACCGGCTTCGAGATGCGCGGCCGGGGCATCGGGCGCGATCGATATGAGGTTCTTATTGGAGGCCGGCCCGCGGGATGGGTCACGAGCGGATCTCCGGCGCCGTCATTGGATAGCAACATCGGGCTCTGCTATCTTCCAATCGAGTATGCGAAGCCGGGCGAGAAGATCGAAATCGTGGTACGCAATCAGCCGGTGGGAGCCGTGACGGTCGCCACTCCCTTTTACAGGAGGTCAGCGTGACTTACCCTGGGAACTATCGCTACACCAAAGAGCACGAGTGGGTCGATCAACAGGGCGACACCGCGACCGTCGGGCTCACATTCCACGCACAGCAAGAGCTCGGGGACATCGTCTATGTCGATCTGCCGAAGGTGGGCGCGAAGATCGAAGCGGGCAAGAGATTCGGATCGGTCGAATCGGTGAAAGCCGTGTCCGACGTCTACGCGCCCATTTCCGGTGAAGTGACGGAGATCAATGAGACTCTCGCGTCAGCGCCGGAAAAACTCAATCAGGACCCGCACGGCGCAGCGTGGCTGATCCGCCTGCGCGTCGACAAGACGGGCGAGGCGGCGAATCTTCTGTCCGCCGCCGATTATCAAAAATACGTGGGAACGGAAAGCTAGCTTTTGCGCTATCTGCCGAAGTCCGACGCCGAGCGGCAGGAGATGCTCGCGGCCTGTGGGCTCACATCCGCCGAAGCACTATTCGCACAGATTCCCGCGGAAGCGCGGCTCCAGCGCCCCCTCGATCTCGCGGCGGGAATTTCCGAGTACGAGATCGCCGACTACTTCAAATCACTCGCCGTAAAGAACGCCGGGGCTCTGCCGAGTTTCCTCGGCGCCGGAGTCTACCGCCACTATCGGCCCGTCGTCGTCGACGCTGTCGTTTCGCGCGGCGAGTTTCTGACCTCATATACGCCTTACCAGTCGGAGATCTCGCAGGGCACGCTGATGACGATCTTCGAATTCCAGACGATGATCTGCCAGCTCACCGGCATGGATGCCGCGAATGCTTCGATGTATGATGGCTCGACCGCGGTCCCCGAGGCCGCCATGATGGCGGCGCGTATCACAGGCCGGCGGGGCGCGCTCGTGGCGCGTTCGGTGCATCCGGAGTATCGCGAAGTCCTGCGCACCTATGCGCGTTATCAGAACCTGCCGGTCGAGGAGTTCGGCTACGACGCGCAATCGGGGCAGATCGATTTTACCGATCTCGACGCGAAGCTCAACGCCGAAATCGCGTGCGTGATTCTGCAGTCGCCAAACTTCTTCGGGATCGTCGAAGACGCACGCAAAGCCGCGGAACTCGCCCACTCCAAAGGCGCCCTGCTGATCTTCACATTTTCGGAAGCCGTGTCGCTCGGGATTCTGGAGCCTCCCAACGCCGACATCGTCGCCGGCGAATTGCAGTCCTTCGCCATCTCCCCTTCTTACGGCGGCCCGTTCGCAGGCGTCATCGCCACGAAGGAGAAGTTCGTCCGGCAGCTTCCCGGACGTCTCGTCGGCCAGACCAGCGACACCAACGGCAACCGCGCCTTCTGTTTGACGCTGGCCACGCGCGAACAGCATATCCGCCGCGAGAAGTCGACATCGAACATTTGCACCAACCAGGCGCTGATTGCGCTCATGGCGACAGTGTTTCTGGAACTCTACGGTAAACAGGGATTGCGCGAGCTCGCAACCCAGAACCTCGCGAAAGCGCACTATCTCGGCTCACTGACGCGGCCGCGCTTCACCGGCCCATACTTCAACGAATTCGTCGCGCGGCCACCCGCCGAACCTGCCGAAGTCAATCGCCGGCTGCTCGATCGCAGCATCGTCGGCGGTCTGCCGCTCGAGCGGTTCTATCCGGAGCTCGCCGGCACGATGCTCTTATGCGCGACCGAGATGACGAAGCGCGCGGATATGGATCTTGTCGCGGAGGCGCTCGCATGATCCGGAAGGTCCGCTCGCACCCAACGCAGAACGAAGACGTGATCTTCGAGCGCAGTTCGCCGGGCAAGATCGGTTATCAGCTTCCGCCTCTCGATGTGCCCGAGGTCGATCCAGCGGCCGCGCTGGGAAACGAACACGTGCGCGCGTCGATCGACGGGTTCCCCGAAGTCAGCGAGGTCGAAGTCATCCGCCACTTCACAAGGCTTTCGACCTGGAATTACGCGATCGACCTCGGGCTGTACCCTCTGGGGTCCTGCACTATGAAGTACAACCCTCGCATCAACGAGGCGGTGGCGCGGCTCGAGGGGCTCGCGTGGGCGCATCCGTACCAGCCGGAAAATTTATCGCAGGGCGCAATGGAGGTCTGCGCGCGGCTCGAAGAAGCCCTCTGCGAAATCACGGGACTCGACGCCATCACTCTGCAGCCGGCCGCGGGCGCGCACGGTGAGCTCACCGGCATTCTTCTGGTGCGCGCCTTTCTCGAATCGCAGGGAAATGCCCGGCGAAAAGTTCTCGTGCCGGATTCCGCGCATGGCACGAACCCGGCGACTGCCGCGACCGCGGGCTACGCCATCCACAACATTGCTTCGAACGAGCACGGCATGATCGACCTCGCGCAGCTTGCGGCCGTGGTCGATGAGGACGTGGCGGCGCTGATGGTGACAAATCCGAATACGCTTGGCGTCTTCGAAGCGAATATCGTGAAGATCGCCGAGATCCTCCACGCCAAAGGCGCGCTGGTTTATATGGACGGCGCGAACATGAATGCGCTCGCCGGCATGGCGCGTCCCGGTGATTTCGGTGTCGACGTCATGCACCTCAATCTGCACAAGACGTTCTCGACCCCGCATGGCGGTGGTGGTCCCGGCGGCGGACCGGTCGCCGTCCGGAAACATCTCGAGCCCTTTTTGCCTACGCCACGGCTCGCGCGATCGGCCGGCGCGTTCACGTGGGACTATGACCGCCCCCAAAGTATCGGTCGGATGCGCGCATATTACGGGAACTTCGGCGTGCTGGTGCGCGCTCTGGCGTACATCCTCGCGCACGGCGGACCGGGGCTGCGCAACGCCACTGTCGACGCGGTGCTGAACGCGAATTACCTCCGGCACAAGCTCGCGCCGCACTTCGATCTCCCGTACGATGGGCCGAACATGCACGAAGTTGTTTTCAGCGACGAGCGCCAGTCGGCGAAGGGCGTAAGGACAGGCGATATTGCGAAGCGGCTGATCGATTACGGATTTCATCCGTATACCGTAAGTTTCCCGCTGATTGTGCACGGCGCGCTGATGATCGAGCCGACGGAAACGGAGTCGAAGCAGGAGCTCGATCTCTTCATCGACGCGATGATCTCGATTGCGAAGGAAATCGAACAAGATCCGCAAATGGTGTTGCAATCGCCTCACACGACCCGCACGAGCCGGGTGGACGAAGTCACGGCGGCGCGCAAGCCGATCCTCCGCTGGCGCTGACTCACGCCTTTGCGGCGTGGGCACTCGTGCCTGCCGCGGCGGCACTTCTGCCGGCGCTTGTCTTTGGGCGCCGTGCCCCGCATCAGAATGCGATCCTGAACCCATGCGCAAATTCGACAGCCTGTCCGACCGCGAAATCCTCGCGCTCGCCATCTCGCTCGAAGAAGACGACGAGCGCGTCTATGCCGATTACGCCGAAGGCCTGCGCAGGGATTTTCCCGCCTCCGCCGCCGTGTTCGACGGAATGGGCGAAGAGGAATCCGGCCACCGCCGCCGCCTGATCGAGCTCTATCGCCAGCGCTTCGGAAAGCACATCCCGCTGATTCGCCGCCACGATGTCAGCGGTTTCGTGACTCGCAAGCCTGTGTGGCTCGTCCAGCCGCTCGGACTCGAGGCCATTCGCAAACAGGCGGCGACGATGGAGATCGAAAGCCGCCGTTTCTACGAACGCGCCGCCGCGCGCACCGAGGACCCCGGCACGCGCCAGTTGCTCGACGACCTCGCGAGCGAAGAGCGTTCGCACGAGAACCGCGCCGAAGAGCTCGAAAAGGAAAAGCTCGGCCACGACAGGAAAAATGAGGAGGATGAAGCCAGCCGCCGCCTGTTCGTTTTGCAGATCGTGCAACCCGGACTGGCGGGCCTCATGGACGGCTCCGTCTCAACGCTCGCGCCCGTGTTCGCCGCCGCTCTCGCCACTCACAGCAGCAAGGACGCCTTCGTCGTCGGACTCGCCGCCTCCCTCGGCGCCGGCATCAGCATGGGATTCGCGGAAGCGCTTTCAGACGACGGCAGTCTCACGGGCCGCGGCCACCCGTGGATCCGCGGCATCGTCTGCGGACTGATGACTGCGCTCGGCGGTATCGGTCACACGCTGCCGTTTCTGATTCCGGATTTCCGCGCCGCCATGACCGCGGCAGTCGTGGTCGTCCTGTTCGAGTTGGGTGTGATCGCGTGGATCCGCAATCATTACATGGACACGCCGCCGCTCTCCGCCGCTCTGCAGGTCGGCCTTGGAGGATTGCTCGTCTTCGCCACGGGCGTGCTCATCGGCAGCTCGTAAGAACGTGGCGCGGACGCTCCCGTCCGCAGCGTGTTCGGTTTTTGGAGACCCGTGAGAACAGGTTTTAATATTGCGGCGGCGGATACTGCTGCTGCGGGTACTGCTGCTGTGGGTACTGCTGCTGTGGGTACTGCTGCTGCGGATACTGCTGCGGAGGATATTGATCCTGCTGCTGGTTCGGCCCGTAGTATTGCTGGGCAGACGGATATGGCTGCTGCGGAGCGTAGCACGAAGAATCGGGCACCCAAGCGCCGTTGCTGTCGTAATAGCCCTGATTGCAGGGTGGCGGCCCTACCGGAGCCGCGGCGTAATTGCCCGGATCATACGCGTATCCGCCGTACCCGTAGTAGTACGGATCGCTGTAACCAAAGTAGATCCCACCACGGTAGTAACCACCGCGATAGCCGGGGCGCGCATAGTAGCGCGGCGCGACATACGAGCGGCCGGGCGCTCCACGATAGCTTCCCGCGTAGTTTCCGCGCGGGCTTGCAAAGTTGCGCCGCTCACTGCCACCCTGGAAGCTTCGCGATTCGAAGCCGCGATTCCCGGAGAAGCCATGACCGCCTGCGGAACCACCGCCATTCGATCCCCCGCCGGAGAATCCATGCCCGCCTCCTGAGCCATGTCCGCCCCCTGAGCCGTGCCCGTGTCCTGCCGCGAGCATCGAGGCCGGGATTGCGATTGCAAAAAGTGCGCTGCAGATGAGCGTGGCCGGTTTTAACGTGCGGAGCATTACGTATCCCTTTTTCTGGTTATTTTCCCTGCACCTCAATGGACGCGGCGGCCGGAGACCCGGTTCTGATTGTGAACAATTAATAATTCCGCGTGGTGATCAGGAACTGCAGAACCACCAGGATGAGAAAGCCGATCGCCCAAATCGCGGCGGCGGTTTCGCGGCTGAAGATGAGTGCCAGCGCGATGCCCGCCATGGCCCAGCCCGCCAGCAATACAAGCAACGGCGCCCGGCGCCAGGCCTTGTTCAGCCGATCCGGAAGCTTTGCATGCGATCCCGCGGCGCCGGTCGCCCCGGCGGTTCGAGGGATGGTGATACTTCGGCACAGCTCCGATGCGCGAATGTAAGCGGCGAGAATTCCGGCTTCCATCATGCGCTCGGCGACTGCGAGGACGTCCTGACTGTTCGGCTCGGCAGTGGCCCGCGCGAACGCGAAATGGTGTTGCGCTTCAGCCTTCGCTTCTCCGGTGATGCGATGCAGAAGCTCGCGAACCTCGCTCTCAACCGGCTGGAGAACGGACGCGTGCACAAGAGCTGAAGAATGGTATGGATCGCGGGCGATGTACTCCGCGAGAGCTGTCATCGCGCGGGGCGTGTCGTGCCGAGCGATCGCGGCGGTTGCCGTCCAAAGCAGGGTCGCGAGTTGGGCCGGGTCGGGCGAAAATCGCCTGGCTTCGATGACTTGCAGCAGGTCGCGCACCGGCCCCGCGGAAAGCAATGTCGCGATGGCTGCCACCGCGTCTTGTGGCAGAGCTTCACTTCCGGGAAAAGCCGCGGGGCTGATGCCCACCGGCCGCAGCGATTCGAAAATCGGCAATCCGGTGCCCGTCGCGCGGATGTCCAACCGACTATTGCATCACAACGCACCGCCCCCGCCGGTTATACACTGGCTTATAAGATGCGAACGCCTTGGGTTGAAAAGCGATCGTCCGACGCCATTCGGACTCAGATGCACTATGCCCGCAAGGGCCTCATCACTGAAGAGATGGAATACATCGCGCGGGTCGAGAAGGTCTCCGCCGAGTTGATCCGGTCGGAGGTGGCCCGCGGCCGCATGATCATTCCAGCCAACATCCGCCACACGAATCTCGAGCCAATGGCGATCGGGGTCGAGTCGAAATGCAAGATCAACGCCAATATCGGCAACTCGGCCACCACTTCGAACATCGACGAGGAGCTCGAAAAGCTGCGCTACTCGGTGAAGTATGGGGCCGACACGGTCATGGATTTGTCGACCGGCGGCGACATTCCCGAGATCCGCAAGGCCATCATTGGACACTCGCCGGTGCCGATCGGAACGGTGCCGATCTACGAAGCGCTGTCGCGAGTGCGCCGCGTGGAAGACCTGAACATCAGCGTGATGCTCGAAGTGATCGAAGAGCAGGCCGAGCAGGGGGTCGACTACATGACCATCCATGCGGGCGTTCTGGTGCAATATGTGCCGATGGCCACGAAGCGCATTACGGGAATCGTAAGCCGCGGCGGCGCCATCCTCGCGGAATGGATGGTGAAGAATCACCGCCAGAATCTTCTTTACGAGAACTTCGAGGCGATCTGCAAGATCTTTCAGAGGTACGACGTGAGCTTTTCGCTGGGCGATGGACTGCGCCCCGGCTGCATCGCCGATGCCAGCGACACGGCCCAATTTGCGGAGCTGAAGACGCTGGGCGAGTTGACGAAGATCGCCTGGGAGCACGACGTCCAGGTGATGATCGAAGGCCCAGGACATATTCCGCTCGATCAGATTGAGCTCCAGGTGGTGAAGGAGCGCGAGATGTGTCACGAGGCTCCGTTCTACACGCTGGGCCCGCTCGTCACCGACATCGCGCCGGGCTATGACCACATCACCTCGGCGATCGGCGCTGCCATGATCGGCTGGCACGGCGCATCGATGCTTTGCTACGTGACCCCCAAGGAGCACCTCGGGCTTCCCAATCGCGAGGACGTGAAACAGGGCATCATCGCGTACAAGATCGCGGCGCATGCGGCGGACCTCGCGCGGCACCGCCCCGGCGCGCGCGACCGCGACGACGAGCTGTCACGGGCCCGCTACAATTTCGACTGGAACCGCCAGTTCGAGCTGTCGCTCGATCCGGAGACGGCGCGGTCGATGCACGATGAAACGCTGCCCGAAGAAGGATTCAAGGAAGCGGCATTTTGTTCGATGTGCGGACCGAAGTTCTGTTCGATGAACCATTCTTCGAAGGTGGAAGACTTCACGGCCGAGCAGGCGGACGCCGTACTTCATCAGATTTCGAGCGGCGGGAGCGAAGCCCGGCGCGCCGACGCAGCCGACTAAGAGGCAACTCATACCTTTGGCACGCGGCTTGCATTCATCCTGTCCAGGAGATTGCACCATGAATCGATTTGGGTTTGCTGTGGTGGCAGGGGCGCTTGTACTGTCTTCCGCCACCTATGCAAAGGATAAGGATAAGAGTCATCTGGATCCGTACGTTAACGGTCCTGCGAATGAGTCGCACCTGGTCCAGGAAATTCGTCACCAGCTCGTGACGATTCCTTACTACAGTGTTTTCGATGACCTCGGCTTTACCGTGAACGGCGGAACAGTCACGCTGGAAGGCCAGGTTACGCAGCCCGTCGTAAAGGACGATGCCGGCCGCGCGGTTAAAAAAATCGAAGGCGTAACCAATGTCGTCAATAACATAGAGGTATTGCCGCTTTCGCCGAATGACGACAACATTCGCAGAGGCGTGTATCGCGCTATCTATGGCGACGCTAACTTGTCGACGCGGTATGGCTTCCGGAGTCTGCCTTCCATCCACATCATCGTGAAGAACGGGAATGTGCGCCTTGAAGGCGTGGTAGCCAACGAAATGGATCGCAATATTGCGGGCATCCGGGCGAATGGCGTTCCGGGCGCTTTCCACGTGGAGAACGACTTGCGTGTAGAGGGCAAGTCCTAAGCAAGACCTTATTTTGTCGAACGCCGGGATCGCCACGCAAAGAGGACGATCCCGGTGGCGACAGAGACATTCAAAGAAGCGATCTTCCCCGCCATCGGTATCCGCAGCAGCGCATCGCAATTCTTCTTCACCAGTTCGTGTAAGCCTTTCCCCTCGCCGCCCATTACGATCACTGTCTTCTCAGGCCATTCGACCGAATCGTACGTCGTTTCACCCCGCTCGTCGAGACCGTAAACGAAGTAGCCCTGGCTCTTGAATGAGCGCAGCGTCTGGCTGATATTCACCACCCGCACCACCAGTAAATGCTCGAGAGCGCCCGCGGCGGCCTTCGCAACGGTTTCCGTCAGTCCGGCGGCGCGGCGTTCGGCGACCATCACGGCTCCCGCGCCGGCTGCATGAGCGGTGCGGATAATCGCGCCCAGATTGTGGGGATCCTCTACGCCGTCGAGCACAACCAGCAGTTCGGCGGCGGGTGGGATGTCCTCGAGATCCGCATACCGCTTCTCGGCGCCGACGGCGACGACTCCCTGGTGCGCCTTCGCTCCGGCGAGACGGTCGAGGACGTCACGCTCTTCGAAGCGAACCGGCGTATTGCTGGTCCGGGCGAGGTCAATCACTTCCTGCAGCCGATGCCCGCCCGCGCCGCGGGCTACCAGGATGCGATCGAGCGGGCGTTTCGCGCGGATGGCTTCGAGGACAGGGTGAATGCCGATCAGAACGGCCAACCCCGATCATCCCATGTGGGGCACAGGATGGCATCCCGGTCATTCCCTTTAGGTTCAGGGGTGCCGGCGCTGCGGCCGATTGGCAAGCTTGGCGCTTGTTCAAAACGGCTCCGACTGAAATTTGACGGCGACCCAGGCGCGTTGTAGACACTCCTGCCGCCCAGGAGCATCGTGATTGCGATAAACTAGTGGTTTCGTTTCCAATCGCGAAACTCGCAACAGGCTTGCCTGGGCCGGGTGCGCCGCGATCGATTCGATTGCACTCATTGTAAAACCAACCCGGAGAATCCATGGCCGAAATTCACAAACATAAGCATCTGTTCACGTCCGAATCCGTCACCGAAGGTCACCCCGACAAGGTTTCCGATCACATTTCGGACGCTGTTCTCGATGCGGTCCTCGCGCAGGACCCGAAAGCGCGCGTAGCCTGCGAAGTGCTCGTCACCACCGGCATTTGTGCCGTCGCTGGTGAAATCACCACCACCGCCACGATCGACGTTCCATCGATCGCGCGCAAGACGATCGCCGACATCGGTTATACCGACGCCGCTTTCGGTTTCGATGCGAAGACCTGCGGCATCCTGAACCTGATTCAGACGCAGTCTCCCGACATCGCGATGGGAGTGGATACCGGCGGCGCCGGCGATCAGGGCCTGATGTTCGGCTATGCCTGCGACGAAACGAAAGAGCTGATGCCGTTGCCGATCCAGTTGGCGCACCGGCTTTGCGAGCAGCTCTCGAAGGTCCGCCGCGCCGGCGGCCTGAAGTATCTGCGGCCGGACGGCAAGAGCCAGGTTTCGGTGGAATACTTCAACGGTAAGCCGACCCGTATCGATGCGATCGTGATCTCGACGCAGCATGGGGACGACGTCTCGACCGAGCAGCTTCGCGCGGACGTTCGCAAGCACATCATCGATCCCATCGTGCCGCAGGACATGGTGGATGCCAAAACGAAGTATCACATCAATCCGACAGGCCGCTTCGTGATCGGCGGGCCGCACGGCGACACGGGTCTGACGGGCCGCAAGATCATTGTCGACAGCTACGGCGGCATGGGCCGTCATGGCGGCGGCGCGTTCTCGGGCAAGGATCCGACGAAAGTCGATCGCTCGGCGTGCTACATGGCGCGGTATATCGCGAAGAACATCGTGGCGTCGGGTCTGGCAAAGCGCGCGGAAGTTCAGCTCGCGTATGCGATCGGCGTGGCCGAGCCGGTCTCGGTGATGGTGAATTCGTTCGGCACGGGCACGATTCCGGAAGACGCGATGGAAGATCTGATCCGCGCGAACTTCCCGCTGACGCCCAAGGGGATCATCGATCACCTGCAGTTGCGGCGCCCAATCTACCAGAAGACGGCGGCGTTCGGTCACTTCGGCCGCAGCGAGGACTCTTTCACCTGGGAGAAGACTGATAAGGCCGATACGCTGGCAAGCGCGGCCGGCAAGTTGGCTGTAGCGGCCCGGTAGAACGGGTCAAAACGCATTCGATAGCCGGTGGGAGCCTTTGAGCTTCCACCGGCTTTTTTTCGTCACCGATGGGGGCTGGTGGCGTTACCTTCGTAGACGCCTGATCCCGGTCCAGGCAACTCATTCGCGCGCGGACCGGTATATCTCGCGACGTGCAGGCCCGTCTTGTTGTCGACCCAGTAAATCAGGCCGTCCCTGAACACCGGATACGTGCGCACGATGCCGTGCGGAACGCTCATAATGTAGCCCACTTCGCGCGGCGTCTGCGGGATCGAAATGTCGATAACGCGCAGACCGTGACCATACCACGTGTTGAACACGAGATTTTTGAAAACCGTCGGATTGTGGTTCTGCTGCGCGACCTGGCGGCGGCGATCGCCGTTGGGCTCGGTAATGGCCTGATCGAGACACTGGTCGAGCTGATTGTCGGGAATCGAAAACGCGCCCACCATGATCGGAACCGTCTCCGACTCGACGGAAATCATGCGCGCGTAGTTGAGCGGGCATCCGCCGTTTTCGTCGGTGACCCACACGTATGCCGGGCGGTTCTTCGTGTTCCCGTTGACCTGCGCCGGCCGGTTCGGCACGAAGACGGCGCTGTGGGTTCCCGTCGGCTGCGCATTCACCGGCGGATACACGTCGAAGCGCGAACGCGTCAGCAGGACCAGATAGCGCTCTGTCTTCGCCTGCGGCGAGGCGCTCGACGAGAGGAAGGCTTTCAAACCCGGATCGTTGTTGACGACCATATGAACGCAGTCGCTGGCAACCGCGCCGAGTTTCGATGCGTCGATGGCGCCGCCCACGGACGCGATCGTGGAGCGCTGATTGCATCCCGCCTTGCCCGCGTCGAGGTCGGCGTCGGTGTGGTGTGCGACGGCTTCCGAATCGAGAATATAGAAGCCCGCCGTAGTGCCCGCGACGTAGACACGCTCGCCGTCGTCGGAGACCGACATCGAATGCAGCTTGTTCTGCTCGATGTTCTGGAAGTTGCCGCCGCGTCCGGCGCGATTCTTTGAATTGCTGAAGTCGAGGAAGCGGCCGTCGGAGAAGAGTCCGGTGGCGTCGGGCTTTTCGTTGAGCGGCGGTCCGCCGACTTCGTGCAGGCTGAACGCCGCAAGGGTGCGCGGTTTAGCCAGGATGTCGCCGGTCTTCTCGTCGGTCACGGCCATCACGATCATGTCGGGAATGTAGAGCCCGGCGTGTTCGGGATCGGGGAGTCCGGCGGTCCAGATGGCCATGTAGACGAGCACGCGATTGGCGTTGTTGGGATCGTGCCAGAGGAAGAACTCGTGCGATTGCGAGTGGAAGTCGGTGATCTCGCTCTTCGACGCTGGCAGGCATGTGTTCATATCGATGCCGTAAGTCTGCATCCATCCGATGGTGTTCGTGCCGCCGTTGCGAACCATGATGTAGCGGTCCTGCCCGCCGGATGTTTTGTAGACGAGCGAACGGAGCTCGCGGTCGTCGAATCCCGCATTCCCTTCGAACCAGGCGGGTATCTCGCCGACCTGCACGGGCGCTTCCTTCTCGGGATGCTCCTGGATTTTGAAGATGTTGATCGCGTGCTTTTTCCCCGCGCCGTTCTGATGGCCCGTGAAGAGGCAGTTGCCGGCGATGCCGAGTCCGCGTCCGTCGCCGGAGGCGTCGAGATCGCCGTTCCGCCACGCGCCAGTGGCGGGATCTTTTTCGGAAGGAACGGTCAGCACCCAGTGCAGCGGCTCGAAATTGCGGTAGAGGTGAAGATCCTTTTCAAGTTTGGCGACGCCGGCGCGGGCGTCGGCTTCGGAAGAAGATTTATCGATCCTGCCGTCGCGGCCAATGCGCACAGAGGGCATCTGGCCTATCGGGGTCTTGAAAGTGGAAGGCTGGCAGCCGGCGGGGTCGGCCGAGTAGTCGACGCACTGCGCGGCGAGTGGCGCCGCGATGATCACAGACAAAGTGACGATCGCGCAGAAGGTGGCGTGGCGGAGAAGCATGGCGGATCTTCCGTATCATACGCCCCTGCCCCAACACCATACGCCTCCCGCCCAACGGTCTTACGACCGCGAGTCTCAGCGGCAACCTGAAATGATTCGGGCGCGCAGCGGTTTCACCGCCAGAAGCAGCGCGAATGCAAACAGCAGCAGGATGCCGCTTGCGGGCTCCGGCGCGATGAAAAGATCGGAGAAAAATTCAGGCTCCACCCCGCCATTCAGGCTTCCGCTCACGATTGTATTTTCCAGGTGCCCGTCGCTGAGAGCGGACTCTTCCACGTCCCCGGCGAAATAGTCTGCGACATTAAATGTCGCGCGCATTGTGGGCGGCATCAAGCGTTCAAGCGCACGGGAAGCAAACCGTGTGCTCGGCCGGGCCAGCCCGTTCTGGAAAAAAGACTATTTCGATCGCTCGGTCCGTGACCGCGATCATGCCCGCCGCGTACAATGCTGTATCGAGAAAATCCAGTGAAAGCCGGCTTGTGCGCGCGTCCCGATCAGTGGCCGTATTCGAGCATTTCAGCCGGTTCATTGCCGTCGAATCCGGACGCGGATACAATCCGCGTGTCCGATGCCGGAAGGACGAAAATGTAGAAACTCCAGGCCACGCTCTATCTGTACCATATAGCAGTGGGTTTCGCGCTGTGGATTGACCCCGCGGCTGGCTTGGCCTGGGCACAGGGAACGCACGAGTATCGCCCGATGGGAACGGCGGTCGTGGCCGCGTCCGATCAGTTCCGCCACCGGGATTTCGCGCAGACGCGGTGCCGGCCCGCGCATCTTGAGAATTCGTTCGTGGGCTTTTTCGGCTCGCTCGAGGATCTGAACGCCGGCTTGCGGGCCGAGCCCCGGTGGGAATTGCGGTGGACGCCCGGCCATTTGCGATGAATTACGGGGCGGCTCCCCACCCTCCCCCGCCGGGCGTTTCGAGCTGGAGCGTCTGGCCCGGTTGCACGATAACCCGCGTCTTTGATGGAAGCGTGCGCCCGTCGAGACTGCACTTTCCGGTGGCCCCGTTCGATCCGCCTTGCAGGCCCCAGGGTCCGCGTGCGTGCCGGTCGGCGAGAATCGTAACGTCCGCAGCTTCGAGGAATTCGAGCTCGCGGATAATCCCCTCGCCACCCGCGTGCTTCCCCCCGCCGCCCGAACCGGCGCGCATCCGATAAGAGCGCACCCGCACCGGATACTCGTGCTCGAACGCTTCGACCGGCGTATTCCAACTGTTGGTCATGTGGGTGTGGGTGGCGGAGCGTCCGGGCCCGCGCGCGGATGCGCCCATGCCGCCGGCGATGGTCTCGTAGTACGCGAAGGCGCGGTCGCGAAGCGGGTCCCATCCGCCGAAGCTCAGGTTGGTCATGGTGCCGGCGCTGGCGGCGGGGATCTTCCCGGGCAGGGCCTTTGCCAGCGCGCCGAGGATCACGTCGGTGATTCGCTGCGACGTTTCGACGTTGCCCGCGGCCATGGCGGCGGGAAGTCCGGCGTTCACGACGCTCCGCTCGGGAGCGATCACGCGGATAGGTCGCAGCAGACCGGCATTGTAGGGAATTTCCGCGTCGATCAGACAGCGAAAACAGTACATCGCCGCCGATACGGCGATCGCGTAATTGGCATTTACGGAGCCGGCCACTTGCGGACTCGACCCGGTGAAATCGACTTCGGCGCTGTCGCCGCGTATGCGCACGGCTACGGCGAGGCGCACGGGTTCTTCGCTCACACCATCGTTGTCGAGGAAATCCTCGAAGCGATATTCGCCTTCCGGGATGCGGCGCAGCATGGCGCGGGTGATGCGCTCGCTGTAATCCTGCAGGTCGCGCGCGCTTCTCTGGACGCGGGTGAGCCCGTAGCGAGCGATGATTTCGAGAAGCCGGTTCTCACCGCGCCGGTTCGACATCACCTGCGCCAGAAGATCGCCTTCACGCTCCTCGGGCGTTCGGACATTCGCGCGAACGATCTGCATGACATCGCGCCGCACCTCGCCCGCTTGCATCAACAACACCGGCGGGATGCGGATGCCTTCCTGATAGATTTCACGCGCCAGCGGCATCGAGCCCGGGCTCATGCCGCCGACATCGGCGTGGTGGGCGCGGGAAGCCACGTAGAAATCCGCGGGCTTGTTCTTTTTGGTGAAAACGCCGGAAACGGCTGTGATGTCGGGCAAATGAGTTCCACCGCGGAAGGGATCATTGACGATCACCACATCGCCCGGCCGCAGATTGAACGCGGCGAGCGCATTCTCGACGGAAAGCGGCATCGCCCCAAGATGCACGGGCATGTGATCGCCCATCGCGATCGTGCGGCCGGCGCTGTCGTAGACGGCGCAGGAATAGTCGCGGCGCTCTTTGATATTGGCGCTGAAGGCGGTTTTGCGCAGCACCGCGCCCATTTCATCCGCGATCGATACGAAGAGATTACGGAAGATTTCGAGATCGACGGCGTGGGTTTTCGCGGAGCGCTTCACGGGTGTTTCCGCTGAGGTTGTTTCGGATTGGGCGGCGCAGCGGGCGCGGCGGTGGCGGGTTCCGGCGCGGGCTCCTTCAGTTCATCCGAATGAATTTTGCAAACGGCCGCTTCAATCAGGAATGACGCGACGGGCTTCCACTCATTGCCTGCACGCTGCTCGACCTCGAATGCGTTGCCGTCCTTCGATGTCCGCAATCGAAAATCCGAATCCTCGGGCAGCGGCGGCGCGTGGAGTAGCTTCGGCAGTTGGGTGTTCTTGCCGCGAAGCGACCAGTTCTCGCCACCGGTTTCCGACTCGAACGCGAGGTAGCGTCCACCTGCGGACGACTTGCCCGCGTCGACAATCAACTCTCCATGTGTTGTGGAATCGAACCAGAAGCGCTGGATGGCTCCCGGGCTGCCGTCTTCTTCAACCGGCGCCGCGCGCCACGACGATCCACCGTCCGTAGTCAGCAGAAAGAACGGATCGCGCGCCAGAGGATACTGCGTTTCGCCGGCCGCCCAGCCCGTCTGCAGATTGTAGAACTGGATCTGATCGAGCGCCGCGCCGCGGATGCGGGCGGTTGGCTCTTTCCAGGTAGCACCCGCGTCGTCGCTCATCAGGAGGATAGACGCAAGCGTCACGGACTCGCTGTGCAGGTTTCCAGCCGCGAAGAGCTTGCGCCCGTCCGGGACGACTGAGCTCAGTTCGAGATAAATCGGACACGGCTCGTCGTCGCTGCATGACATGCCTGCCCACTGGAGGTCATCTTCGGCACAAGCAAATGGAACCCGTATAGGATCGCCAGAGTTTGTAAGAATTACGGAATTTTGTGCAGAAATACTCAGGGCGCAGAGGAATCCGAGGAAAAGGGAAAAACGCCGGAATAACCCGGAAATCCCACAGAGTCGATGAGGACGAGCGCCGCAGGAGCTATGAGAAATGCCGGATAAGCGCACAGCCCGAAGGTGCGTTGTGCGCGAAAAGAACAAGCGCACAGCCCGAAGGTGCGTTGTGCGCGAAAAGCGCGACAAAGAAAAGAGGCGCGGGCGCACGTTTGGGTGATAGGGGTGTGTGCGCCCGCTTGTCGTAACGGGGATTTGCATGTTCAGACGAGCCGTTTTCCGCACAGGTTACCGGCCTCATTAGAAAATTATCAATTTTCAAACAAATCTTCGAATAGCACGCTTGAAAGGTAACGCTCGCCGGAATCCGGCAGAACGACCACCATCGTTTTTCCCTTGAACTGGTTCTCGCGAGCGATCCGGACAGCGGCGGCGACAGCGGCCCCGCAGGAGATTCCGCTCAACAGTCCTTCCTCCTTCGCCAGCCGGCGGGCCATTTCGATCGATTCCTCGTTTGTAACCAATTCCACACGATCGACGATGCTCAAATCGAGGTTCTTCGGAATGAATCCGGCGCCGAGTCCCTGGATCTTGTGCGGGCCAGGCTTGATCTGCTGGCCCGCGAGTGCCTGGCTAATAACCGGGCTGGCGACGGGCTCGACGGCTACCGAAACGATCTTCTTTTTCTTCTCGTGCTTGATGTAACGCGAGACGCCCGTGATTGTGCCTCCCGTGCCGACGCCGGAAATCAGAACGTCCACCGCGCCTTCCGTATCCTCCCAGATCTCGGGCCCGGTGGTCTTGAAATGGATCTCCGGGTTCGCCGGGTTGTCGAACTGCTGCAGCAGGACGTAACGATCGGGATCGGATTGCACGATCTCCTGCGCTTTGGCGATCGAGCCTGCCATACCTTTCGAGCCCTCTGTCAGAACCAACTTCGCGCCGAAGGCCGCCACCACTTTGCGGCGCTCGATCGACATGGTTTCGGGCATTGTCAGGGTGACTGGGTATCCGCGCGCCGCGGCCACGAACGCGAGTGCGATGCCGGTGTTGCCGCTGGTCGGCTCGATCAGCTCCTTGCCGGGCTTGAGGATCCCGCGCTTTTCCGCGTCCCAGATCATGGAGGCGCCAATGCGGCACTTCACCGAATACGCGGGATTCCTGCCTTCGACTTTGCCCAGCAGTGTGACAGGCGCGCCGTCGATGACGCGATTGAGCCTGACCAGGGGCGTGCGGCCGATGCTGTAAGAGTTGTCGTCGTAGAACATGTCAGATCTCCCAGTTTGGTACAAAGCGGCTGTGTTTGTCGGTCCACTCCCGTACGAGATGCGCGAAAGTGGTGGAATGAAGCACGCTGTCGATGGCGGCATCGGCGCGCATCCAGAGGTCGGAGAAAGGGGAATCGGCCTGCTTTCGCAGCCGGGCACGCTCTTCCTGGCGGCCTTCCACAAAATGCAGGACATCGCCGACAGTGATCGATTCGGGCCGCTTCGCCAGCATGTAGCCGCCCTCGGCGCCGCGGCGGGATTCGACGAAGCCGCCCTGCTTAAGGCTGGCAAGAATCAACTCCAGAAACTTCTGCGGGATTTTCTGCCGCCGCGCGATTTCAGCGATTTTGACGGGCTCCGGGCCGCCGGTGGCCGCAAGATCGAAAATGGCCTGCAGGGCGTATTCGCCTTTTACCGAGATGTTCATGTGCGGAAAAGCATTTCGCGCAAAGGCGCAGCGAACGCAAAGATCGCGCTTGTGGCAATTCCCCCGTCAGGACCAGGGATTAACAAGACTAGAGAGTAAAAGGTTTGAGGGGATTCGTCAACAGCGGAGGGCGGGGTGAAACGGGAAGTGCTGGGTTGGCTGCCTTTCCCGGAGGTCCCCGGGCTGAACAGCCAACCCAGGAAAACTACTTCTTTTCGTCTTCGGTCTTGTCGGACTTCTTCTTCTTCTTGTTCATCTTCTTCGTCGTGTCAGTGGTGTCCTGCGCGAACGAGAAGGAAATGGTGCCGAGGGCAATGCCCAGGCCGAGAGCGGCGATGAGAAGTTTCTTCATTTCGATTTTGATCTCCTTTAGTTTGATGGGCCGGCGAGCGAACTACTTCTTCTCGTCTTCGGTCTTGTCGGACTTCTTCTTCTTCTTGTTCTGCTTCTTCGTTGTGTCGGTGGTGTCCTGCGCGAACGAGAAGGAAATGGTGCCGAGGGCGATGCCCAGGCCGAGGGCGGCGATGAGAAGTTTCTTCATGTGTTCTGATCTCCTGTTTGATTTTTTAGTACGGGTAAGTGACGGCAGACTACTTCTTTTCGTCCGTCGTGTCCTTTTTCTTCTTCTTGGATTTCTTTTCTTTCTTGGTGGCCGTGGTGTCCTGCGCGAACGAGAAGGAAACGGAACCGAGCGCGATGCCCAGACCAAGCGTCAATACCAAAAGCCTTTTCATGCAGTAAATTCTCCTTGGAACAGCGACAGAAATGCCGTCTTGAAGCATCATATCCAACGGGACATGAACTCCCCCTTAAACTGTGATTAAAAACACTTCATTAACGAGTCCAAGCGATTGAATCAATACATTCAACAAGTTAGCAATAGTACAGACCAGCGGCATGCTAGGCTTCTGGCGGATGAAGAAATCGGACTTAATTCGAAAAATGGCCCGGCAAAACGGCGGCGATCATGGGGATGCCGCCGATCAGATGGATCGCGCGGTGACGCGAATTATCCGCACGCTGCGCAGCGGGAAGGCCGCGCGGCTGCCCGGCCTTGGAACTATAACTCCCGGTAAACATTGGACTTTCATGGCGGAAAAGGATGACCACTGAAGAACTATCGAGGCTGATCCGGCATTCTCTCGACCGCTCCCGGGCCGTGGAAATCGACGGGCTGGGCGTATTCGCGCGCAATCGGGCCGGCGAGATCTCGTTTCGGCGCGCCAACAGCCCCGCGATCTTTATCGCTTATGCTACAGAGGACCGAATGGCGGCGGAACGGCTTTTCGACGAGCTCACCCGGCAGGGATTCGACGCCTGGCTCGATCGCCGCAAGCTTTTTCCCGGGCAGAACTGGCCCCGCCGGATCGAAGACGCAATCGCCAACTCCGACTTCTTCATCGCCTGCTTCTCAAGCCGGTCAGTGCGGAAGCGCGGCGGGTTCCAGGCGGAGATCAGGTACGCGCTCGATAGCGCCAGCCGCGTACCGCTCGACGATGTGTTTCTTATCCCCGCGCGGCTGGACGAGTGCCGCGTGCCCGCGCGCATCCGGCGCGAGACGCAGTACGTCGATTTGTTTCCGGACTGGGATGCGGGGTTCCGGAGGATTCTCGCGATTATCGAGCAGCAGTTGGCGCGGCGGGCAGCTTAAACTTCGTCGCGCGTCTTTGATAATGGCATTTGGAACAGCAGACGGAACGGTCGTACTGGATTCTCTCCGGCGTGATCGCCTTACTGGCCGCCGGGCTGATGGTCTATGCCCAGACCGACGCGTTTGCGTGGGATGAAGGCTTCCACCTTCTCACCGCGCAATTAATTGCGCGCGGCAAGCGGCCGTACCTCGACTTCAACTTCTCCCAAACGCCGCTGAACGCGTATTGGAACGCCTTCTGGATGACGGTGTTCCCGCAAAGCTGGCGCACGGCGCACGCGGTCGCGTGTGTGATGACGACCGGCGGCGTCGCGCTGACAGCCGATTATCTCTACCGGCGATTTCCGACTGCGTCGTGGCGCTTCGCGACGGCGCTCCTCGCCGCGCTTACGATTGGCCTGAATGTGCTGGTCGTGCAGTATGGACCGATCGGGCAGGCTTACGGATTGTGCCTGTTCCTTATCGTGCTGGCCTTTCGCATCTGTGTAGTGTCGGTGGATGGCCCCGGCCTGCTGCTGCCGGCGCTGGCGGGATTCTTCTCCGCGGCGGGGGCTGGCGCGACGCTGCTTTCGGCGCCGGTGTGCCCGGTGCTGGCCATTTGGATGACCGTCGTGAATCGCGCGGGCAATCGGTGGCGGAAACTGCTCGCGTTCAGTGGCGCGGCGGTGATTCCGTTTCTGCCGGTGGCGTATTTATTCGCGAAGGGCCCCCGCCGGACGTTCTTCAACATCATCCAGTACAACTTGATTTTTCGGCAGGTGGAATGGTCCGGCGCGATCCCACACGATATCGGAGTGATGCTCTCGTGGCTGCACTCGGCGCAAGCGCTGCTGGTCGGATTGCTCGCGCTGGCAGGGCTGTTGTTCATCCGGTTCCCCGGCGATCTCGTGCTTCGGACATGGACTCGGCCGCAGCGCGCCGAGTTCTATTTATGCGGATGGCTGGCGCTGGCGCTGGGCGTGCACATCTCAAGCGCGCATCCGACGTTTCAGCGCTACTACCTTTTCGCGCTGCCGTTCCTCACGATTCTGGCGGCAGCCGGAATGTACTGTGTGACGACCCGCCTCTACGCGAAGGGGCGTCCGTTCTGGCCGATCTTTGCGCTGACGGGGATCTTCTCGCTCGAGCTCGCGAAGGCCCTGCACGACAAACACGACTTCATCAACTGGCTCGACATGGAAAAGGTCGCGGCAAAGGCGGACCAGGTGACCGCGCCGGGCGCTGTGATGCTGAGCGACGAGCAGATTTACTTCATCACGAAGCGGAGTCCACCGTCGGGAATGGAGCTGGCCGATTCGCACAAGCTGGACTTTCCACCCGAGCGGGCAGCGCCGCTGCATCTGGTTTCAGAAAACGAAGAGCTGAGGCAACTCAAAGCGAAGCGCTTTGCGACGGTAGTCGATTGCGATAAGGGCCACAAGCTATCGGGAGAGGTGTTTCAGAAGCTGTACCGGCAGAAATTCGATTTTGAAGAAGACAACTGTACGGTGTATTGGGATCTCGCGCCGTGAGTGATCGTTGCTGATCGCCTCGCGGTCGTCCGACTCCTTTGAACCGCGAGTGTGAACGAGCGGCGAGTCAGCAGCCCGGCCTTCGGAATGCCGCTGACCGATCCAGTGCCAGCTCTGCATCACCTCGCGCCGGTAAGAGTTCGTTGCCGCTCCTTTACAGTAGGCGGTTCAAATGGGCGGATAGCACTGGCCGCCGAATATGCGCGATTCCCATGAACCGCGAGTGTGAACGAGCGGCGAGCCAGGCCTCACGTCTTCAGCTTCTCCAGCTTCTTCCGAACTTCGGCGGCGTTCTTCGCGTCCGGGGCAAGCTGCAGGTACTTTTCCCAGGCTTCATGGGCCGCTTTGACATCCTTCATTTTTTCTTCAGCGTCGCCAAGCCGCAGCCAGGCGTCTGCATTGCTCTCGTTCCACTTCGTGGCCTCGCGGAAACGGCTCGCAGCGGCCCGGAAATCGTTCTTCTTGAAATAGAACTCCCCGACGCTGAGCTCTTTGTTCGACTGGACGGGATTGAAGCCGTACTGCGGCTCCTGCGGTTTGCTCTTGTCCTCGTCGGGTGGAAGCTGATCGGGCGTGATCTGCGTGTCTTTGCCGTCGTCCGGCGGCGGAAGCTGTTGCTGCGCCCGGGCGGCGAGCGGCAATGCCACTGCAAACAGGATGAGCGCAAGTCGCCCGCGTGACATAATTCAAGTATATGGCTGGCCCGGAAAACGGGCTTGCCGCGAGATGCAATCCCCTCAGAATCTGCTCCGGGAAAAGGTCGCGCAACTGCCGCTCGCGCCTGGAGTGTATCTCTACAAAGACGCCGCCGCCAAAGTGATCTACGTCGGCAAGGCGAAAGTCCTGCGGGCGCGTGTTCGCAGCTATTTCAATGACGACAAGCTCGCCGACGTCAAGACCGGCGGACTGATCGCCGAAGCCCGCGACGTCGATTACATTCTCGTCGACAACGAGAAGGAAGCGCTGGCGCTCGAGAACAACCTGATCAAGCAGTACAAGCCGCGTTTCAATGTGCTGCTGCGCGACGACAAAACATATCCCTACATCAAGGTGACGAGCGAAAGATTTCCGCGGGTGTACGTCACGCGGCGGCTCATCAAAGACGGCTCGACTTATTACGGCCCTTACTTCCCCGGCAATCTGGCGCATCGCCTCGCGAGTTTTATCCACCGGCATTTTCTGGTGCCGTCGTGCAAGGTCGATCTGCGCCGGTATCATCCGAAGCCGTGTTTGCAGTATCACATTCATCGCTGCTCGGGTCCGTGCGTCGAGGGATTGACGACGCCCGAAGCTTACGCGGAATCGGTACGGAAAGTCCGGTTGTTTCTGGAAGGCCGGTACGGAGCGCTGGCGGGCGAGCTGCGCGAAGGCATCCGCGAAGCGTCCGACGACATGCGCTTCGAAGAGGCCGCCGCGCTGCGCGATCTGGTGACGACGGTCGAAGAGATTGACGAGCGGCAGAAGATGGCGGCGGCGTCCGGCGACGACGCGGATATCTTCGGTTTCTACGCGGAGCCGCCGCTGGTCGCGGTGAATCTTTTCCACCTGCGGAACGGCGTGGTCGTCGACCGGCGCGATTTCTTCTGGGAAGACCAGCACGAGTTCAATGCGCCTGAGTTCTTTTCGTCGCTCCTGCTGCAGATTTATCTGGATCAGCAGTACGTGCCAGCGGTGATTCACGTCCCGATCGATTTCGAAGATCAGGAAGTGATGGAAGATCTGCTCTCGGAGAAAAAGAATCGCAAAGTCGAGATCCACACGCCGAAGCGAGGGCAAAAGAAGGCGATGCTGAACCTCGCGCAGACGAACGCGAAGCACAGCTTCGACGGGCGCTTCCGCGTGCTGAAGCCGTCGTCGCTAGCGATTCAGGCGGCGGTCCAGGAGGCGCTCGGTCTGGCTGAAGCGCCGAAGCGCATCGAGTGCTTCGACATCTCCCACATCCAGGGGACCGACAAGGTCGCGAGCATGGTGGTGTGGGAAGAAGGCCGCATGAATAAGGCGGAATACCGCAAGTTCATTATCCGCACCGTCGAAGGCAACGACGATTTCGCCAGCATGCATGAAGTGGTCACGCGGCGCTACGCGCGGGTACTCGCCGAAGGAAAGCCGATGCCGGGGCTGATCCTGATCGACGGCGGACCTGGCCAATTGCATGCCGCCGCCGACGCGCTCGAAGCCATCGGGATCATTAACCAGCCGCTGGCTTCGATCGCCAAGCGGGAAGAGATCGTCTATGTGCTCGGCCAGGAAAACGAGCCGATCGTGCTGGATCGTTTCTCGCCGATCCTGCACTTGATTCAGACGATCCGCGACGAGGCGCACCGGTTCGCGGTGACTTTCCATCGCACGCGACGCAACGCGCGCACGCTGACTTCCGAGCTGGATCAGATCCCGGGCATCGGCGCGATCACGGTGCGGAAGCTGCTAAAGGAGTTCGGCAGCTCGGAACTGGTACGGCAGGCTTCCGAGGAGGAATTGGCGAGGCGCGTGGGGCGGTCGGCGGCGCGCAAGGTGCGGGCGCACTACGACGGCGCGAGCGTAACAGCGTAATTAACCGCTGCCCCATGTTAGACTCGTCGGCGGCATGCGAATGAAGCCGTTTCGCGTCCCGCTCCTCGCGCTCGCCGCACTCACGCTGCTGATCGCACAGAATATCGTCGTTAACACCACGCTGGTCGTGATCCCGGTCACCGTCACCGATCCGGCGAATCGTTTTGTCGTTGGTCTCGAGAAGGAAGACTTCAGCCTCCTCGAAGATGGCGTCGAGCAAAAGATCACGCACTTTTCCGGTGAAGACGCGCCGCTTTCCGTCGGCATCCTCATCGACACCAGCGGCAGCATGGACTTCAAGATGGACACCTCGCGCGCCGCTGTCGCGGAATTCCTGAAGACCATGAACGCGCAGGACGAGGCCTTCCTGATTCCGTTCAGCGATCAGGCGCGCGTGGTCCAGCCTTTCACCAGCGACATGCATGAAATCGAAACGCGCATGACCTCGCTCCAGACCGGCGGCTTGACGGCGCTGCTCGATGCCGTCGATCTTGGCGTCCGCGAAATGAAAAAGGCGAAGAACCCGCGCAAGGCGCTCGTCGTCGTATCGGACGGTGGCGATAATCACAGCCGCTACACCGCGTCCGACATCAAAGACGTCGTCAAAGAAGCCGATACCCAGATCTACGCGATGGGTGTCTTCGAGCCCAATCTCCTGCCAGGCATGACGGCGGCCGAAGTTTCGGGACCGCGACTGCTCGCTGAGATTGCGGACCAGACCGGCGGCCGCGCCTTCGGAGCGTCCGTATTCAGCCAGTTGCCGTCGATCGCCGAGAAGATCGCCATCGAGCTGCGCAATCAGTACGTCCTCGCGTTCTCGCCATCCAACGCGGAGCGCGATGGCAAGTACCGCAGGATCGAAGTGCGCGTGCGTCAGCCGAGAGGACTACCCGCCCTGAAAGCGCGTTGGCGCCTTGGCTACTATGCCCCCTCGTAACTATTCCGCTGGCGCGTTAACTACCGGTCCCCGTCGGCTCGCTTTTCTGTCGGATACCCTTTGTCGATCCAGTCCGTCTTGAAATTCGTCGGCACCGTCATCACCTTCACGTTCGGATATCCCATCTTGTGCAGTTCCGCGAACGCAGGCCGGATGTTCGGGCATTTGTCCCACGGGCAGCATCCGCAGTAAAGAATGATCTCGCGGTTGCGCGGCTGCCCCGCGACCGCACGCTTGAGCTCGGCGAGGCCTTCGTCTTTCGAACCCGGCCCGGCGTAAATGCTGCCGGTGATGTGCGTGGACCGGTACAGCACCGGAAAACCCACGTGAATGATCAGCGGATTCGTCAGGTCTCTGGCGACCTGCGCCGGCTGCAGTTGATCGCTGTCGGCCCACGGCTCGGACCCGCACACGATCGCTCCCGGCAAGATCGCCGCGAACAAAAGAAGGCTCAGTCGTCGCACCATGCGACGATTCTACGCCATTTCGCGGGCCTCTATTCGTGCCGGATCGCAGTCAACGGGTCGATTCTGGATGCGCGCCGGGCTGGAAGGTAGCTGGCGCCCGTCGCGACCACAGCAGCCAGCCCCGCTACCCCCAGATAGACGAGCGGATCTCCTGGCTTAATATGGAACAGCATCGACGTCAGTAACCTCGCGCCGGCCAGTGCCGCGACAACACCAATCGCCAAACCAATGCAGGCCAATGTAAGACCCTGACCGAGGATCAGCCGGATCACCGGTCCCGTGCCGGCCCCGAGGGCCATGCGCACACCGATCTCCCTGGTCCGCTGGCCAACGGCGCACGCCATGACTCCATAGATTCCGGCCATCGCCAGGCAAACCGCGAGCCCGGCGAAGATGCCGAACAGCACAGTGCGAAATCTCGGTGCGGCAACGTTGCCGGTCAGATTCGCCTCCATCGTCGTAAACCTAACCGGCACCTCCGGTGACGTCTCGTGCGCCAGGCGCCTCAACGTTTGCTCGAGCAATTTCGGATCGCCCGACGTGCGCGCGACAATACTCAACGCATTACCGTTAAACCCGTGCTGCAGATAGGGAATGTAGCATTCGGATGCAGGTTCGACCGCCGGGCCACTTTGATGCACGTCGCCCACCACGCCCACGATGGTCATCGGCTTGAAATTGTCATACAGACAAAAGATTGTTCTGCCGAGCGGGTCTTTCTTGCCAAAAGCCTTCCGGACCAGAGCTTCGTTTACTATGGCGACGAGAGGGCTTCCCCCGGTATCACTGTCGCTGAAATCGCGGCCAGCCTCTACTGGAATGCCCAAAGCCGCGAATGTGCCGGGCGCCACAACAGAGAGGACCGATTCGGGGGCCGACCTGACGTCGAATTGCGCCGGCATGTGGCCGATGAAGTACGCCCCGCATGATTCAATACTCCCGGGCGGCGCCATCGTCGCGCCTGTCGCCAGGATACCGGGCACACGAGCGATTCTCGGAAGCACGTTCTGAAAGAATTTGCGTGCTGCCGGCGCCTGCATCTCTACGGGCACGGTCGCTCTCATCACAAGCACATTTTCCGGCCGAAAACCCAGCACGACATTCTGCAATGCAACGAAGCTCTTCATCAACAATCCGGCTCCCGACAGCAACACCACCGTCAGCGCGAACTCGGCTACCGTAAGGAGTCCTCGCATGCGCGTCATCCCACCGCTGACCGTGGATTTCGCCGCCGACTTCAGCTCTTCGTTCAAATCAAGCTTCGACGCGTACAGCGCCGGGAACGATCCGAACAGCAGGCTCGTGAGAACCGAGATCCCGAGAGTAAAGGAAAGAACCCATCGGTCGATACCGACTTCGTCGAGCCGCGGCACGCCGTGCGGAGCCAAGGTGATCAACGTCCTCGATCCTCCATATGCGATCAGTAATCCGGCTGCCCCCGCGACGACCGAAAGCACCAGATTCTCGGTGATCAGTTGCCGGATGATGCGGCCGCGGCTCGCGCCGAGCGCCGCACGAATCGCGACCTCACGCGTCCGGGCCATAGCCCTGCCGAGCAGAAGCGTTGCGGTATTGGCACATGCGATCAGAAGCAGCAGACCCACGGCTCCGAGCAAGAGGTACAGCGTCAGCCGGACGTTGCCGACCATTCGGTCAAGGATTGGAATGACCGCGACAGTCCGGCCGGAATTGCTCTCGGGATAGTGCTGCGCGAGGCGGACGCCGATTGCGGCCATTTCGGCTTGCGCCTGTTTCAAAGGCACGTTGGGCTTCAGGCGTCCGACCGCCAGCCAGTTCTGAGCGGCGCGATATTTCATGTCATCGACGCTCATAGTTGCTGATACCCAGACATCGGTCTTGTCAGGGAATCCGAAGCCCGGCGGCAACACCCCGGCGATTGTGTAGGACTTGTCATATACCCGGAGCATCTGCCCGACCGCATTAGCAGCGCCGCCGAAATGATCCTGCCAATATGAATAGCTGATCATCGCGACTCTGCTGCCTCCCTGCTTCGCTTCTTTGCCCACAAACGATCGCCCGGCAACCGGCTCGACAGCGAAGGCGCGGAAGAACTCCGCGCTCACTTCCGTTCCTCGCGCATAGGCCGCCGTACCGTGCGCGATTACGGGAACTTCACGCGAGCCGTAGACAGCCATGGCTTCGAACGAGGAATTCTCGTCGTGCCAGTCGTGAAAATTTGGAATCGAGACTTGCTGAAAGTCCGTCGGACCCTGGGCAATTTCGCGCGTGCCCAGCAAAACGATCCGATTGGGATCGTGGTATGGCAGCGGCCGCAGCAGCACGGCATTCACCACACTGAAAACGGCCGTATTCGCTCCAATCCCCAGCGCCATGACGAGAACCGCGAGCATCGAGAAGCCGGGACTTCGCCGCATCGAGCGCCCGGCATACCGCAGGTCGCGCCAAAGCTCATCGAGGAAGTTCACTCCGCGCGCTTCGCGGCACTTCTCCCTGTTCTGCGTAATGGGCCCCATCGCGCGCTTCGCCGCATACACGGCCTCTGCCCGGCTAAGTCCGCGCCCAACGCCCTCCGCGATCAGACTTTCGAGGTGATACTGGAGCTCTTCATCAAGTTCCCGATCTGCACGAACTCCACGGAACACCGAACGAAGAAGAAGCCGCAGGCGCGCCATTTTACGCCTCCTGCACGGTGCGCACGATGGCGGAGATCGCGCCCGACAAGCGTTCCCAGTTGGCCGATTCCGCCGTCAAAGCTTTGCGGCCGGCGCGAGTGAGCGAGTAGTACTTGATGCGGCGATTGGCTTCGGAGACCTTCCACTCCGATTCAATCCAGCCCTGTTGCTCCAGCTTGTGCAAGGCAGGATAGAGCGCGCTCTGGCCCACCTGCAATACGTCGCGCGACATCTGGCGGATGCGCTGCGCCACCGCCCAGCCATGCATCGGTTCGAGGGCGACGATTTTCAGGATCAGAAGGTCCAGTGTCCCCTGCACCAAATCGGTCGGTTTGCTCATGCGGTCACCTCAGTAACTGACATCAGTTACTGACAAGAGTGTGCCGCAAGATCATGCCAGTGTCAAGGGCTCTGAAAAGCCGGAAAGCCGGCTATGCTATTTCGCGCTCGGGCTCCGATTTCGCCCGGGCCTGCGCGCTGAATGGAAAGCGCAGTTGCAGCAGCCGCTCCCGGCGGCGTTCTTCGTTGAGATTGCGCACGCGGGCCAGCAGCAGATCGTCGAGCGAAACCATCCCAACCAGGTTTCCGCCTTCGGGATCCAGCACCGGCATGCGCGTGAAGCCGGTTTCGGCCATCCGGAAGACGACTGCCCGCAGCGGCTCGTCGGAGTAAGCGACCACCGGCTTGCGCAGCATGTCCCCAAGCGAGACGTTCGCATCCGCCGACTGCGCGAGATTGCGCATCTGCTTACGTGTAATCACGCCGCTCAGGCGGCGCTCGGCATCCACCACAGGATACAAATGCTGTCCCCGCTGCGCCGGCTCACGGACGAACGTCGAGCGCAACTCCTCGACCGTGGATTTCGCGGGTAGCGCCACCACCTTCGTCCGCATCACTTCGCGGACGAACAGAATCTCCAGTGGATCGGTCGCGTACTCGCGCGTGATGTGGAAGCCGCGGCGCGCCACCTTCTCGGTGAGGATCGACCGCTTGAGCAGGAGCACCGTCGTGGCGTGCGCCAGCATCGCCGCGACCAGCAGCGGCAGCAGCACGTTGATGTCGTGCGTCAGCTCCAGCGCGAACAGAATCGCCGTGAACGGCGCGCGCATCGTGCCGCCGAGGATGGCGCCCATGCTCACCAGCGGCCAGAATCCCGCCCCTTCGTGTGGCAGGAACATCGCTTCCACGCCCCCGAGCGCCGCGCCCATCATCAGCAATGGCGCGAGCACGCCGCCTGACGTGCCTGAGCCCAGCGAAATAATCCAGATCGCGGATTTCACGAGCAGCACGCCCGCAATCAGCGCCCTCGGCACGTCGCCCTGCAGCAGAGCCTGAATCGTGTCGTAGCCGACGCCCAGCGCCTGCGGGAAGATCATGCCGCCGAGTCCGACGAACACGCCGCCGATCGCGGGCCACCACATCCAGTGGATCGGCAACTTCTTGAATGCGTCCTCCGCCGCATAGACGCCGAGCGTGAGCAGTGCCGAAAGGCAACCGGCGAGAAGGCCCGCGATCACACACCCCGCGAGTCCCTGCGGACCAATGAAGATCGAATGCTGCGGCACCGGGAATAGCGGACCCAGTCCGAGAATGTACCGCCGCCCCGCGCCGGCCGCCGCGCTGGCAAGGGCCACCGGGATGGCGCTGCGTGGCTTCCATTCAAAGAGCAGCAGCTCCACCGCCAGCAGCACCGCCGCAATCGGAGTCGCAAACGTGGCGGACATACCGGCCGCCGCGCCCGCGACCAGAAGTGTCTTTCGCTCGGCCGCCGTCAGATGGAACAGTTGCGCGATGATCGAGCCGAACGCGCCGGCCGTCATGATGATCGGACCCTCGGCGCCAAACGGTCCGCCCGAGCCGATTGAGATCGCCGACGACAGCGGCTTCAGGATCGCGAGGCGCGGCTGCACGCGGCTTCCGTTGATCAGAATCGATTCGAGGGCTTCGGGAATGCCGTGCCCGCGGATGCGCTCCGATCCATAGCGAGCCATCACCCCGATCACCAGACCTCCGCCCACCGGCACGAGCACGGCGAGCCATCCGAGATGGTTCATCGCCGGCGAAACCAGCGCGCTCGACACGCGCCCGTAATAAAACAGGTTGGTGAAGAAACCGATCAGCCGCAGCAGCACCCACGCCACCCCGGTGCTGAGTAGCCCTATCCCGATCGCGAGAAGCGAGATGGGAATCACTCGAGCGCTTGTTGTGAAGTCGCCGAGCTGTTCGGAATTGTCCCGGTGAGCGCCTTCATGCTTCATTGCGCGGCCAACTTTCTGCTGTGGCGCAGCACGGTGTTCAATGCGCGTGCAAGCTCAGGGCCGGAGCGCTCCAGCTCCGTGCGGTGCGCCAATGCGAGTTGGCGCAGGATGGATCGCCCTATCGGCGTCAACCGCAGGAGCACCTGGCGCTTGTCCTCAACACCCGGCCGCCGTGCGATGGCGCCCGTGATCTCGAGACGGTTCACCAGCTCGACCGCGCTGTGGTGCTGGATGAACAGCCGCGACGCAATCTCGCCGATTGTCGGTTTTACCCCTTCGGGCAGTCCATGCACGGCAAGCAGCAGTTGATGCTGCTGCGGCTCGATCTGATGCTCGCGCGCGATGGCCTCGCTGGCATGAAGAAACTCGCGGATCTGACGGCGGAACTCAGCCAAATCCTCATATTGTTCGGGGGAAAGGTCCCCATCATGACTCACATTTATATCGTATCACGATATAAATGCGGGCACTCTTGCCGGCGCAGTGCTTCGGGCCTAAAACGCCACCTTCAGAGCCAGTTGTATCTGCCGCGAATCCTGCGCGCTCGAAATCTTCCCGAACACCGGTGTCAGCGCCGTCCGGTTCGGAATATTGAAGTTCGGATGATTGGTCACGTTGGACGAAACCTTCGCCCGCTCCTTCACACTGAAATTCTTCTGCAGCGAGAACACGGCGGCGTTCAGCCACTGGTCCGGCGTCTTCGGACCATTGTTCTGATCGCCCGCAACATTCGGACGCTGCGCCGGGCCCGCCCCCACATTCGCCTGATCACTCGACACGTTCACCGTAAAGGGCGCGCCCGATTGCGCCGTGAAGTCTCCGCTGGCCTGCCAGTCCGCGAACGCCAACCGCTTCCAGCCGGACGCCTGTTTCGCAAAAGGCGCTTTGTAGACGAACTGGATAACACCCCTCTGCCGGTGATCGAAGTCCCCTCTTCCTCCGCCATCTTTACTTCCCTCCAGGAACCAGTCCGCCTCCCCATGCGACGCTGAATCATGCCCCACTGGCTGAATCGCAACGTCTGGGGCATGACCATCACGAGCATGCTCTCAGACGCATGTTACGAGATGGTCCTCGCAGTCCTGCCCGGGTTTCTTCCGGTAATCCACGTCGCCGCCGCGGCGTTGGGATGGATTGAAGGCGCGTCCGACGCCTTTTCCAGCTTTCTGAAACTCTTCGCCGGCTGGTATTCCGACAAACTCGGTCACCGCAAATGGATGATCACCGTCGGATATCTGTTTACCGGCTCGGGCCTCTCTATCTTCGCGGCGGCTGTAACGTGGGTACCGATCCTGCTCGGCCGCATCGTGAGCTGGTTCGGCAAAGGGATTCGCGGGTCGCTGCGCGATGCGATGCTCTCCGAGTCGGTCGATCCCAAGGTGCGCGGACGCGCTTTCGGGTTCCATCGCGCGGGCGACACCGTCGGAGCGATCATCGGGCCGCTGATGGGAATCGCGCTGCTCTCGATCCTGCCCGCGCGATTCCCGAATGCAGGTGCGGACGCGCCGTTTCGCGCAATTTTTCTGTTGTCGCTCGTTCCGGGGCTTGCCGCACCCGTGGTATTCGCGGCGATGGTGCGCGAAACGGTCCGGCGGCCGCGTCCGCAAATGAAGCTCATCGCATCGATACGGCAGCTTCCTCGCGGGTTCCGGCGGTTTCTTTTTTCTGTCGGCTTTTTCGGCGCCGGCGATTTTTCCCCGACACTGCTGACGCTGGCGGCGGCGACGCTGCTTCGCTCGTCGCATGGCGCGGTTCGCGCGGCGCAGCTTGCCGCCTTCCTGTATGCGGTCCGGAATATCATCTATGCCGCCGCCGCTTTTCCTATCGGCGCGCTGGCAGACCGAATGCCAAAGCTGCCTCTGCTTTCCGCCGGCTATTTCTGCGAAGTCTTCGCGGCCGCAATGATGGCGCTGCTGTTTTTCCGAAGTACTGCATCGGTTGCAATGCTGGCGATCGTGTTCGCCGTATCCGGCGTATTTGCCGCGGCCAAAGACACCCTCGAAGGCGCCATCCCGCCGGACTTCACCGACGCCGAATCGCGCGGCACCGTGTATGGAACTCTCGGCGCGGTGAACGGCGGCGGAGATCTTTTCGCCAGCGCGGTGACCGGCACTCTGTGGACCGCCGTTTCGCCCGTGGCGGGTTTCGGACTCGCCGCGCTTCTCATGGCCGCGGGCGCCGTGTCCGTGCTTCGGGCCGCAACCCGCCGCTGAATATTACACTCGGGTTATGCCCGGTTTGCTCTATGTGGTCTCAACCCCCATCGGCAATCTGGAGGACATCACCTACCGCGCCGTGCGCATCCTCAAAGAAGTCGACTGGATCGCCTGCGAAGACACCCGCACCACGCGCCGGCTGCTGGATCACTACGGCATCCGTACGCACTCGGTCAGCTACCACGAATACAATGAGGCCGATCGCGCGGAGGACCTTCTCGCGCGCCTCGAACGGGGCGAAAAGGGCGCGCTCGTGTCGGATGCCGGAACGCCTCTGCTGTCCGATCCCGGCTATCGTGTCGTGCGCGCGGCGGTGCGCGCCGGGATTCGTGTGGAAGCGATTCCCGGTTCATCCGCCCTGCTCGCCGGACTGGTAGTCTCAGGGCTTCCGACGGACCAGTTTCACTTCGCGGGATTCCTGCCGCCGAAGCAGGGAGCGCGCACGCGCCTTCTCGAATCGCTGCGCGATGAAGCGGCCACGCTTATCTTTTACGAAGCGCCCCACAGAATAGTCGAAGCGCTGGCGGACATCGAGGCGGTACTGGGATCGCGAGAGATTGTCGTCGCGAGAGAGCTCACGAAGTTGCATGAAGAGGTGCTGCGCGGGACGGCCGCGGAGATTCGCGCAGCGCTCGAAGCTCGCGAGGCGATTCGCGGCGAGTTCGTGATCCTGATCGCCAAGGCAAACGAGCCGGTGCATGACGATCGCCCGCCCGAAGAAGCGGTGGAAGCGCTGGTGCTCGCCGGCGTCAGCCGCATGGACGCGATGAAGACCGTGGCGCGCCAGCGCGGCCTCTCGAAGCGTGACGTCTACAAGCTGGTGAACAAGCTCTGATGGAGAGGCGCGTCACGGTTATCGGCGGAGGTCTGGCCGGCTCCGAAGCCGCCTGGCAGATCGCGCAACGCGGCATCGACGTTACGCTTTACGAGATGCGTCCAGTGCGCACCACCGATGCGCATCAGACGGACCGTCTGGCCGAACTCGTCTGCAGCAATTCACTCAAGAGCGACCAGCAACCCTCGGCGTCATGGCTGCTGAAGGAAGAG
Organism: Bryobacteraceae bacterium; assembly: GCA_035552355.1. Lineage (GTDB taxonomy): Bacteria > Acidobacteriota > Terriglobia > Bryobacterales > Bryobacteraceae > BOG-234. The sequence goes on along the minus strand of DASZLP010000134.1, from coordinate 27,707 downwards.
CTGCGGCGCCTCGATTCGCTGCTGCTTCGCGCCGCCGCGGCCGCGCGCGTTCCGGGAGGACAGGCTTTGACCGTCGACCGGGCCATCTTCGCCGCGGAAGTCACCAGCGCGATTGAGTCTCACCCGCGCATTGAAATACTCCGGGAGGAGATTACGTCGATCGACCCGCCGCGGCTCACTGTAATCGCGACCGGTCCATTGACCAGCGATGCGCTTGCGGGTGAGATCGCGCGGCTGACGGGGTCGGGCAGACTTTTCTTTTACGACAGCATCAGCCCGATTGTGGATGCAGGCACGGTGGACCGGTCCATTGCGTTCCCGGCGTCGCGCTATGACAAATCGCTTGACGGCACGGGCGACTATTTGAACTGCCCGCTTGACAAAGCCGAATACGAACGCTTTGTCGATGAGCTGATGGCCGCCGAACGCGTCGAAGCACATATTGCAAACGATACGCCATATTTCGAAGCGTGCCTGCCGATCGAGGAGATCGCGCGCCGTGGCCGTGACACTCTCCGCTTCGGGCCGATGAAGCCCACCGGATTGACAGATCCACGCACCGGCAAATGGCCGTATGCAGCCGTTCAGCTTCGGCAGGAAAATCTGCGCGCCGACAGCTACAACCTCGTAGGATTCCAGAACCATCTGCGTTTCCCCGAGCAGAAGCGGATTCTTCGCCTTATCCCCGGACTCGAAAACGCGGAATTCCTGCGCTTCGGTCAGATACACCGCAATACGTACATCAATGCGCCGGCGCTTCTCGACGCCACGTTGCGGCTGCGAACGCATCCGGCGATATTCTTTGCGGGCCAGATTTCGGGGGTTGAGGGCTACGTCGAATCGATCGCCACGGGCCTCGCGGCCGGGCTCATGGCCGCGGCGACTTTGAAACAGGAACCGGTGCGCGCGTTCCCGCGCGAGACGGCAATCGGGTCGCTTTGCCACTACATATCGCACGCCGATCCGCGCCACTATCAACCCGCGAACATCGCGTTCGATCTCTTTCCGCCGCTGGAACGCAGCCCGCGCGATCGCCGGCAGCGGCAGGAGGCTGTTTGCCGTCTGGCTCTCGAAAAGCTCGACGAGCATATGAGCGTCCATGTCTGAGCTTGCGCGCGCAATCCACGATTTTCTCGGCGAGCGCGCGCGCCGCAACGATTCTCCGCACACGCTTCGGAATTACGAAGCCGACCTGCGGGAATTTCTTCAGTACTTCTCGCCGCCCGGCGCCCAGCCGCCACCGCTGCGGGAGATCGATCTGCTCAGTCTGCGTGAATGGCTCGCGCACCTCTACGGCCGCGAGCAGAAGGCCGCCACCATCCGCCGCAAGCTGGCTTCGCTGCGGTCGCTTTTTCGGTTTCTTGCACGCGAGAATTGCGTTGAGCGCGATCCGGCCCGTCTGCTTCGCCTGCCGAAGATGCCAAAGACGCTGCCGGAAGTTCCGAACACGGAGGTCACGAACGCGCTGGTTGACGGGACGATGCGGAACGACTTCGAGCGGCCGCATCCCGCGCGCGACTGGCTGCTGCTCGAGCTTCTTTACGGCTGTGGACTCCGCATCAGCGAAGCCGTCGGATTGAACCTCGACGATTTCGACCGAGGCGAGCGCTGGGTGCGCGTGCGCGGCAAAGGGCGCAAAGAGCGGCAGACGCCCTACGGATCGAAGGCCGCCGCCGCGCTGGATGCCTGGCTCGAAGTTCGGCTGTCGATATCGGAGCCGCAGGCCCTCTTTCTAAACCATCGCGGCGGACGCCTGAGCGACCGCGGCGCGCGCGGCATCGTCAAATTCTATGCGCGGTTTGTGGCGGGGGATTCGTCGATTCATCCGCACACGCTTCGGCATGCCTTCGCCACGGATCTTCTCAGCAGCGGCGCGGATCTGCGCGCTATTCAGGAACTGCTGGGGCACGCGCGCCTGTCGACCACGCAGAAGTACACACAGGTGTCGCTGACGGACCTGATGCGCGTCTACGACACAGCGCATCCCAAGGCGAAAGCGTAGCTACTAGAACAATGGACGATCAGGACGAAGCGCGAATTGACCACACGCATTTGCGGTTGCATGCCTGACCGATCCTGTTGATTCGCCCCCGTCGGTCAAGCGACCGATTGGAAAATTAATTAGCGGACGGACGATCAGCTGAATCGATGACGAGCATTTCAACGCGATCATTTTGCGCCTCAAATTTGAGACCAGGGCCCAAGCTCATTTGCGCGCGAAATCGCTGCGGATCGTCTATCCGCCGATTGATCCAGTGCCCGGTAGCAGGGACTGCCTTAACAGATATCGCGTCGAAGGCCGGGATTGATGACTGAGAAACAGGCGACTGAGAGAAGATGGGGGCTGAGACTGCGAAGAGAAAAAGCAATGCGGATAATCTCATTGAGTCCGGCCTCCAACTCATTACCTGCCCTCTATCACTCGCGAGTCTGTGAGGCACGTCTTCGGGGACGCGCGAACCCTGGTCGGTTATGAATGTCCTTTAGCGCCGTCATCTTCGACATGGACGGGCTGATGCTCGACACCGAACCGGTCTACAAGATCGCGTGGCAAAGAGCGGCGGAAAGCCGTGGATTCCCGATCTCTGACGCGCTCTATTTCGAACTGATCGGAAGAACGCGAGCCGCCGGCGAAGCAATTCTGAGGGAAGCTTTCGGCGCGGGGTTCGAGGTTGAAGCGTTTCGCGCGGCGTGCGAGCGGTGCGAGACCGTCGCGTTCGCCGAGCGTCTTCCGGCCAGGAAGCCCGGTCTCGATGTTCTTCTCGCCCTTCTCGACCTCCACCGCGTGCCGAAAGCGGTCGCGACGTCAACCGATCGTCCTGTAGCCGAAGCGATGCTCCGCGAGCATGGTCTGTTGAACCGGTTCCGCGCGATGGTTACGGGCAGTGACATCAGCAATGGCAAGCCGGCACCGGATATTTTCCTGCTGGCGGCGCGCCGGCTGGGTGTCGCGCCAGCGACATGTCTCGTGCTCGAGGATTCGGAGGCCGGCATCGTGGCGGCGAGCAGAGCAGGCATGCACGTCTATGCCGTGCCGGATCTCAAGCCGCCGCCGCCGGAAATCGAAAGGCTCGCGCGAGGCACATTCGACTCGCTGGCCGATGTGGCGGAGGAGCTTCGGCGGCAATTCGCGGCTGGCGCGACAGGCGGTCTCGCCACAACTGTTCTCGTATAGCCCGCGTTACAGCGTCTTCAGGAAATCCAGATCCACGTTGCCGCCCGAGATCACGACTCCGACGCGCCGAATCTCCGGCGGCAACATCCCGAACAACACCGCGGCCGCGCCGACCGCGCCGCTCGGTTCGACGACGATCTTCATCTGCTCCAGCAGAAATTTCATCGTCGCCCGAATCTCCGCCTCGCTCACCAGCAGAATCTTCTCCACCAGCCGCTGGATGATCGGAAAGGTCAGCGCGCCAGGTGAGGGCGTGCGCAATCCATCGGCGATCGAATCCGAAGGCGGATTGGTCACGCGCTCGCCGGCCGCCATCGAAAGCGCCGTGTCATTCGCCAGTTCCGGCTCGATGCCGAAAATGCGGATGCGCGGATTGATCGCCTTCGCAATGGTCGCGCTTCCGGCGAGCAATCCACCGCCGCCCACGCAAACCGCGAGCGCATCAAGATCGGGCGTTTCATCGAGGAGTTCCAGCACGGCGGTCCCCTGCCCCGCGATGATCATCGGATGGTCGTAGGGAGGCACCAGCGCTCCACCGGTTTCGCGCAGCACACGCGCCGCGATCGCCTCGCGATCCTCGCGCAAACGGTCGTAGGTGAGGATGCGGGCGCCAAGAGCGCGCGTGGGTTCGACCTTCGACCGAGGCGCGTCTTCAGGCATCACAATTGTCGCCTGCGCGCCGACATACTTCGCCGCCCGCGCCGTCGCCTGAGCGTGATTGCCGGAGGAAAACGCCACCACTCCATACGCGAGCTCTTCCGGCGCGAGCGAAAGAACCAGATTCGACGCGCCGCGAATCTTGAACGCGCCACCCGTCTGCAGATTCTCGCACTTGAGAAACACGGCCGCGCCGGCCTTTTCGTCGATGCTCGCGGACGTCATCACGGGCGTGCGGCGCGCCAGGGGCTTGATTCGTTCGGCGGCTTCCCGAACCATTTGAGGGGTTATCGTCTGCACGCGAGGCTGTACCCGAAAAGCTATCGGGCGGATTCGAATTCGAGGCGGTGCTGACGATTGTAGCGCAGGCGGTCCTGATATTCCTGGTAGAGGGTTCCGAGGCCGGCCCAGTAATATCCGCCGACGAACAGCAGCAGAAACGGCAGTGTCGGATAGTTGAACGTCGACAGCGCGAACCAGCACATATAGAGGAAGTACGTGCCGCAGGCCAGCTCGAAATAAGGCAGCCATCCGCTCCTGCGCTTGTACTTCTTCACGGCCATGCGCTTCGCCCGGTTCCCTTCAATCGCGTACTTGGGCGTGCGCACAAAGCCGCTCTGCACGCCGAAGAGGGCCTCGAGCACGGCGCGCGTATTGATGAGCGTCAGCCCGACTCCCGTCGCCATCAACAGGGGCAGCAGGTAAATCGATCGCTTCCAGGTTGTGGGGTGCAGTTCGCGCTGGGCGATCACATAGAAGGCCGACAACGACCAGAACGACGCCACGATCAGCGGGAAATCGAGCAGCATCATCTCCCAGGCGCCCATATAGAAACGCACGATCATGACGGGCAGCATCAGGGCCGAGATCACCATCATCAGCGGATAGGAGATGTTCGGCGTCAGATGCATGATCGCTTCGAGTTTAGTGCGGCGCGGAATGCCCGACCGAAGGATGCCGGGCAGCAGCTTTTTCGCGCACTGGGTCAGACCTTTGGCCCAGCGGAATTGCTGCACCTGGAATCCATGAATCTCGACGGGCAGTTCCGACGGGCAATCTAGACCGGGCAGATAGACGAAGCGCCAGCCTTTTAATTGCGCGCGATAACTGAGGTCGGAGTCTTCGGTCAGGGTGTCGTGCTGCCACCCTCCGGCGTCTTCGATCATGGCGCGCCGCAAAATTCCCGCCGTTCCGTTGAAATTGAAGAAATAGCCGGCTCGCGAGCGGGCGCCGTGCTCGAGAATGAAATGACCGTCGAGCAACAGGCCCTCGACCTCGGTCAGGAAGTTGAAGTCGCGATTGAGGTAACTCCACCGCGTCTGCACCACGCCGACTTTGGGATCGGCGAAATGCTGAATTGTCCGGGTGAGGAAATCGGGCGGGGGAACGAAGTCTGCATCGAAAACCGCGATGAACTCGCCCGTGGCTGTCTTCAGCCCTTCCTGCAGAGCGCCGGCTTTAAAACCTTCGCGGTTCGTGCGATGGCGGTATTCGATGTCATGGCCGATGTTCCGGTACTTCTCGCAAAGCGCTTGGGCGAAAGCGTGGCTGTCGTCCGTCGAATCGTCGAGCACCTGGATCTGGAGCAACTCGCGGGGATACTCGACCTTGACGGTCTCGTCGATCAGGCGCTCCAGCACATAACGCTCGTTATAGAGCGGAAGCTGAATCGTGACTTTCGGCAGCCGTGCAAATTCGAGTGGCGGTGCACCGGTCGCGTTCTTCCGATGCTTGAAATACGTACGAATCGTTTCGAAGCGATGGAGGCCGTAAACCGAGAGCAGAGCCAGGATTCCGAAGTAGGGAACCAGGATAATCCAATCAAACCACGACAGCTGATGTATGCCGGCAAAGGTGTCGTCGAACATGCCCCGCATCACGCCCTGCAGCATCCGATCGATGGAGGAGGTGAGAAGCAGCGACGGCCAGGGCAAAAAGTTCATGCGAGTGTAAGATTCTGCAGAATTCCAGCGGAGCTCCGCCGGGATTTTCAGTCTCTTCTATAGCTTACATGGCCTCAACGATTGGTGTGAATAATCGCTTTCGCGCAGAAATTGCGCGACATGGCTCTCCCTTTCCGCAGGCGAGAGGGGTTTTTGCCCACTCTCGCATGGGACCGGGGGAGGTTAACGCTGTGTGGACGAATCGCCCGTGGCGGGAGCTGAAGAGTTCGACGAGCTCAACGCATAACTCTGATCGGCGCTGAACATCGTCACTTCGACCCGGCGATTCTTGGCATTGGCGGCGCGGCTGCGCGCGTCTTCGACCGGCTTCTGTTCGCCCAGCCCGATCATGTGGACCCGGTAGATCGGGATGTTGTGCTGCGCGACGAGATATTCGACGACCGCATCGGCGCGCCGGCGGCTGAGCGCGGTATTGTACTCGGCGCTGCCGGTCTTGTCGGTGAATCCTTCAACCGCGATGAAGAACCGTTTGTAGTGATTCTGGTCCATGACCATCTGATCGAGCGCCATTTTGCCATCGCTCGTCAGCTTGTCGCTGTTGAATTTGAAATTCACGGTTGTCTCGGCGACCTGTTTGTAGTCGTCGAGGTTTGCCACCGTACTGGCGAGAGCGTTCCTGACATCGCTGACGCCCTGATTGGCCTGGTCGGCTTTTCGGGAGGCATCGTCGGCGCGGGTCATCGCCTGCCCGGCGTGGTTATCGGCTGACAGGGCCCGTTCATTGGTTGCGCTCAACGCAGTTTCATCTTTTTCCTGGGTTGCGCGCGTTTGATCCAGCGTTTGCTTCGTCTGGTCCAGTGTCTGGCCCTGCTGGTCGGTCTTCGTGGAGACCTGGTCGAGCTTTCCGCTTACGGGATCGACGGTCTGGCGCACGTATTTCTTCGTGGCACAGCCTGCACCAAACAGAGAACCGATTAATATCAAGCTTGTGAGAATGGACGACTTCATTCGTAAACCTCCCTTGCGCCGTTAAAGCAATCACGCTGCCAAATGAATTCCTTTTAAAGATTCCAAAGAGGTGGGGCGGCGGCCGTAACCGGCGCGGTTGTGCGTCAAAGAACGTGCACCAGATCCTTGCTGAACCAGGACGCCGCCCAGGTTATACTCGAACCTATAGCTGATCGTTCCTGGTGCGCGTCAAAATCGTAATCATCCAACAGGGTTGCGCGGTGCCGACTGCAGCAGCCCTGTTTTCGTATTCGATTCGCGCGCGCGCCGCGGACATCCGTTAGAACGAAATCTTTAAGAGGATTGGTAATGAGAGAGAAAGGTACTGTGAAGTGGTTCAACGCGGCCAAGGGCTTCGGTTTCATTCAGCGCGAGTCGGGAGAAGACGTCTTCGTGCATTTTTCGGCGATTCAGTCGAGCGGCTACAAGTCGCTCGATGAGGGCGCGCGGGTGGAGTTCGAAGTTACGACAGGCCCGAAGGGGTTGCAGGCTTCCAACGTAGAGATGATCGCGGGCTGAAGGAGCCCTGCGGCGCCGGACCGGGACGCAATCGGCGCAGCCGGTCCGGCCGCGTAAAAGCGGCGAAAAATGAAGTGAGGTGGAATGAGCAAGGAAGACAGCATCGAAGTAACCGGGACCATTCTGGAGAAATTTCCGAGTGGCCTTTTCAGCGTTCAACTGGAACATGACCGCGTCGTCCTCGCGCATCTCGCCGGGCGGTTGCGGCGCAACAGGATTCGTGTACTGGCGGGCGACAAAGTCACGCTGGAACTTTCCCCCTACGATCTGACCAAGGGCAGGATTACATTCCGCCACCGCTGACCGGAAAACCCTCCCAAAATCCGATTCACCATCCGAGCAAAAAATTCGGCTGGCCCCCCTGGTCCTTTAATATATTGGAGATGACACCATAAATGCGCCTGGGCTAATGGGAGTATCTTCGGTTTCGTACGTATAATCAGACCAGATATGACAGACCGTCCAAAGAACCCTGCGAGTCCGCGTGTTCGCAAACCGCTCGCCGAGCCGGCCGAAGACCTGACGTCGATTCTGCTGTCGAAGGTGGTCGGGCAGCCGAATGTCATCAATGTGATTGTTCCGTACATCGAGATGTTTCAGGCCGGCCTGGCCCCGGAGAACCGGCCAGTTGGCGTGTTCCTCCTGCTTGGCCCGACGGGCACGGGAAAAACGCGCACTGTGGAGGCGCTCGCCGAGGCCATCCATGGCAGCTCGCGAAATGTATTGAAGATGGATTGCGGCGAGTTCCAGATGGAGCATGAAGTCGCCAAACTGATCGGTGCACCCCCCGGGTATCTGGGCCATCGCGAGACGCAGCCGATGCTGTCGCAGCAGAAGCTGACGAGCGTGACGAGCGATCGCTCGGCGCTCTCGCTTGTCCTGTTCGACGAAATTGAAAAGGCCGCGCCATCGCTGACGCGGCTTTTGCTTGGCGTGCTCGACCGCGGTGTGCTGCGGTTAGGCGACAATTCCGTCGTGAATTTCGAAAAGAGCCTCGTTTTCCTGACGAGCAATCTTGGCGCGAAGGAAATGATGCGGGAAATCAATCCGGATTTCGGTTTCGCATCCGCGTCGGGCGGCGGGCCTCGCGAGGATCTGACCGACAAACTGCAGGGAATCGCGCTGGTCGCGGTGCGCAAAAAGTTCTCTCCCGAGTTCATTAACCGCATTGATCATGTGATTACCTATCGTCCTCTCGACGCGGAGTCATTCGCGGCGATTACTGATCACGAGATCAACGGGCTGCAGAATCACGTGAATACACGGCTCGCGAACCGCTGCTTCACGATCGAAGTGCCGTTTGAAACCCGGCAATGGCTGATCGAGCGCGGCACTAGCGCCGAATATGGCGCCCGCGAGCTCAAGCGGACCATCCACAAGCACCTCACGCAGCCTCTGGCCACGCTGGTCGCGAAAAATCAGATCGAGGCTGGTTCGCGAGTCCGCGTCGAGATTGATCCGGGGCGGGAAACGCTGACATTGCGCGCGACCGCCAATGGCGAAGAGGCGGCGCCGTCGCATCCGACGGTCCTGCTGGTGGATGATAATCGGGACCTGCTGCAATTTCTGGAGCGGCTGATGGCGGAATCGGGGTGGGAATTGATCACCGCCGAGACAGCGAGCGAAGCGCGAAGGCTGGTGGCGAAGCGCAAACCCAACGCGGCTCTGCTCGATTACATGCTGCCCGACGGCAACGGCGTCGAACTGGCGCAGCAATTGAAGCAAAGCGTGCCGCACCTGCAGGTAATCATGATGACGGGCTCGATGCTGGCGCCGGAAGAAGAAGCGATCTGCGAGGAGCACGACTTCCCGGTGCTGCGGAAGCCGTTCCTCGCGGCGGATGTGATGAATCAGATTCGCGGACGCCTGGCGGCGCGCGCGGTCAGCGGGCGGTAACCGGCTTCGCGCGTCAGGTTCACCCCTAACCGCGCCGGAAGATGCAGCGTTGGTCAGCGATGAGCCGCCTCCATTCTGTCTCGCGCAGAACGGACCTTACAATGAATACACGTGGAAAAGACGTTTTACATCGAAACTTTCGGCTGCCAGATGAATGCCCATGACTCAGAAAAAGTCATCGGCACGCTGCTTCACGAAGGCTACACGCAGGTCGACACCGTCGAAGCAGCGCATTACGTTTTCTACAACACGTGCAGCATTCGCGACAAGGCCGAGCAGAAGGTTTTCAATCGTCTGCAGCATTTCAAGCGCGACAGGAACAAAGTCTTCGCCGTCATCGGGTGCGTCGCCCAGCAGGAGGGCGAGAAGATCTTCGACCGTGCACCGCATGTGAGTCTGGTGGCCGGCTCGGCGAGCTACACGAAATTGCCGCAGATGCTGGTGCAGCTCGAAGCCGGCAACAAGCGCGTTACCGGACTCAGCCTCGATACCGGCGAAGCCTTCGATACGCCGTTCACGCGCCGCGATAATCCGCATCGCGCCTACATCACGATCATCGAAGGTTGCGACAAGAGTTGCGCTTACTGTGTCGTTCCATTTACGCGCGGGCCGGAGCGCAGCCGCACCAGCGCCAGCGTGATGGACGAGGCGAAGCGGCTGGCCGACTCCGGATACACCGAAATCCAGCTCCTCGGGCAGAACGTCAACAGCTATCGCGATCCGTCGCCCGCGGGATGGGATTTCGCCACGCTGCTGGACCGTGTCGGCACCATCCCCGGCATCCGCCGAGTGCGGTTTACGACGTCGCATCCGCGCGATTTCGTGAAGCCCATCATCGAGGCGATCGAGTCGAATCCGCGTCTGTGCAACCATGTGCACCTGCCGGTGCAATCCGGCTCGACGCGTGTGCTCGATGCGATGCAGAGGCTCTATTCGCGTGAGCAGTACATGCAGCGGATCTTCTGGATAAAGAACGCGCGCCGTCCGATCGCGATCACTTCCGATATCATCGTCGGCTTTCCCGGCGAGACGGAGAAAGACTTCGAAGAGACGCTCCGCCTGCTCGACGAAGTCGAGTACGACGGCATCTTCAGCTTCAAATATTCGCAGCGTCCAAACACGGCCGCGCTGGCGCTCAGCGATCACATCCCGGAAGAGGAAAAGACGCGCCGCATCATGATCGTGCAGGAGCGGCAGCGCGCGATTCAGATTCGGCACAACGCGGACCTGGTTGGAGCGGTGGAAGAGGTGAACGTTGAGGGGCAGCATGAGGCGCTGGGGCTTTGGACCGGCCGGACTTCGCGCAACCGCACGCTCAATTTCACTCACGACGGCCGGACGCCGATCGAAAAGATGATGGGGAAATACGTGAATGTGCGGATCACCCGCGGCGGCCCGAATTCGCTGGCGGGCGAGATGGTCGAGTAGGGAGGAACGCCGGCTGAAAGCGGCGCCGCGGGCGGCTTGCCTGAGGCAAAGCCTGCCTGCGCCACGAGGTGTTTTCCCGCTGTGATGTAATAAAAACATGGAAGTCGAGATGAAGATCCGCGGACTGGTGATGGATTCGGTAACCAACATGCCGATTGTCATCCTGAAGGATGTCTGCAGCGCGCACGTGCTTCCGATCTGGGTCGGCATCTACGAAGCCAACGCGATCGCGCTCGAGATTGAAAAGGTTTCGACGCCGCGCCCCATGACCCATGACCTCATCAAAACGCTGCTCGTCGGGCTGGATGCGGGCATCCAGAAAGTGGTCGTAAGCGAGCTGAAAGATGACACCTTCTTCGCCGTCATCTGGGTGCACCGCAATGGTGAGCTCATCTCGGTGGATTCGCGTCCGAGCGACGCGCTGGCGCTGGCGCTGCGGCTCGATTGTCCGATCTTCGTGGATGATTCCGTATTGAAGTCGTCGAAGCTCGTCAGCAACGTCGCTGAGAAGATTAATACGAACGAAGAATTGCGCCGCCTGCTCGAGAACATGGGCGACGAGGATCTCGGCCGCTACAAAATGTAGCCGGGCGTGGCGCCGGCTCTATTTCGGCTCGCTTCCGAAGATCAGCAAGACGATGTACATCAGAAGGATCGCTGTCACCGCGACGTGAGCGATTTGACGCGAAATGCCGGGCGGCGCTTCGCCACGATGACGGCTTCACGCCGCTCCACCAGTCGCGCACGATCGGCGCATAGCATTCCAGCGAGATTTCGGAGCGGATTGCGTCCGGCGTCTCAACCGCCCTCAGCACTCCACTGGCCGTGGTCTGATTCAGCAGCGGGGTGACAAACTGGTTCTACTTACGGCTTTCAACCGTTCAGGAATGTACCATAAACTACAAATGCCTGGGTGGTTTCTCAGGTCGTTCCGAGTCGTCGCTCTGTTCGCGGCGCTGCCCGTTTTCGGGGCGGCGCCGTTCACGATCGAGCAGGTGCTGAGCGCGCCTTTTCCCGATGGCCTTGTGACCTCGCCGAAAGGCGATGCGGTCGCGTGGGTGCAGAACGCGGCAGGCGTGCGCAATGTCTGGATGGCGCGCGCGCCTCTCTATAATGCGGCACAGATTACAAAGTTCACGGCGGATGACGGCGAAGAGATCAGTGGACTGACATGGTATCCGGACGGCTCGCACGTGCTGTTTACGCGAGGCGACGGTCCGAACGCGCGGGGTGAGTTTCCGAATCCGCGCAACGACCCGGCGGGAAAACGGCAGGAGGTGTGGTCGGCGGGGATTGCGGCGGATCCGATAAAGCTGGGCGACGGGCATTCAGCCACGGTCTCTCCAGATGGTTCGATGGCTGTGTGGATTCTCGGCGGGCAGGTGTGGTCGGCTGCGCTTGCCGGGGGAGAACCGAAACCCGCGCAACTCATTCACGCGCGCGGATCGGCGAGCGAACTTCTGTGGTCGCCGGCGGGCGGACGATTCGCGTTTGTCAGCGATCGCGGCGACCATGCATTCGTCGGCGTTTACAAAGTGGCGGCAAAGACGCTGCGGTTTCTCGATCCGAGTGTGGATCTGGACCGGTCGCCGGTGTGGTCGCCCGATGGTAAGCAAGTAGCGTTTATTCGCACACCCGGCAAGTCGGGTGAATTCGAGTTCGGTCCGCGGCGCACGGGCTCGCCGTGGTCGATTCGCGTGGCCGATGTGGAAACGGGACGGGGACGCGAAGTGTGGCGCGCGATGGAAGGGCGCGGCAGTGTGTACCGGCAGGTTGCGGCGGACGCGCAGTTGCTGTGGACGACGGGGGACGGGCTGGTCTTTCCATGGGAGGGCGACGGCTGGCTGCATCTATACTCCGTCGATTTGAAGGCCGGCGTGAAGCCGATGCTGCTGACGCCCGGCGATTTCGAAGTCGAGAATGTGGCTGAAGCGCCGGATCGCGCTGCAATCGTCTTTTCCTCCAATCAGGACGATATGGAGCGCCGGCACCTGTGGCGGGTCAACGTCGCCGGAGGAGCGCCGCGGCGTCTGACTTCGGGAACCGGCATCGAGTGGTCACCGGCAGCGTTGAGCGATGGCCGGGTGGCGATGTTCCACTCGGACGCGAAGGCGCCCGCGCGAGCGGCTTTGATGGAAAGCGGCGGCGGGATTCGCGATCTCGCCCCGGCGACCATCCCAGGCGACTTTCCGCTCGCGAGCCTCATTGAGCCACAGGCTGTGACTTTCCCCGCGAAAGATGGCCTGCGCATTCATGGGCAGATTTTTCTGCCGCCCGCCGGCGGCGCGGCGAAGCATCCAGCGGTGGTGTTTTTTCACGGCGGCCCGCAGCGCCAGATGCTGCCCGGGTGGCACTACATGCGTTATTACAACCTCGCGTACGGATTCAACCAATACCTGGCGAGCCGCGGCTATGTTGTGCTCTCGATCAACTACCGCAGCGGAATTGGCTACGGCAGCGACTTCCGCGAGGCATTGCATTTCGGCGCAACCGGCGCGAGCGAGTTCAACGATGTGCTGGGCGCGGGCGCTTATCTGCGCGGGCGCCCGGATGTCGACGCGGCGCGCATCGGTGTGTGGGGCGGGTCGTATGGCGGATATCTGGCTGCACTGGCGCTGGCGCGCGCGTCGGGCACGTTTGCGGCGGGCGTGGACTTACACGGCGTTCACGACTGGAATCTGGAAGTGACGAATACGGCGCCGGCGCGCGATCGGGAGAAGCGTCAGGCGGCGGAGAAACTGGCGTTCGAATCGTCCCCAATGGCGTCGATCGCCACGTGGAAATCGCCGGTGCTGTTGATTCAGGGCGATGACGACCGCACTGTCGCCTTCGCGCAAACCGTGCAGCTCGCGCAGGCGTTGCGGAAACAGGGAGTGCCGTTCGAGCAGTTGATCTTTCCCGATGAGGTCCACGATTTTCTGGTGCACGCGGATTGGCTGGCGGCGTATCACGCGGCGGATGAGTTCCTGGGGAAGTATCTGAAGCCGTAGTGAGGTGCTATCAATTCTGTGACGGTTCGTTTGCGTGATCCACTATCAACAACTCGACGAGCCCTTTGTCGGAGACCAGCTTAAGACCCAGTTGCTCCTGGATTGCAGTGAAAATGGAAGGCGCAGCGGAGTCGCCTGGCAGCGCGTCAGGTGAAGTCGCCGCGGGCGCATCGGGCATCCAGGAAAGCTCGACGTCATAGAGCCCTTTCAGTCCGGTCTTGTCGAAGGTAAATCGTTTCGCGAATGGCGCCAGAAAAGTGGCAAGCTGAGCTATCGATATTGCCCGGGCCGACAAGTCGCGAGAGTTGATTCGCGCGCTGCACTGCGAGGTACGCCCGGGTTCGGGAGGCGCGTGCGGGCCGGCCAGATAAGCGGCGCAGTCAAAAGAGGACGGGATGAGCTGCGGACCCATCTTGCCATCGCTTCGGGCCACAACCAGAGAGTACGTCGGCATTTCCCGTTTTTCACGATGGACCTGGAGCCCGAAGCGGTCTTTCAGTAATGCCCGCAGAAGCGCCTGCGCGGGAGGCGCCGGGTCGCCCTCCGCCTTTGCGGCGATGTCATACCGTTTTGTCGAAAACCACGCCGGCGCTCCCAACACTTCGCGGTCCTGGACGCGGTAAGCCGTTCTGACGAGCGCGCTCACGGTAACGGCCATGCCGGTGAAGCGGCCGCCCGGCGAGGAGTCGAACAAAGCGCGTGCGCTTATGTCGTTGTTCGGTTTGACGGAGGCGACGTAGGAGATTGGCGGGTCCGGCGGGGGCGGCGCCTGCCCCATAAGCCCGTGCGCCGCGACGAGGACGGCGACCGCGAACCCTCGGCTTGTTGTCGTCACCTTTACCTCTGCTCGATCTCGTCGCGTTGATTGCGCAACTGCTCCAGCCGCGCTTCGGCGCTTCGGATACCGGGATAATTCGGTTTGTATATCTGGCGCAGTTGCTCCAGCTCGGATTCCGCGGCCTGAATGGATCGGTTCAGATCGAGCGACGCGGCGGCGTTCGGTTTCCGCAGTTCCTCCAGCCGCGCTTCGGCGCTTCGGATGCCGGGATAATTCGGCTTGTATATCTGGCGCAGTTGCTCCAGTTCGGATTCCGCGGCGTGAATGGATCGGTTCAGATCGAGCGACGCGGCTCCATTCGCCTGCAATTTGAAATCAATCGTAATCGTTGTCTGGACTTCGATCGGCTCTCCATTCAGCAGCGTCGGCTGGTAATGCCACTGCTTCACGGCATCGTTGGCGGCCGCAACAAAAGCCGGATCGACTGCCGAGTTCCGCGTGACAATCGATACCGGTTCGCCGGTCTTCGAGATAGTTACGTCGAACAACACGGTTCCTTCGATTCCCGCGGCCTGCAGGGCGGGCGGATAGACGGGCCGAACCTGCGTGATCAATCGCGCCGCCTGCACATTCCCGCCAACGCGTATCGGACGGCCGCCGGGCGCCACTGCGGAGGTAACCGATTGCGGCCGCGGGCTGCCCTGCGCCATGACGGTGATTTGCTCCCCGATGCCGCCCACGCTGAGTCTGACGGGGGCCTGCACGGTCCCGCCGCTCGAGAGCGTTACATCGAGACGGGATGGCGCGAATCCGGGCAAGCTTGTCTCCACGGAGTAAGGGCCGGCGGACAAATTGTGGAACTCGAAGTTGCCCATCGCATCCGCGTTGACGACTTCCCGGTTCCCGCTCTGCGGATTGGAAACCATAACCCGCGCGCGCGCCACGACGGCGCCGGTGGGATCGGTCACGTTGCCGGCGATCGTGCCGGTAGATGCCTGCGCCTCAAGGCGCAGTACGGTTAACGGAGCCACTACGGCTGCGGTAATGAGCGCCGCGGCAAGCCAGGTACGACGGGCGGCGAGAGAACGGTTGACCAATGGATCGAGTATGGATTTCACGCGAGACTCCAGATGTGAGGTTGTGGCCATGGGAATGGCGGGTTGAGGGTTGAACAACCGGGCGAGATCGAGCAATTGCCCGGCGTAGCCCGACGGACGAAGACCGATGCGAAGCGCCGCGTCGTCGCACGCGCGCTCAGTTTCCATACGAAGCCGCGCGGCGGCGAGCCAGCACAAGGGATGGAACCAGTAGACGACCGTCGCGATGTGTGCCATCAGCAGGATTGCCGGATCGTGGCGGCGAATGTGAGCGAGTTCGTGGGCGAGCACGGCGCGGCGGCGCGCGGAACCCCACATCACTGAGTCCTCCG
This sequence comes from Bryobacteraceae bacterium, assembly GCA_035552355.1. Classification (GTDB taxonomy): domain Bacteria; phylum Acidobacteriota; class Terriglobia; order Bryobacterales; family Bryobacteraceae; genus BOG-234. Next base: position 11,923 of record DASZLP010000134.1, on the reverse strand, counting down.
GAAGCAGGATCGTCGGCCGCAGTATTCCTGCGACCAGCGGTCCGGGGATGCGCGGGCTTCGCAGGATACGGACGGGCCAGGCGGTTTCGACGGGTTTCGCGGCGCGCACGATGCGGCGGAACTGGAGGGACTTAACGGCGAGGCGAAGGGCAAGGAGCAGCGCTCCCAATATCCAGAGCGCTGTCGCGATTTCGGCAATGCTGAACGGATGTTGCGGCGCCGGGCCGGTGATGACTATTGCCTGCGTTACGACGACCGGCGTGAAGATCGCGGGAAGCGGCTGCGTGATCACGCGCTGCGGCGCGCGCCAGCGGAGCGGGGCGTCAAGGAGAACAGCCGCGATGGCGCAGGTCCAGATGACATGGCGGAGTGCGGCGGAGGAGCGCCGCAGGGCGGCAGTCAGCAACCATGCAATCGAGAGCAGAATCGTAATGCCTGTGAGGACGGAAGCCATGGTCATCTCCCCTTCTGCCGCGCCGATTCGATCAGGGCAGTGATCCGGTCGAGTTCTTCCTCGCTCGGCCTGGAGTCGAGCAGGGCCGCCATTACCTGTTCCGGCGAACCGTTGAAGAAGGTGTCCAGCATGTGACGGAGCGCGGAGCGCCGGGCGCGATCGGGCGGGATCTTCGGCAGGTAGACGTAGCTTGCCCCCTGCTGCTCGTGACGGATGTGGCCCTTCTCCTCCATGATGCGGAGCGTGGCGCGCACGGCGGAATAGCCGGGGGGATCGGGGATAGCGTTCTGAATTTCAGCGGCAGAAGCGCGGCCGCGAGCGATCAGAACGTCCATGACCTGACGCTCGCGGCGGCTGAGTGAATGCTGGTTTTTTAGCACTATGCTGGAAAATTAGCATAGGGTCGGCGGTAAGTCAAGGGTCGGCGGGTTATTTGAGCAACTGCTCTACGAAAGCTTTCAGCACCGTGAACGAGGGCGGGCCATCCACGGTCTGCCGGTTTCCGTTGTGGATGAACACCAGCGTCGGCGTCCGGTTGATCCGTTCCCGCGCCACAACTGCCAGGTCGCTGGCGACTGTGTCGTCCAGCCTGGTGCTGTGCTCGACCAGCGCGCGCACCTGCTGCATCGTGCCGGGAGGGAGCACCTGCGCGACCGAAGCATCGACGTTGCCGTTTGCCGCCCACGCGTCCTGATGCGAGAACAACTGCGTCACAACTTCGTCGTAGTGCCCCAGCTCGCCCGCGGCGTTCGCGTAGCGCGCGGCCAGACGCGAGTACGGATGCTGCGGCAGCGGGAAATCGCGATGGACAATGCGCACTTTGCCTGTCTTCACGTACTCGGCTGCGAACTGCGGGAAGACGGTCGTGTAGAAATTCGCGCACGCCGGGCACTCGTAATCGGAATAGATTTCGAGAACGATCGGGGCCGCGGGCGATCCCGATTGCTTATAAGCGGCGGCCTCGCTCGCGGCAGGCGCTTTCGCCGCTACCGCAGGCGCGAGAAGCACGGACGCCATTGGTCCTCGGCATCCGACACCTGCCAGCGCGCACTTCGCGGGGGCCGGCAATCCCAACAGAACTGCCGCACATAGCGTTGTCGTCGCGGCGGACCACATCCAGCCGCGCCGCCACGTGCGCCGTCTTCCGTCCCTTCGGCGCAAACCCGCGAGAGTCGCGGCCGCGTTGGGTTGCCATGGGCCCTCTCGATCGAGGGCCTTCAACCGCTGATTCACCCATTCGGCATCATTCATGATTCGGTTCTCCATAGTGTTTTACATACTCCCTTCGGAATGCCTGCTGCGCGCGGCTGATCAGAGTGCCGATCGAAGCCGGGTTGAGAGCGAGTGCCGTCGCGATTTCGGCGTAGCTGAGATCGTTGTGGCGCAGCAGGAGCAACTCCGCCTGCCGCGGATCGAGCGATGTGAGGATCAACCGCACGCGGTCCCGCTCTTCGGAAGCCGCATGCGCCTGCTCCGGTGTGGGCGCGGGAAGCCGGTCCGTATGGGCCGTTTCGCGGCGCAGACGGCGCGCTTCCCTCTTCAAATCGTCGAGCGCCAGGCGAATGGCGGTCTTGTAGAGCCATCCGGCGGCGTTGCCAGCATGTGCGGTTTTGGGGGCGCGCCAGAATCTCCAGAATGTTTCGGCGGCGATCTCTTCGGCGCGGCCGGCATCACGGACGATCCTCGCGACCGCGCGGAATACGCCGTCGTAGTGGCGATGGAAGACGCTTTCGAAATCGGTTTCTTCTTCGATGGCCGGTTGTTCGATCGCTTCGTCCAGCGTCCCCACGTTCTATTAACGACGCACGAGAATGGTTTGTGACAGGGCGTGCCTGTTTTTGGACCGCTCAGCCAGCGCGTCTACACAATTATGTGCTGTCGAACTGAGCTGCTATCATTCCTTCGGCGGAGCGCTTCAAGCGGGCAGTGGCGGTTCTTCGTTCCAACGAAGATTCGCTTCGGCCTCTCCGGGGTTACCCCGGGGGATCGTGAATATCCGGGATTTCGTCGCGCGAGCGGCGCTGCGCTTCACGCAGAAAGGCTCACGCAGAGTGGGACTCGTTGAAGCACCTCCGCCTCATGCTTCCGCGGGCTCACATTCTTCGGCAACAATCATCCGCGCGCTCACCCGCGCCTTCCTTGCCGGTGACCAGGCTGTTGACCAGATTGCCGCTCGCGCTGCCCGCGCGCTGGGTCACGAATGGACGTGGCTCCGTCCGCTGGCACATCGATATCTCAGAGCATTCGCTGGCGGAACCCGCCCGCGCGAGCAGGACGTTGTACGGTTTCTCAACAGCGACCGCAGCTTGCGGCGCGTGCGAGCAAAGTTCTCCGGCCAGCTCTCAGTTGCGCATTGGATCACGGGGCCGCCGCAAATGCAGCCTGTGGCCGCGGCCGCGGCATGGGAGCTGCCGCGGATCGAGTCCGTCGGAGCGCTGTGCGACTGGTTCTGGCTTGATGCGGAAGAACTGGAGTGGTTCGCCGATCTCAAAGGCCTTTGCCGCCGTGCCGCGCGGCCGGCCCTCGGCCACTATCTCTATCGCGCTCTGCAGAAGAGCGATGGAAGTATCCGGCTCATCGAATCTCCCAAGCGTCGCCTGAAGAGTCTGCAACGCCAGATACTGAACGAGATTCTCGACCGCATTCCCGCCCATCCCGCGGTTCATGGCTTCGTCAGGAATCGTTCCATCAAGACCTTCGCCGCTCCGCACACGGGCAAGCGGGTGGTGCTGCGCATGGACCTCAGCAATTTCTTCCCCAGCTTCGCCGCCGCGCGTATCCAGGCCTTCTTCCGCACAATCGGATATCCCAAAGCGGTGGCGGACCGGCTCGGCGGACTATGTACCAACGCTGCGCCGCGCGCGCTTTTCGCCGCGCTCGATCATCAAGCGCGATCGCTTTATTGCCGGCCGCATCTGCCGCAAGGCGCTCCGACGTCGCCCGCGCTCGCGAACCTCTGCACATACCGGCTGGATCGCCGTCTGGCGGGCCTTGCGAAATCGGCGACCGCGGCGTATACGCGTTATGCCGACGACATCGCTTTCTCGGGCGACGAAGAATTCGAGGCGCGGGCCAGCCGTTTCGCATCCCACGTCGGTGCGATCCTTCTTGAAGAAGGATTCACGGTCAATCACCGCAAGACGCGCATCATGCGCCAGGGCGTCCGCCAGCATCTTGCGGGGCTCGCGGTGAACGCTCATCTCAACGTGAAGCGCACGGATTTCGATCTGCTGAAGGCGATTCTGACCAATTGCGCGCGGTTGGGTCCGGAGAGTCAGAACCGCGAGGGACATGCGGCCTTTCGTGCGCACCTCGCAGGACGTGTGGGATTCGTGGAGTCGATCAATCCGGCGCGGGGGCAGAGGTTACGGGAGATCTTCGAACGAATTCGGTGGTGACGAATAGTCAGTTGGCGCGAAAGGGATTTTCTACCCTGACACCTTCGAATTTCGCGCCGTGTTGAAGATCTTCGGTATAGAGCACCGAGCAGCCTGCCTCTGTTGCGGCGGCGACGATGAGCGAGTCATACCACGAGAGCTGATGGCGGGTGTGAATGCGAAGGGCTTCGTGGAAAAGCTCAAACGACGGCTGCACCGCGAGTAAAGGCCGGAGCACATCATCGAGGTAGTCGCGGCCCTCGGCAACGGTCATTGATTTCGCGAACTTTTTCGTTGCTGCGTTCAGAAACTCCTGAACCACCTGATAGCTGATTACGCTGCGGCGTCGCTTCAGGCCGTCACGTATCAGCTCACTGGCAACCCGGCGCTTCGCCGCAGTAGCGGTCTTGTCGAGAGAGTAGAGGAAGATGTTGGTATCAATGAACGCTTTAGCGTTCATTCATTTCCTCGCGCGTGAATTTCCGGCCGGCATTCACGTGGGACAAACGCTTCATCAGGGCGTCGTATTTTTCCACTGCGTCATCCGGTCGGACATACGATTCCAGCCACTCGCGAAAGACCTGGTTAAGCGTTTTGTGCTGCGATCTGGCGACTTCCCGCGCCTGGTCAATCAGACGCTCATCCGCGCTCAGCGTCACGTTCCTCATACGATTCCAGTGTACACGACGCTCGTGCACACTGGAGTCGGGGCTAACTACACCCGCTGGTCCCGCCGCAGTTCTCGCACTTGTAGCAGCTCCCGTTGCGCGTCATCAGGCCGCCGCACTCCGCGCACATCGGCGCATCCGTCGCCACCGCCGGGAACGGCAATTTTTCCTGTGAACTCGCCTCTGTCACCCGCAGCGCGGGCGATTCGCCGGCTTCATTCGAAGCCGTAAATTCCGCGCCGAGGAACTTCGACGCCATCCACCGGAAGATGTAATCCGGAATCGACTTCGCGTACGGGATCGTCTGATTCCCCGTCCATCCGCTCGGCTCGAACCGCACGTGCCCGAACTTATCGACGAGGAACTTCAGCGGCACTCCATATTGCAGGCAATAGCTGACGGACGTCGCGAAGCTGTCCATCAAGCCCGAAATCGTCGAGCCTTCCTTCGCCATCGTGACGAAGATTTCGCCCGGCGTTCCGTCTTCGTACATGCCGACCGTAATGTAACCTTCGTGTCCGCCGATCGAGAACTTGTGGGTGATCGATTGCCGCTCATCCGCCAGCTTGCGCCGCACCGGCCGGTAGACAACCTTCTCGGTGACCGCCGTGACTTCCTTCGTTGTGGCAGCGGCAGCGGCCTTCTTCTCCGCCGTCTTGCCCGCCCCACTGCTCATCGGCTGGGCTTTCTTCGAGTTATCGCGATAGATCGCGACTGCCTTCAGGCCGAGCCGCCAGCTCTCGGTGTAGGCCTCCATGATTTCTTCGACGGTCGACTCTTCGGGCATGTTGATCGTCTTCGAGATCGCGCCCGAAACGAACGGCTGGACCGCCGCCATCATCTTCAGATGGCCCATGTAGTGGATCGACCGGCTCCCGTTCTGCGGACGGAAGCTGCAGTCGAACACCGCGAGGTGCTCGGTCTTCAGCTGCGGCGCGCCCTCGATCGTGCCCGTGGAATCGATGTGGCTCACGATCGCCTCCACCTGCTCGGGCGTATATCCCAGCTTGATCAGCGCCGCCGGGACGGTGTTGTTGACGATCTTGATCACGCCGCCGCCGACCAGCTTCTTGTACTTCACCAGTGCCAGATCGGGCTCGATACCGGTCGTGTCGCAATCCATCATGAAGCCGATCGTGCCCGTCGGCGCGATCACCGTCACCTGGCCGTTGCGATAGCCGGTCTTTTTGCCGAGCTCGCAAGCCTCCTCCCAGCACTGCTTCGCTCCGTTATAAAGGTCGCTCGGAATGTTGCGGTGGTTGATCCCGCTCACCGAATCGCGGTGCATCCGCATCACTTCGAGGAACGGTTCTTCGTTCTTCGCATAACCCTGGAACGGACCCGTCGATTCCGAAATGCGCGCGCTCGTCAGATAGGCCTGGCCGCACATCACGCCGCTGATGGCGCCAGCATAGTCCCGGCCGCGGTCGCTGTCATACGGGATGCCGAACGACATCAGCAGCGCGCCAAGATTGGCAAACCCGAGCCCCAGCGGCCGGTAGTCATGCGAGTTCTTCGCGATCATCTCGGTCGGATATGCCGCGTTGTCGACCAGAATCTCCTGCGCCATGATCAGCGTATCCACGCCGTGCCGGAGGGCTTCCACGTCGAACTGTCCGTTCGGACCCACGAACTTCATCAGATTCAGCGACGACAGATTGCACGCCGAGTCGTCGAGGAACATGTACTCCGAGCACGGATTCGACGCATTGATCCGCGACGTGTTTTTGCACGGATGCCAGCGGTTGATCGTCGTGTCGAACTGCATGCCGGGATCGCCGCACTGCCAGGTGGCGTCCGCGATCTGCCGCATCAGGTCGCGCGCCTTCACGCGGTCTTTCTTTTCGCCCGTATGGACCGCCTTCGTCCAGAAGTCCCGATCCTCGACGACGGCCTGCATAAACTCGTCCGTCGCGCGCACGGAATTGTTGGCGTTCTGGAAGAAGATCGAGCTGTAAGCGTCACCGTCAAGCGAAGAATCGTAACCCGCCTCGATCAGCGTGTGGGCCTTTTTCTCTTCCTTCGCCTTGCACCACACGAAGCGCTCGATGTCGGGATGGTCCACATTCAGGATCACCATCTTCGCCGCGCGCCGCGTCTTGCCGCCGGACTTGATCACGCCCGCGAATGCATCGAACCCCTTCATGAAGGAAAGCGGACCGCTCGCCCGGCCGCCGCCCGACAGAATCGCGTCTTCTTCGCGCAGCGCCGACAAGTTCGATCCCGTCCCCGAGCCCCACTTGAACAGCATGCCTTCGGTCTTGGCCAGATCGAGGATGGATTCGAGGGAATCTTTCACTGACACGATGAAGCAGGCCGAGCATTGCGGCCGCGCCTCGTTCGTCATGCGGCAGACTTTGTCCTGATCGACGTCGTAAAACCAGCCGTAGCCGCGCGACTCTTTGACACCCACGTTGAACCACACAGGCGAATTGAACGCCGCCTTCTGGGTCAGCATCATGTGGGCCAGTTCGCTGCGGAAGTTCTCGCCATCGCCCGGGGTTGCGAAGTAGCCGCCCGCCAGACCCCAATCCGCGATCGTATCGACGACGCGATGCACAAGCTCGGCGACGCTCTGTTCGCGTTCGGGGGAGCCCATCTTGCCGTGGAAGTATTTACTGGCGACGATGTTGGTGGCGGTCTGCGACCAGTCGGCCGGAACTTCGATGTCCCTCTGCTCGAAGATTACCGCGCCTTTGTGGTCCCCAATGGTGGCGTTCCGCGTTTCCCATTGAACGTCGTCATAGGGAGTTTTGCCGGCTTCGAGCCGCGCGGTAAAGTATTTCGGGAACTCGACTCCCGCGTGTTTCGGTTCGCCCGGTTGTTTAGAACCGGAAGTGTGCTCGACCTGCAACTCTTTTATTGTCGCATTAGGGGTCGCTTTTGCTGTCGCTGCCTGGCCCATTGGTGTGCTCCTGCGGCTCAATTCGCGCTCACTGAATTATGCAACGCATCTGCAATCTTGCCCCAACATATTGGGCATCGTCAACAGTTATTTCTATATGATGTGTGCCTTCTGATCCTCCGGCAAAAAACTGCATTTGTAGGGCGACGCCCGCGACGGCAAAGAGTGGACCGCGAATTTGCGTCCGCGCAAAGTCATCGGCAATGATAGGAGGGATGATTCGCAATAGTCTCGCGGTAGCCGCTGTGCTTGCGGCGGTTTTCACGATTGGATGTGGCACGAGCACCACGTCGCCCGGCGGCGGCAGCAAGGCGCAGGCCACGACCGGCGTGTCAGTCTCCGGCTATCCCGCCGGGCAGCCTAAAGACGCCGGATCACCCGCGCTTGCCAGCTCCACTGAAGCGGAGTATTCGCGGGACCAGAAAGAGAAAACCGAAACCTCGGGCACGTCTCAATCACCAAAGTAGTGCCAGCCGGAAACCTCGCGGGCTGTGGAAAGGCATCAGCCGATGCGTTCGTTTTCGATTTCGTTATTATTTCTCGGCGCGCTCGCCGTCCCAGCCATTTGCCAGCAGCCCGGTGTGAATGACACCGCTGACGATACGGCGAATGAAACCGGCGGCAAGCGAATTCTCTGGATCATCCCCAACTTCCGCACGTCGCCCACACTCGCTCAGTACAAGCCCCTGACGGTGCGCGAGAAGCTCGTCATCGCCAGCGAGGATTCATTCGACCGCGGTACCGTCGCGCTCGCCGCGCTGTTTGCGGGCGACGGCCAGTTGACCGATTCCAACCCCTCGTTCGGACAAGGCGTAAAGGGATACGCGCGCTACTTCGGCACTGCCTACGGCGATTTTGTTGTCGGAGATTTCATGACCGAAGGTATCTTCCCGTCTTTTCTTCATCAGGACCCGCGCTATTTCCGCCGCGGCAGGGGAAGTTTCAAATCGCGCCTCGCTTATTCCGCCGGACAGATCTTCCTGACACACGGCGACTCGGGCCGCACGCAGTTCAACTTCTCGGAGGTTCTCGGCAACTCCGCCGCCGTCGGCGTCTCAATGGCCTGGTATCCGGATAATCGCAACGTGGGCGACGCTGTCTCGAAGCTCGGCGTACAACTCGGCGTCGACATGGCGTCGAACATCCTGAAAGAGTTCGTCCCCGACGTCACGCGCAGATTTTCCCGCAAACACACGGGGCAACGATAAGCAACGATAAGCTAACGATAAAAAACGATAAACTGGACGCGCATCGGGAGGGAAGCATGCACCCACGCGCCATCGCCATACTCTTTTTCTGCGGAGCCACAGCGCTCTTCTCGCAAACGCCCGTGCCGGCAAGCCCGGTCGTCGGCGTCGGAACCTTCATCCACGTCGTTGCGAACCTCGACAAGACGATGCAGTTTTACGGCGACCGGCTCGGTCTCGAGCGGACCGGCGCTCCGGGCCCGCGCGCTTTCTCCGCCAATGCAGTGGTGGAGGGTCTCTATGATGCCAAAGGCTCGCAATCGCGTGTGGCGGTCTTCAAAATACCGGGCTCTCCTCTTGGCCTCGAATTCGTCGAGTTCAAGGGCGTGGCGCAGACGCCGGTCCGTCCCCGTATTCAGGACGCGGGCGCGAGCATCGTCTCCATTCCCGTTGCCGATGTCGAGGACATGATGCGCAAGCTCAAGGAGGATGGCGCGCCGCTGGTGGGCGACGGCATTGTCGAAGATCCCGATGGATTTTTCATTCAGCCGGTCCAGAGCGTGAAGGCGAAGCTCACCCTGACTGTCGAGGACATGGACCGTACGCTCCACCTCTTTCACGATCTGCTCGGATTCGAGCCCAATGGAGGCCAAGATGATCTCCGCAACCAGACGCGCCTCAGAACGCTTGGGCTCACGAACGGCAGTTATCGAAGTGCATTCGCGAACGTGCCGGACACGTCGTTCGAGGTGGAATTCCTGCAGATCGCCGGCGCCGCGCGCCAGACGCATGATACGGGCATCCACGACCCCGGCGCGGGTGTGCTGCGGCTGATGGTGCGCGATGCGGATGGATTACTGGCGAGCCTCAAGGGCGCCGGAGTGCCTGTCGCTTCAGCGGGCGGCGCGCCGGTGAGTGTCGGCGGCAGGAATTTTGTAATTTTGCGCGATCCGGATCATTTTTATTTTCAGTTGGCGCCGGGGCAGAATGCGGCTTCGGCCGTGAGGTGACGGGCGCGACATTTCGACAGCGCCCGATGCCATACTGAATTTGATGCTTCTGCGCGATCCGGAAAGTGCGCCCTTCGTCGTCACCATGATCGCCGGATGAAGCGTCGCGCTCTACGGGTGATAGTCCAGTGTTGGAGTCTTCACGTGCCCGATCCGGTGCAGGTCGGTTTGGTCGCCTCCACGCACTGCCGCCCCTGTTCGTGCTATCTGTGTCAAGCGGGCAAGAAAGTTCCGCCGAGGCGCGAGCGGGGATTCGCGGTTCCTGTCAAATCGGAGTTCTTGCGGCCTTAATGGCGGTACGGTAACCGGCCAAGTCTCCCGGCAGGTGTCGGGACAACCGCTTTTGCAGGGGCCAATCAGGCGCCAGTAAAATTGTCGCTCCAAGTTCAGAGTCTGTCGCCTTTAGAATTCAGGCATCTGTTAGTCGTTGGGAACCGTCGCTTGGTGTCCGTGCCAGTCTGTCCCAAATAGCATAATCCAGAGCTGTGAGTTTCCAATCGAGATGTCTTCCCGCCGCTTCCAAAAGAGCGAGCGCGGTGAGGTCGTCTACCGGGCGACCGAGGACCGTAGAGACGAAGCGTCGAATATGGATATCCGGCTTTACTGCCTGGGCACCGAATAACATGCGGAGATATTGGAATCCCGAAAGTCCGAATCCTCGAACCCCCACCGCCTCGTAGTCCGCAGGCTTTGCTGTTTCTGCCCATCGTTGAAGCCGCAATGCCTCGGACGCTCCATCGAATTCCTGTTGAACTGCGATGAAATACTCTGTTACGCCGAGCAGCGTGAGGGATCGTTTTTCATCGCGATAATTGAGTTCGCTAACGCTGAACTCCAGCGACGTCGGAAAGGAGCGAATCAAGCGAAGCAACGCGGCCAATTCGTCGATTTCCGGACGGCGGTCCGCAAACCGTTGCACCCGTGGAAGGCAGAAGCTGTCATACCGCCGATTCAATGACAGCACGCAGTCCAAAATGTTCAGCGGCGGAAGGTTCCAGCCTTCAGAGCCTTTGCCAGAGGGTGGCACCGGGAACTGACGTTGCAAGGCGTCCACCAATGAAACAACGGCACGATCCATTCACGGAGTATGATGTCACATCCGTCGTGAGAAAATTGCCGTTCCCGCTGATGCGCTACAATGAGCGCTTACGGGTCCGATGTTCAAAAACATTGGCCCAACAATGGCACCAATTGCATCTGTCGCACGGGCAAGCAGTGGTCCAGCCATTAAAAAATGGACAGGTGGCCGAGCGGCTAATGGCAACAGACTGTAAATCTGTCGCTCCTTGCGAGCTACGGAGGTTCGAATCCTCCCCTGTCCACCAGTTCTTCGAAAAGCCGTTGTAGCTCAGTTGGTAGAGCGCGTCCTTGGTAAGGACGAGGTCACCAGTTCAATCCTGGTCAACGGCTCCAGAACCTCCGCCGCGCAAGCATTGACAACCCCGCGGACTAACCGAAAATTAAGTTATGGAAGTGAATGTTCACGAGGCGAAGACGCATCTTTCGAAGCTTCTCGAAAGAGTGGAGCTCGGTGAAGAAATTACGATCATGCGGGCCAATGTTCCTGTCGCCAAACTTGTGGCCGCGGACCGCCCAGCCGCCAAACGTGAACTGGGGTGGGCGCGCGGCGAAATTCAGGTGCGGGACGATTTTGATGACCCGCTGCCGAGCGAGATCGAAGACGCGTTCTATAAATGAATGCGGGCACTGCTCGATTCGCACACTTTCATCTGGATGGCCGATTCGCCCGAAAAGCTGTCGCGCCGGGCTCGTGGTGTCTGCGAGGAAGCGTCGCTGGTTCTGAGCGTCGCGAGCGTGTGGGAACTTGCCATCAAAGCGCGCCTGGGCAGACTCACTTTCACCGAATCAATCGAAAACTACGTTTTACGCCAGACGCGAATGGGCCGGCATCTCGATTCTCCCGATCCGCGTTCCGCATGCGGTTCGGGCCGGCGGTCTTGAGTCGCCCCACAAAGATCTCTTCGATCGCATGCTCGCGGCCCAATACCTCGAAGAACACCTGCCCTGTGTGACGAAGGACGCGTTTTTCGCCACCTGCGGAGTCGAAACCATCTGGTAACCGGCCTTTGGTATCATGTATGTCAGTCTGGTAAACCGGGCTCTCGCGCAAGCGTTCCGAATCCCGCAACTCCAAACCAATTTTTAAGGACGGCATTTTTCCGATGGGAAAAGAGAAATTCGACCGCAGCAAGCCGCACGTAAATATCGGGACGATCGGGCATATCGATCACGGCAAGACGACGTTGACGGCGGCGATCACGAAGGTGCTGGCGAAGCATAATCCGAAAGTGTCGTTCCGGT
>DASZLP010000133.1:0-7409 GCA_035552355.1 Bryobacteraceae bacterium | reverse complement strand
ATTGGTATGGCTCGACAGCTACTCGCACCCGGCCGGAAACGTCTGGATGCCGCCCGCGATCAGGAAGATAGCCAGGGAGATGCGGCTCGGCAATCCGGACTCCGATTTGGGCGTGTTTTGTTTGGAGCCGCCGCGATCGGCGCCGCCGTCTCTCTCGCTGCCCGGCACTCAGCCAGGAACGAACACTGGTGGCGCGGCAAAGTAGTCCTGATCACTGGGGGCTCGCGTGGTCTGGGCCTGGCGCTGGCGCGCGAGCTTGCGCGGCGCGGCTGTCAGCTCGTGCTCTGCGCACGCCGTCCTGAGGAACTCGAATCCGCTATGCGGGATCTCACGGCGGGCGGTGCGACTGTCCTCGCCATTCCCTGCGATGTCACGGATCGTTTTCAGGTTGAGAGCATGATCGAGCAGGCCATTCAGCGTTTCGGACGCCTCGACGTGGTGGTAAATAATGCCGGAGTCATTCAGGTCGGCCCCGTTGACGCAATGACTATGGACGATTTCCGCTTCGCCATGGACGTTATGTTCTGGGGAGTAGTCCATACCACTCTCGCTGCACTTCCTCATATGCGCCAGCGGAGTGAGGGCCGGATCGTAAATATCACCTCCGTGGGCGGCAAAGTCAGTGTGCCCCATCTGCTGCCATACTGCTGCGCAAAATTTGCCGCTGCTGCTTTTTCAGAGGGGATGAGTGCAGAGTTGCACGGCTCCGGCATCAAGGTTGTGACAATCGCTCCGGGGCTGATGCGCACTGGTTCTTATTTAAATGCCATTTTCAAAGGCGCGGAGGAGGGCGAAGCCGCGTGGTTCAGCATCAGTTCAAGTCTTCCCGGCCTGTCGATGAGCGCCGATCGCGCCGCCCGCCAGATTATCCGGGCTACTGAGATGGGCAGAGCCGAACGCATTCTGACGGTCCCGGCCAACCTGCTCGCCCGTTTTCACGGACTGTTTCCGGGCGTCACCGCGGAGATGCTGGGTATTATCGGCAGAGCCTTGCCGCAAACTCCAATCGAAACCAAAACCGGCGCGCAGACTCACGCGCTTAACAAGCCCTGGCTGCGCGCCTTAACGACTCTGGGTCGAAAGGCGGCGGCCCGCTATCTCCAACCCACACGCGGACTGGCTGGCATCTAGTCTCACTTCTCACAGTTTCTGATTACATTGAGATAGTCGGCCGTCATGATCAGCCTTTCACAGAGTGCTGCTAGCATGAAAGCCTGTGGAAGGCTGGATCGATATCTCCGTGCCCGTGCGCAACGGCATGGTGCATTGGCCGGGTGATCCCGACTTCCACATTGAGCGCGCCGAAGATCAGGATAAAGGCGACGTCGCGACGGTCTCGCGCATGACCCTTGGCGTTCACACCGGCACTCATATGGATGCGCCGCTTCACTTCATCCGTGGCGCGCGCTCGATCGATCAGATGCCTCTCGACGCGACCATCGGACCCGCGCGCGTGATTCCCATCGCCGATCCGAAGTCGATAAAGCGCGATGAGCTCACTCGCCACAGCATCGCGGCCGGCGAACGCATTCTCTTCAAGACTCTGAACTCGGCGCGCGCGTGGAAGGCGGGCGCCTTCGATGAAAACTTCGTCTTCATATCGCAGGACGCCGCGCGCTATCTTGCTGACCTCGGCGTACGGACCGTCGGCGTCGACTATCTTTCTGTCGGCGGCTATCGTGAGGACGGTCCGGAGACCCACCATGCCCTGCTCGGCGCCGGCATCTGGATCATCGAAGGACTCGACCTCAGCGCTGTCGAACCCGGGGCCTATGAGCTGGTTTGCCTGCCGCTGCGCCTGATGGGTTCGGAAGGGTCGCCGGCGCGGGCCATCCTGCGGAAGCAATGAAGCCACAGGACCTCACATGAAAGCAGCCGCCGTCTTCCCTGACCGCAGATCCCTCGAAGTCGTCACCGGCTTTCCGGAGCCGAAACTCACCAGCCCGACTTCCGTCCGCCTGCGCGTGCTCAACGTCGGCGTCTGCGGCACCGACCGTGAGATCGCATCTTTCCAATACGGCTTTCCGCCCCCGGAAGGCTCCGACTTCCTCGTCATGGGCCATGAATGTCTCGGCGAAGTCATCGAAATCGGACCGGCGGTCAACAACCTCAAACCGGGCGACCTCGCGATCCCAATGGTGCGCCGCCCGTGCGACCATCCCGAGTGCCTTGCCTGCCGCGCCGGACGCCAGGACTTCTGCTACACCGGCGATTACAAAGAGCGCGGCATCAAACAAATGCACGGCTTTCTCACCGAGCAGATCGTCGACGAAGCGCGCTACATGAATCCCGTGCCGTCGTCTATCCGCGAAGTCGCGGTGCTCGTCGAACCCCTCACAATCGCCGAAAAAGGACTCATTCAAGCCCGGCAGATTCAGAACCGCCTGCCCTGGGGAATCAACACGCCGGAGCATCCGCACCACGCCGTGGTCCTCGGCGCGGGGCCCGTCGGACTTCTCGGAGCCATGGCTCTTCGCCGCGCCGGATTCGCCGTCTTCGTTTACTCGCGCAACCGCGAACCCGACCCCTCCATCGACGTCGTGAAAATGATCGGCGCGAAATACATTTCTTCGCAGGATTCATCTATCGAACAAATGGCCGCGCAGGTCGGGAACATCGACCTGGTCTACGAAGCCACTGGCGCGTCGCAGCTTTCTTTCGACGTGCTCGCCGTGCTTGGCACCAACGGACTGTTCATCCTCACGGGAGTGCCCGGCAAGCACGGCCCGGTCGGCATCGACACCGACAGGATCATGCGCAATCTGGTGCTGAAGAATCAGTGTCTGCTCGGCACCGTGAACGCGGGCAAAGACGCATTCGAGAACGCGGTCAGCAACCTCGCTTCTTTCTACGCTGCCTGGCCCGATGCTGTCAGGAATCTGATCACGGGCCGATTTCCACTGGAACGTTTCGCCGAACCCATCCACAACCAGACCGGCATCAAGAATATCGTCGAGATCGGGAAATGACTCCCGAGCATACCCGACTCGCCGAAGACGCCCGCCGCGAAAAAAACTGGAAGCGCTGGGGACCATACCTTTCCGAACGCCAATGGGGCACCGTGCGCGAAGACTATTCCGCCACCGGCGAATGCTGGACGTACTTCCCGCACGATCACGCCCGCAGCCGCGTCTACCGCTGGGGCGAAGACGGGCTGTTGGGCATCTGCGATCGCGAATGCCGCCTCTGTTTCGCGCTCGCTCTCTGGAACGGCCAGGACCCCATCCTGAAGGAGCGCGCCTTCGGACTCACCGGCCAGGAAGGCAACCACGGCGAAGACGTCAAGGAGCATTACTTCTTTGTCGACAGCACGCCGACGCATTCTTACATGAAGGCCGTCTACAAATATCCACAGAAGGCCTTCCCTTACGAACAGCTGTTGCGGGAAAATCGCGGGCGCTCGAACCACGACGCCGAGTATGAGATTTTCGACACCGGCGTATTCAACGAAAGCCGCTACTTCGACGTCTCGGTGGAATATGCGAAGGCATCCCCTGACGACATTCTGATTCGCCTGCGCATCGACAACCGCGGCCCCGAACCATCGACCATTCACATCCTCCCCACCATCTGGTTCCGCAATGCATGGTCCTGGGGACGTACCGGCGAAGGCTACTGGCCCAGGCCATCGATACGCCAGACCGGCGACACACAACTCGCATGCCAGCAGGAGACCCTCGGCCTCTACAACTTCGAGGCCGTTACGAAGCCCGATCAGTTCCTCTTCACAGACAACGAAACCAATCTCGAGCGCCTCTATCAGACGCCTAACCGCACGCCTTACGTAAAAGACGCTTTCGACCGATTCGTCGTCCACGGCGAGCTGGGCGCTGTCAATCCGGATCTCAACGGCACCAAAGCCGCGGCGTACTACAAGACCGAAATCCCCGCCGGCGGCGGCATCGAGCTTCGCTTCCGTCTGCGCGCGAGCAATGAGAGCTCCGCCGTCGACTTCGACGCGATCTTCGATCAACGGATCGCCGAGACGGATGAGTTTTACGAAATCGACGCCAACTCGCCGCCGGGAATGCGCATCGCCAAACAGGCCTGCGCCAGCCTGCTCTGGTCGAAGCAGTTCTATCACCTGAGCGTGCTCGAATGGCTGGAAGGCGACCCCGCGCATCCCGCGCCGCCGGCCGAGCGCTGGAACGGGCGCAACAGCGATTGGCAGCATCTCTACAATCGCGACGTCGTCTCGATGCCCGACACCTGGGAATTCCCGTGGTACGCCTCCTGGGACCTTTCGTTCCACATGGTCGCCATCGCCGAAACCGATCCCGAATTCGCCAAGGAGCAGTTGGTTCTATTGCTGCGTGAATGGTACACGCGCCCGGCCGGGCAGATCCCCGCATATGAATTTGCTTTCGGCGATGTGAACCCGCCTGTGCACGCGTGGGCGACCTTTCGCGTTTACAAAATCGCCGGACGATCCGGTGAGCGCGACCGCGCCTTTCTGGAACGCGTTTTCCAGAAGCTGGTCATCAACTTCACCTGGTGGGTCAACCGGAAGGACGTGGCGGGCAAACAGATCTTCTCCGGCGGCTTCCTCGGGCTCGACAACGTCGGGCTCTTCGATCGCTCG
Source organism: Bryobacteraceae bacterium (assembly GCA_035552355.1). Taxonomy (GTDB): domain Bacteria; phylum Acidobacteriota; class Terriglobia; order Bryobacterales; family Bryobacteraceae; genus BOG-234. The sequence goes on along the minus strand of DASZLP010000133.1, from coordinate 2,827 downwards.
AAGCCTCTGCCCGACGGCAGCTCTCTCGAACAGGCGGACGGCTCCGCCTGGATGGCCTCCTACTGCGCAACCATGCTCGCGATGGCGCTGGAGCTCGCGGCCGAGGACCCGGCTTACGAAGACCTCGCCTCGAAATTCTTCGAACACTTCATCGCCATTGCGGACGCAGTGAACTCGCTCGGCGGCACCGGACTCTGGAATGAAGAAGACGGGTTTTATTACGACCAGATTCGCACGGCGAGCGGTTCGACGGTTCCGTTGAAAGTCCGGTCCGCCGTCGGATTGATTCCGCTGTTCGCCGTAACCAATCTCCGCTCGGACGTGATCGATCGCCTGCCCGGTTTTAAGAAGCGCATGGACTGGTTTCTCAACAATCGCCGCGATCTCTACCATCAGATCTCGATGATGGAAACCCGCGGCGAGGGCGGCGACACTTATCGTCAGCTCGCCATTCCAACGCGCGCGCGCCTGCTGCGCGTGCTCAGCCGTCTTCTCGATGAGAAGGAATTTCTGTCGCCATACGGAATACGGTCGCTCTCCGCCATTTATGGCGAGCACCCGTATTACGCGACGATCGAGGGCAACACGTACGGCATCAGCTACGATCCGGGTGAATCCACCACCGGTATTTTCGGCGGCAATTCCAACTGGCGCGGGCCAATCTGGTTTCCGCTGAACTATCTGCTCGTGGAAGCACTCGAGCGTTACCACCATTTCTATGGCGATGACCTGAAGGTCGAGTGCCCGACCGGCTCCGGCAATTTGATGACATTGTTTCAGGTAGCGCGCGAAATCAATCGCCGCCTCTGCGCTCTGTTTCTGCCGGACTCAAGCGGATGGGCTCCCTGGCAGGGCGATTACAGCATCTATTCCACCGACCCGCACTGGCGCGGCCTGGTCAACTTCAATGAGTACTTCCACGCCGACACAGGCCGCGGCTGCGGCGCCAGCCATCAAACCGGCTGGACCGCGCTGATCGCCCGATGTCTGAAAGACCGCTTCTCGGATCCGCAAGGGTAACCAGGCAAAAAAGCTAATCCTGCTTTGTGAAGGTCTCGGGCCCGCCACCGCCGCCCCGGCCTCTGCCGCCACCACCACCGCCTGCTCCCCTTCCACCTGCCCCGGCTCCAGCACCCGCGCCTCCGCCCGGGCCTCTGCCGCCGAAGGGACCGCCTGTGCCCGCGGCGACCATCTGCCGCAACGCCGAATAGGTCTTGCCGTCATCGGCGAGAGTCCACTCGTCGTGCCACTTCGTGCCATTCGGCATCGTCGTATCGACGGAGAGTTTGTTGCCCTCCATTTTGCCCGTCGCTTTGGAATCCTTCCAGACGCCTTCCGTCATGGTGATTTCCTGGCCCTGCGTCGGATATTGGCGCAGGATCACCGACCCGTTCGTCTGCGTCTCGTCCATATAGACGACGCCGTCTTTGAAGGTCAGCTTGCGTACCTGGCCGCCGTCGCCTTTCCAGGTCCCGTTGAACCTGGTGGCATCCTGCGCCAGCAGAGTGAGCGCGCCGAGAGCGAACGCGAGGGTTGTCATGAATATTGCTTTGTTCAAGGTGTTGTCTCCTTTCACCGGAAGCGTATCAGTTTATCTCGCTCTCGCCCGAGTCGCGCCCCGGTTTTCCGATTCTGAAGCAGACTCTGCAAAACTGGTTTCCAGCACCCTGACATGCCCGAGAAGACCTACGACCATAACCAGATCGAATTGAAGTGGCACGAGCGGTGGAAGTCCGAGAGCCTTTACAAAGCCGAGGAGAACTCCGCCAGGCCCAAGTTCTACGTGCTGGAAATGCTGCCCTATCCGAGCGGCGCGCTGCACGTTGGGCACATCCGCAACTACGCGATCGGCGATGCGCTGGCGCGCTACATGTGGATGCGCGGCTACAACGTCCTGCATCCCATGGGCTGGGACGCGTTCGGTCTGCCGGCCGAAAACGCCGCCATCCAGAACAACCGGCCGCCGCGCGACTGGACTGTCTCCAACATCGAGAAGATGAAGCGCACTCACAGCCGGTTCGCGTTCTCTTACGACTGGGACCGCGAAGTCACCACCTGCGAGCCCGAATACTATCGCTGGAACCAGTGGTTTTTCCTGCGCATGATGGAGCGCGGACTCGCCTATCGCAAGCAGGCGCTCGTCAACTGGTGCTCGCTGTGCGCGACGGTCCTCGCCAACGAGCAGGTCGTCGACGGCTGCTGCTGGCGGCATGAATCGAATCCGGTCGAGCAGCGCGCGCTCGAGCAGTGGTTCCTGCGCACGACCACGTACGCCGACGAGCTGCTGCGCGACATCGCCCAGCTTGAAGGAGGATGGCCCGAGCGCGTCCTCACCATGCAGCGCAACTGGATCGGCCGCAGCGAAGGCGCCGAAGTGGATTTCGACGTCGAAGGCTTCGGCCCTGTGCGCGTCTTCACCACGCGCATCGACACCATATACGGCGCAACCTGCATGATCGTGGCGCCCGAGCACGAAATCGTCGCCACGAAGCTCAACGCGAGCATGCAGGCCGCCGCGAAGAAAATGGTCGACGCCCGCGCCCAGCAGGGTCCCGGCGATGTCGAGAAGGAAGGCTTCTCGACCGGCCTGAACGCGGTCAATCCATTCAGCGGCGAGAAGATTCCGGTGTGGGTCGGCAACTTCGTCCTGATGGGCTATGGGACCGGCGCCATCATGGCGGTGCCCGCGCACGATCAGCGCGACTTCGAGTTTTGCCGCAAGTATGGGATCAACATCCGCCCGGTCATCAGGCCGGCCGACTGTCCGACCCCCGATCCCGCAACGATGACGGAGGCGTCCGGCGATTACGGCATCGTCGAAAACTCA
>DASZLP010000132.1:0-3188 GCA_035552355.1 Bryobacteraceae bacterium | reverse complement strand
TGGGGCCATCCGCGGCAGCGCCGCTTCTGCGTTGCCGGGTCGGCAGCAAATGACGAAGTCGTCGGCATAGTTGACGACATGCGCATCGAGTTGGTCCCGGTGGCCATGGTTGTGCCAGGCCAGCAGGAAGCGCCGGATGGGCCGGGACGCTGCGGTATATGAGGCCTACGCGCCCCGGCCCATTGCATCACCGCCCATCCTTGGGCACACGGAAACACCGGAGACCAATCTCTCAAGTTAAAAACGGCCCGAAGAACCTGGGCAGGTCACTTGCATTCGTCGTCGAAGGCCGACCAAGCCATCGGCGCCTCGATGGCACCATCCAGCGAAACGAAGCTTGAAACCCTCTTTGCATGTCCCGCGAAGCCGGGTTTCGGGGGAACCCACGCCACCACGAGGGTTAAGGCGGCCGTCCGACCTCGGTCGACCCAAGTCGTTCAACAGAGTAGGAGCACCTCCGCGCCTTCAATGGCATAATGGGCATGACGAAAGTCTCGGATGTTCATGAGCTTGTCCCCTGCCCACTGCAGCAGAACGAAATAGGCCGGCGGGGCCAATGGATTGCGCGGATCATACACGAGGAGCGCGGGACGCCGGTCGACAAAGCCCGGCATAAAACGCCAATCGTCGACGTCAGTGTAATTGTGAAAATATCTCCCAACCTCACGCTTGCCGTTCATGCGCGTCCTGTTGACGAGCTCCAGTCGCACCTCATCAGCGAGCATGTCACGCACAGCATCGAAGTCGCGCGCATTGAAGCGGTCGACGTATTGGGCCAGGAGCAAACGCTCAGACTCGGCCAGGGCGGGCGTGGGTAAGTCCTCAGGTTCGTTCGCGATTTCCCGCAGGCGCTTGCGGCCGCGATTCAACGCTGCCTTGACGGCGGGGATGCTGGTCCCCGTCACCTGACTGATTTCGTCCAGCGTGTGACCGAGCACATCCATCAGGATGACACAGCTCCGTTGTGCCACAGGCAACCGCATGAAGGTGCTCAGGCTCGCCGCGGCAGCCTGCCGATCCGCTTCAATGCTCACCACCGTAGCGATCATGTCTAACTCCTCAGTGGAGCGGAGGGCCTCGTAGCGCCGCCGTCGACGCAAAAAATCCAGCGCGGCGTTGTGAGCGATGCGAAACAGCCATCCGTCGAGATCGGCAATCGATCCGGCCTTCGGGAGTGCATTGATCGCCTTTACCAGCGCGTCCTGGACCACATCCTCGCCATCGATCACCGAACCCGTCATGCGTGCGCAGTAACGGTGTAGCTTTGGCCGGAGTTCGCCGAGACGCCCACTCAGAGCATCGGGATCTTCGCCGGCTTCAGCTCCGGATGGACTCATGACTTTGTCCTCACGCTCTCACGGCTCGCCAAACATCCGGTAATTGCCGACGATGGCGGCGTCACTTTGTTGCGGTCCCTCGATGCAACGCTCTTTGAGACCCGATTGAAAGGCACGGAAGGCCTCCAGCCGTGGGATCGGACTCGTGCCGTCCTCGGTCTCCGCGATGCTGACATGGATGAACGTGCCGTCGCCTAGCCTCAGGGACAGATACCGCACATCCTCCCGCGACGTTCCCCGCAACTCGTGAAAGACCGCCTGGATCAAGCGTTCGTTCGCATCCGCCGTCTCAGGCTTCGTCCTGTAGCGCACCACGGTCAGTTTCATCGCATCCTCCATTGGCTGCAAAACTCGCTCGTCATCCCCTGAAGACGTCTCGAACAGGCGGAAAGATTCAGAGGAACAAAAAATTTCTCACCGCTGAATCCTTTGGCAGGGACGGTTCGTCTTCATGGCGTGGATCGTTGAACTGCAGCCTGAGGACCCTGTCATGATAGAGCAGAGCGAAAAAGCGAAGAAATCCTGGGTGTTAGCCCTCGTCTCGATCGCATCCTGCATGGTCGCGCTCGACGCCATGGTTGTCACCACAGCCCTGAGCGCCATCCGGGTCAGCCTCGGGGCCTCGCTTGGATCGCTCGAGTGGACCGTCAACGCCTACAATCTCAGCTTTGCCGTGCTGCTGTTGACCGGCACCGCGCTCGGCGACCGCTTCGGACGCCGACGCCTGTTCTGCTACGGCATTGGGCTGTTTGCCGGCGGATCGGCCGCATGTGGGCTCGCGACCAGCGTTGGCTGGCTGATCGTGGCACGCGCTCTTCAAGGGGCCGGCGCGGCGCTGGTCGTGCCGCTCGCGATGGCGCTTCTGGGCGCGGCCTTCTCCCGCGAAGGGTTCCGTCAGAACTCGTGCCGACTAGGCCAGCTCTTCTGCGTTCGCGTTGCTCATGACGAGGCCATCATGATGAGGGCAATGCGGCTTCCTTGAAGGAAGCGGCGGCGACGAGTGGCGGGTAGTGAGGTTTGGCGGAGATGGTAATTGGTGTGCAGGAGGTTCCGAAGTTCATCATGACATCGGCAGAAGCGAGCTGCCGAGTTCACCGCGCCGAAGCCACGCATTGGACCATATCGGCTCTTGATCCCTCTATGATCCTGCTCAATGCGGTTGTTGAGATACTGGCTGTTCCGGTGTCGGACATCCACGCCGAGCTGGCTTCGAATAGCACGAGGATAACTGTCATGCCCGTCCGTGGTCACCCGGGCCGGAGTAACACCGGTGACCGCCTTGGCGGATCGAAAGAACTTCTCTGCCGCGGCCATATCGCGGGTCTCGCTCAGCATCACATCCACCAGAGCGCCAGTGCGGTCAACCGCTCGATACAGATAGCACCATCGGCCACTGACTTTGATGTAGGTTTCATCGACGTACCACGAGTGGCGGACCCGACTGCCACCACCCCGGCGTCGGCGGAGATTGTCGATCAGCAACGGCGTAAGTTTCGCCTCCCAATCCCGGACCGCCTCGTAGGTGAATTCGATACCGCGAAGCAGGAACATCTCAGGTAGATCGCGCAGGCTCAGTTTGTAACGCAGTCGCCAGAACACAACGAGCGCGATGACGTCGGACGGATACTGGGTGCGATTCAGCGTCCCACCGGTTCGTTCATTGAACTGCTTGCCACAGTCGCGACAACGGAACCGCCGGTAACCCTGCGCGGTGCGCTCAGGCCGCTCCGAAATCGCCGCGCCGTCGCACGCCACGCAGTTCATCCACCTTGCTCCCGCCCCCAGGAGCTATCATGCCAGGAGGAACCAAATCTTCCGAATTGCGACTTGGCGCGAACGCTGGCGGAACCG
>DASZLP010000131.1:0-73913 GCA_035552355.1 Bryobacteraceae bacterium | reverse complement strand
TGCAATCAGCTCTTCCACGCTCAATTGCTCGGCTCGGCGGGAGAGTTCCGGATGCGCTCCGTACAACGCGCGCAGGTTATTCGCAAGGGTTTTCCGTTTCTGACGGAAGCAGGCTGACGCGAAGGCCAGAAAGCCCTCGATGTCGGGCACCGCGATCTCACTGCGCGGCGTCAATCGGATGACGGCAGACTCCACTTTCGGCGGAGGACGGAACGCGCCCGGCGGCACCGTGAATAAATATTCCGTCTCGGCCAGGAGTTGACATTCGACGGAGAAGTATCCGTAATCCCGGCTGCCGGGTTTAGCGGTGATTCGGGCGGCGACTTCCTTTTGAATCAGAAAGACCGCGCGCCTTAACGCCGCCGGCGCCCGCAGATACTTCGAAATGATCGGCGTCGCGACGTAGTAGGGCAAGTTGCCGGCGAGGACGCCTGCGCCCCATTGGCCCCAATCCACATCGAGGGCGTTGCCTTCGACGAGCGTGACCGCGGGCCACCGCGTTCGCAGTTGGGCGGACAATCCCGCATCGAGCTCGATCGCCACGACGCGGTCCGCGCGCGCCACCAGCTTCTCGGTGAGAGCGCCCCGGCCCGGACCGATCTCGACCGCAAGCGGCACCCGATCTCCGCATGCGGCCGTCGCGGTCCGGTCGAGCGCTTTCTCCGAGATCAGGAAGTGCTGGCCGAGTTTTTGACGAATGTCAGCCCCGGATGTTGATGTGATGAATGTTGACGAGGATCTTGCCCGTCACACGCTGCCCGAAGGCGGTCGCCGGCACGAACGAACTGTAGAGCACCAGATTTCCGATTTCGCGCATTTCCTCGGGAGAACCCGATCCATGCGGCACCTCGAAATCGCTGACCTCGCCGTTCTGATCGATGGTGAGCTGAACGATCACATCCTTGCCATCGCACGAAAAGGGCGACACGTCGTCAATCGCGACCTCGGTGTAGAGGCCGACCGGAATATCGTTCTGCCACTGCGGGTAGACGCGCAGAGTGTCCACGATGGCCCCGAAGCAGAGGAAAGAAGCCAGCATACCGCCCGCCGCCGGCACCGCGATCGGTTTCAGCAGATTGTCGAAGATCAGCCTGGCGCGGGAGCGGAGCTCCGCAAAGCGCGCGGCCAGATTGCGGCGCAGGGCCTGCCGCGAGCGCTCGCGCGACGCGACGACGCGCAACCTTGTCAGCAGCAGCGGAGAAACATTGAGCGACGGCAGGCTCTTCAGCCCCGCGCGCAATGAGCGGGTTTCGGAGCGATGCAGACAACACTCGCGGCAGTCACGAAGGTGACTGTCAACGAGCACACGATCCGTGTCGTCGAGCGAGCTCGCCGCGTAATCCCACAGCGTCTCGCGCACCGATTTGCAGTTCAATTCTTCGATCACCGCGCTGCCCTCGGAACCAGTTGTACGGTTGCCGCCGGCTCCAGCCTGGTCGCAAGATTCCGGCGCAAAGCTTCACGGCCCCGTACTATACGGGACTTCACCGTGCCGATGGATACCTCGAGGATGTCGGCTATCTCTTCATAGCTCATGTCCTCGATCTCCCGCAGGACGAGCGCCGTGCGGAAGACCGGGTTGATCTCCGTAAGCGCCTCTTCCAGCAGGAGCTGGGCTTCACGATTTACCGTGAAGTCGAACGGCGTTTCACCCGCGTCCATCAGCGGTTTTTCGCGGCATTCGATTTCGTCGAAGGTGTCTTCGATGCCGGTTTCGCCGCGCCGATGACGGAATAGCCAACGCCGCCGGTTGTGAGATTCGTTAACAGCAATCCGGTAAACCCAGGTGCGCAGAGTGCTGTCTCCGCGGAAGTGCCCGATGTTGCGGAAGATCTTCAGGAAGACTTCCTGGGCTACGTCGCTGGCATCGGACGGGTCGTTGAGCAGGCGGTACGCCAGGTTATAAACCGGCGTCTGGAAGCGCTGGATCAGTTCCTCATAGGCCGATTCATCGCCGGCCTGCAGCCCGGAGATCAGGCGGTGGTCTTCGAGGACCGCTTCCTGCTCGGCGGTCAGATTCGCGTTGAGATTGAGGTAATAGTTGCCTGTCAAGGTCTCTCCCGGACTACGACCTGATAAAGACTTCCTCGATTATATGACTCCGGCCGGCGGATTTGAGTTCCCGCGGCGCGTGGCGCGTCCGGCGGGCGATGTCGGCGCATAGCGCCTGCGAGAATCGAGAGCGATGCACAAAAAGTGGATATGGGCGATTCTGCTGCTCGCGGCGATGCTTGAGGCGGGAGGCGACACTCTGGTGCGGCTGGGTTTGCGGTCCTCGGGCGGCTCCCGATGGATGGCGATGGCGGCGGGCGGCCTGGTATTATTCGGCTACGCAGTTATGGTGAACGCCTCCGACTGGGATTTTGGAAAAGTGATCGGCGTCTACATCATGTTCTTCTTCCTCGTGGCGCAACTCCTGAGTTGGGTCGCGTTTCGGGAAGTTCCGTCGATGGGCAGATGGATCGGCGGGGCGCTGATCGCCGCGGGGGCCATTGTCGTGGGGATAGCGGAATAAGAGCTCCGCGCCGCGCTGAGAGCCCGCGTCGCGATGGATTATTCCATACACCGGCGGATGGGCCCCGACAAGGCCCCTCTACTCCTGCTTGAGTAATTCGCCGTTCTCGCGCTCGCCGCGATTGACGCGCTCACCCTTAATGATGACGGCCGAGATTGCTTCGATGGCCCTGATATCCTGCAGCGGATTCCCGTCAACCAACAACAGGGTAGCGTCTTTGCCCTTTTCGATCGAGCCGATGCGGCTCTCGGCCTTTAACGCCCGGGCCGCATTCAGCGTCGCCGCCTGTAGCGCGACCTGGACCGGCACGCCCGCCTCCACCCACAACGCGATCTCGTGCTGCACCGTCGGACCGTGGAAGACGAGCGGCTTGCCCGCGTCACTTCCTGTTACCAAAGTCACGCCGGCTCGATACGCGCGCAACAAGTTGCCGCGCGCGATGTCGAGGTTCCCGGATGAATGCGCCATCCCCTGCCGCAGGGCTTCATAGGCCGGCGACGTGAGAGCGTTCTTCGTGCCGGCGAGCAGCGCGCGCGGGGAAACCTGCTGTACCAGTGGGCGCTCGATCAGGTCCGTCTTGCCGGCGGCGAATTCGCGCGCCGCCTCAGCCGCGCTCAGCGCCGGATCCCACGTGATGCCCTGTTTCGCCATTGCCGCAAAGTCCGCGTCCGGAATCGGCCTGCTCGCCGAGCCATGCTCGATGCCGTTGACGTGCGCGCGGATAGCGTCCTCGATATCGCGCTCATCGCCTGTCTCAACGATCATGGACAGGCCATCGGCGCGGGCCGCCGAGGCGATTGCGTTGAAGATCACAAGGTCGAGTCGGGATGCGATTCCGCCGCCCGAATCGAGCACCGCTTCGATTCCGTCGACGCCGGCCTTCTTCAGCTCATCCACCTGCTGTTTCGCTTCGTCGGGCGATTTGGGAAGGCGCATGAGCGCGGCCGGCACCTGATCCCGAGAGGCGGCCGGTATGTTGCGCAGGGCTTCGGCGCCCTGACCACCCACCGCCGTAAACGAAGGACCGAGGAGGAAGAGATCAGCCCCCTGCTTTTCGCCGCTCGCCACGAGGCCGCGGATTTTCACAGCATCATCCAGTTGATCGCCGGCGCTGCGCACCGCGGTGACGCCGCTGTAGAGGTACTCCGCCAGATCGCGCTGCATGGCCTTCGAGGGCGTGTAGTCCTTCCAGTCGTCGTAGAATCCGCCGGGTTGGCTGAGATGGACGCTCACATCGATCAGGCCCGGCAGAAGGGTTTTTCCGGCGGCGTCGATAGGGTCCGCTTCGACCGACTTTGGATCGGGCACGTTTCCGTCGTACACTTCGGCGATCTTTCCCCCCTTCACCAGCACGCCGCCGTTCTCGATCACGCGGCCGTCACCCACGAAGATACGGGCGTTGCGAATCAGCACCGTGCGCGAGCGCGCCAGATCGCGATTCATAATCTTCATCTTGCTGACGTTGTCCTTTGCATGCGTCTGCCACGCTCCGAGCGCGACGAACGGCGTCAGCACCGCAACCACCCAAAGCTTCGCCGAGGGCCTGACCTTCTCTTCTTTTTCCCAGCGGAAGAGTTTCGCCGACAGCAGCAGCCCGAGCACGGTCGTCAGCACCATCGCGCCCACCGCCTGCCAGTTCGCAGCAAGAGTTTCGTTGCGCAGCATCAGCCCCTGCATGCCGGTCATCAGCCACGTCGAGGGAATGAACTGCACCGTGGTCAGCAGCCAGCTCGGGAACATCACGGTGGGAAACGTGGCGCCGCTGAGGAAGAGCATCGCCATGTAAAGCACCTGCACGAGAATGCCGCTCTCCTGCATCGAATTGGCTACCGACGCCACAATCGATCCGAGCGCCCGCATCGCCATCACGCCGAGCATGATGAATATGAGCACGGCTCCCATGTGCGGCGGCATTACCATCCCGTAGCGGAATTTCGCGATCGCGAGCATGATCAGGACGTACGGAAAGTAAACGACCAGACCGGTGACCGTGGACGCCACAAGCAAAGGCAGCGGCGAGATCGGCGCCACCTTGTAGCGCCGCAGGATATTCATTTCACGATCCTGCGCGGCGCGCAGGCCCGCGCCGAACAGGCCGTTGCCGAGAATTCCCAGCACCGTCACCATCGCCACCACCTGCAGGATCGCGCCGCCCTGACGCGCGTTATACACCTGCGCAAAGATGAGGAAGAAGACGAACGGCATCAGGTAGTTGAAAAAGATCACCACCTTCTGCCGGAAAGCCAGCCGGATATCGATACGGATCAGCGTCAAATACGCGTTCATTCGCGCAGCCTCTTTCCGGTGAGTTCGATGAAAACGTCTTCGAGCGTGGGGCGCGCGAGGTGGACGTCCTCGAGCCCGAGCCCCTGCGCATCCACCCACTTCACGATTTCGACCAGCGTGCGAGCCGGCCGGGTCGAATGGACGGTGAGCGTTCGTCCATCGGCGCTCTTGTGTGTTTGGGTGGCGTCAGGCCAGACAGGCAGCGGCATGCCGTCGAGACTCGTGCCGCAGACGATTTCGATGCTGGACTTGCTGGCGCTGCGGTCCTGCAGTTCGCGCGGCGTGCCGATCGCGATGATCTTGCCCGCATCGACGATCGCGACGCGGTCGCACAGGCGCTCGGCTTCCTCGATGTAGTGCGTCGTCATCAGGATGGTGCGCTTCTCCGCCTTGAGTCCGGCCAGCAGGTCGTGGATCTCGAGGCGCACCTGCGGATCGAGGCCCGTAGTGGGCTCATCGAGAAAAAGCAGCGACGGATCGTTGATCAGGCCGAGCGCGATGGCGAGGCGCTGCTTCTGTCCGCCGGAGAGCGTGGAAAAAAAAGCATTGCGCTTTTCTTCGAGCTGCAGCCGCTTCAGCAGATCGTCCGGATTGCGAGTGCGCGTGTAAAGAGAACCGAATACCTGCAGGGCTTCGATGACTTTCATCTTGTCGGGAAGATTGGTCGCCTGCAGGCAGACGCCGATGCGGTCCTTGAGCTGGTTCTTCTGTTTGTCGGGATCGTAATCGAGAACCCGCACTTCGCCGCTGGTTCTCTGGCGGATGCCTTCGAGGATCTCGACGGTCGTGGTCTTGCCGGCGCCGTTCGGGCCGAGGAGCCCGAAGACCTCGCCTGTCGAAACTTCGAAGTCAATGCCGCGGACCGCTTCGAAATCGCCGTAACTCTTGTGTAATCCCGATACCGATATTGCGTGGCCGTTCGTCATGCGCGTCGTATAAAGATAACGAATTCGCCCCTGGGGAAGTTCGCACGGATGCGGATATACTCGAAGTTTGCCGCGTTTTCTGCTGTTTTTCGCGCTTTCTTTTCAGCTTGGGGCGGCGGTCTCTCCCGAGTTCGCAACGCGCCGCGCCAATCTCCGCAAGTCAATTCCGGACGGAGTACTCGTCCTTTTCGGCGCGAAAGAGAGCGACGACCTGCACGAAGCATTCTTCCAGCAGACGGATTTCTACTACCTCACCGGATGGGAGCAGCCCGGCGCGATTCTGATCCTCACGCCCGAAGCCGATGCGAATGGGCCCGGCGGGGCCGCGCGCTCCAGAGCGCCGCGCGAGATACTCTTTCTGCCGCAGCGAGTCGTCAGCGAGGAGAAGTGGACCGGCCGCAAGCTGGGCCCGGATGATGCGGAGGCGCCCGCGATCACAGGTGTCGCGAAAGTGATGGCGGCGGAGCGGTTTGAATCCCAGCTGCATTCGCTGCTCGGGATCTATCCAAATTTATATGCGCTCGCGAGCGACCCCGCGGCCGCCGCGCTGACGAAACTTGCTCCGCTGCGTACCGTGACGGATGCGCGGCTCTCGATTGCACGGCTGCGGATGGAAAAGTCGCCTGCTGAAATCGCGGAAATTCAGAAAGCCACGGACGTCTCGATCGCCGCTCATCGCGCTGTCTGGAAAACGATTAAACCGGGCGAATACGAATATCAGGCTGCCGCCCTCATGGTGTCGACGTGGATGAGTGAAGGCTGCCGCCGCGGCGCTTATGCGCCGATCGTGGGCTCGGGTCCAAATTCGACGACGCTTCATTATTCCCGCAACAACCGAAGGATGGACGCGGGCGAAGTGACCGTAATCGACGCCGCGGCCGAATGCGATAACTACGCAAGCGACATCACGCGCACCATTCCGGTCAGCGGGAAGTTCACTGCGCGGCAGCGGGAGATCTATGGGATCGTACTGGGCGCGCAGCGGGCCGCGATTGCCGCGGTCAAGCCTGGCATGACGATCGGACGCACCACGCCGGACAGCCTTTACAGGATTGCTTTCGATTACATCAATTCCCACGGCAAAGATCTGAAAGGGCAACCGCTCGGAGCTTATTTCAACCACGGCCTGTCGCACCATGTGGGGCTCGACGTGCACGACGCCTCCGACACCGCCGCGCCGCTGAAGGCCGGCATGGTGATCACGATCGAGCCTGGCGTCTACATTCCTGAGGAGAACATCGGGATTCGCATCGAGGATGTCGTTCTTGTCACCGAGACCGGCGCGAAGGTGCTGAGCGGCGCGCTGCCGACAGCGCCCGATGAGATCGAACGTGCGCTGGGAAAAGCGAAATAGGACCACTCTGGCTGTCCTCGTTGTCGCGGCAGCCATCATTGGCCTCGCGGTGAGCTGGACTTCGTTCGGTCAGCAATTCGACAAGTACGCATATGACTTTTTGTTTCGCCTCGAACCGCCCGCGCCGTGGCAGTCGACTTCGATCATTTTGGCGATCGACGAGCCGACTATCGATAAGTACGGATATCCCGACGGTCTGCGCGCGGCCCTTGCGGACGGACTCGATCGAATCGAAGCCGCGCATCCTGCTGCTGTCGCCGTCGACGTGACCCTCGGCACCACCGGCGGCGATTCTCTCGCCGACGCGAAACTCGCCGACGCGTTCTCGCATACTCACAACCTTGTCCTCGGTTGCGACCTCTCGCTCGATGGCAGCGGATGGGACGATCCCAGTCCGCTTTTTCGCAAATACGCGGTCGCCGTGGGTCAGACGCACGCGGCGCTCGACACCTACGATGCGGTGAGCCGCGATCTCATCCTCGAAAAAGCCTCCGGCCATGACCGCCGCTGGGCTCTCGCGCTGGCGGCCTACAGCGCGGCCTCGGGGGCCGACGTCGTCGAGTCTCCGGACGATCTGACTGTCGGAAATGTGCGCATCCCTTCGGCTTTGCGCGACGAGGGACATCAGCGTGCTTCGCGCGAGCTGGCCGATCAGCGCATGATCCGCATCCGCTATGTGCCGCCTTCCATGCGGATCCCGCAGGTCTCGATCGCGGCGCTGGACAAAGACCCGTCGCTCGCCTCGCGGTTCGCCGGCAAGGTCGTGTTCGTCGGCGTCACCGATCAAACGGCCGTGCAGGACCGCTGGATGACGCCGTACTCGAACAGCACCTTCATGCCGGGCGTCGAAATTCACGCCAACGCCTACGAGACGATCGCGCGCCAGATGTTTCTCGTCGATGCGTCGCCTCTCGCGGTGCTGCCCGTGTCGCTCCTGCTGGCATTGTGCGCAGGTTTCGCTTATGCGTTCGCACCGGACTGGATGGCCAGCATCTCTGCGGCGGCCATTCTGCTCGCCGCACAGGCGATCCCCGCGTTTGCATTCGCGCGCTCCGTCGTATGGCCATGGTTGCCGGGAACGCTGGCGGTCGCGCTCGCCATCGCATCCGCCGCGGCGTGGCGGCATCTGCTGGTCGGCCGCGATCTTGTGAAGGCCGAGCAGGAAAAGGATCGTTATCAGCAGGCGATCCAGTTCGTCACGCACGAGATGCGAACGCCGCTTACTGCCATCCAGGGATCGAGTGAGTTGATCGGGCGCTACGGCTCCATGCCGGAAGCCAAGCGCACGCAAATGGCGAATTTGATCAATTCCGAATCGAAGCGTCTGGCGAAGATGATCGAGACGTTCCTCAGCGTGGAGCGCATGTCCGGCGGCCAGATCGAATTGAAGCGGGAGCGATTCCCGCTGCACGATCTTGTAGAGCACTGCGCGGCCCGCGCGCGGCCCCTCGCGGACAACAAGGACATCGCGATCGAAATCGCCGGCCTGCCGGCGAACGACCTCATGGGCGACCGCGAGCTGATGGAGTACGCGGTCTATAACCTGCTGACCAACGCCGTGAAATACTCACCGCCGCAGACACGCGTGACGGTGTATGGAAAGGCGAATGGGCCGGCCGGCCGCGTCGAGCTCTCCGTCGAGGACCAGGGCATCGGCATGGAAAAATCCGAGGTCGCGCGGGTCTTCGAAAAGTTCTATCGCACGAAGCGCGCCGAGCAATCTGGTGAAATGGGAACCGGCATCGGACTTTCCCTCGTGCGGCAGATCGTGACCGCGCACGGCGGCACAATTGACGTCGAGTCGGAGCCCGGCAAAGGATCGAGATTCACTCTGAACCTGAAACCCGCGTTATGAACGAGCCCATATTGCTGGTCGAGGACGACTCCAGCGTCCGCACCACGATCGTGACTTTTCTGGAGCTCGAAGGCTTCGCCGTCGATGCCGTGTCGAACACGCGGGATGCGCTGCTGCGGCTGTCCAATCGCGATTACCCTCTGGTCGTCTCCGACATCTACATCGACGACCGGACAGGTCTCGATATTCTGATGGCCGCGAAGAAGCAGAGCGCCCGCTGTCCGGTGATTCTGATGTCCGCGCGCGGCTCGATGGAGACCGTTATGGCGGCGACGCGCAATGGGGCGTTCGACTATCTTGCCAAACCCTTCGAGCTGGATACTTTGCTGAGCACGATACGGCGGGCGCTGAATCCACTGGACACCGACGACGAGGAAGTCGAGCCGGAGGAACTTCCCGAGACCGAAATGATCGGCAGCACGCCGGGCATGGTCGAGATTTACAAGACCGTATCGCAGGTTGCGCCGACGGATGCGACGGTGGTGATTGAAGGCGAATCCGGCACCGGCAAGGAACTGGTGGCGCGCATGATACACCGCTTCAGCAACCGCGCGTCGCATCCGTTTGTGGCCGTCGATTGCACGTCGATACCAGCCGCTTTGATCGAAAGCGAGCTCTTCGGCGCCATGAGAGGCGCGTTCACGGGCGCCGATCGCGATCGCGTCGGCGTGTTCGAAGCGGCGAACCGCGGCACGGTTTTCCTCGATGAAATCGGCGACATCGACCCCGGGTTCCAGGCCAAGCTGCTGCGTTTTTTGCAGGAGCGCGAGATTCGTCCGGTTGGCGCGTCGCGGGAGAAGAAGGTGGACGTGCGTGTGGTCGTGGCGACCAATCGCGACCTGCAGAAGATGGTTGACGATGGCAAGTTTCGTGAAGACCTGTGGTTTCGGCTGAATGTCGTGCGTGTGACGATGCCGCCGCTGCGCGAGCGCCGCAACGACGTGCCGTTGTTGACGCACTACTTCCTGAATAAGTACAACTCGCGCTACAACCGGAACGTGAAACTGACCGAATCCGGCCTCAGAACGATGAAGGATTTCACGTGGCCGGGGAATATTCGCCAGTTGCAGCACCTGGTCGAGCGCCTGACGATTCTCGCGCCGAACGAACGCATCGACGCCGAATCCGTACAGGACGCTATTTCCGCGATGGAGCCCAGCGGATCCGCCGGCGAGACTCTGGCGGAAACGGAAGCGGACCAGATTCGGCGGGTGCTGGCGGCGACGGGTGGCAACAAGAGCCGCGCGGCGGCGATCCTTGGGATTGAGCGGAAGACGCTGTATCGCAAGCTGGAACGGATGAAACTTTGAAGCAGTCCAGATAGAATAGTTACTTCTCTATGATCACGCGCGCGGAAGCCATCGATATGTTCGAGTCCGACGACCTGATCGGTCTCGGCATGGAGGCCGATGCGGAGCGCCGCCGCCATCATCCCGATGGCGTGGTCTCGTACATCATCGACCGCAACATCAATTACACGAACTTCTGCACCGAGTACTGCAGCTTCTGCGCGTTCTACCGCCCGATGGGCAGCAAGGAAGGCTACATCCTTCCGAACGAAGTGATCTTCGACAAGATTCAGGAAACCATCGACCTTGGCGGCACCGGCATTCTCTTCCAGGGCGGGCTGCATCCCGATCTGAAGATCGAGTGGTATGAGGATCTGCTGCGCTCGATCAAGGCGAAGTTCAACATCTGGTGCCACTGTTTCTCGGCGCCGGAGATTACCAACATCGCCGAGGTCAGCGGACTGACACTGCGCGACACCATCGCCCGTCTGCGCGACGCCGGTCTCGACTCTATCCCCGGGGGCGGGGCCGAGATTCTGGACGATGCCGTCCGCCACCGTATCAGCCGGCTGAAGTGCGGCACACAGGAATGGATAGACGTCCACCGCACTGCGCACTCGCTCGGCATGCGGACGACCGCCACTATGATGTTCGGCTGCGGCGAGACGATGGACCAGCGCATGAATCACTTCGATATCGTGCGCCAGATTCAGGAAGACACGGGCGGATTCACAGCCTTCATTCCCTGGGCTTTTCAGCGCGAGCTCACTTCTCTCGGACGCTTCATAAAAGATGAAGCGACGTCGGTCGAATACCTGAAGACGCTGGCGATCTCGCGCATCTATCTCGACAATATTGAGAATATCCAGTCGTCCTGGGTGACGCCCGGGCTCAAGGTCTGCCAGCTCGGCCTGCGTTTCGGAGGCAACGACGTCGGCAGCATCATGATTGAAGAAAACGTCGTCTCGGCCGCCGGTACGCATCATCAGGCGACTGAAGAAGAACTGCGGCGCATGATCCGGGATGCGGGGTTCGTGCCGAAGCAGCGCGATACGCTTTACAGAACGTATTTCCTGAACTGAGCGGCCTTGTCCGAACACGTCGAACCGTGAAAAGCAGGCGGCAGCGCTTTCGAGTAGCACAGGTCATCAGTGGTTCCATTTGCTGCGATTCGTACCACTCCAGACCCTCTCCCGCTCGCGCCGGACGAAGTTGCATACACCACGCCAGTCAGTGCACTGGCTTGGCCGACCCATAGGCTGGACAAGAGGCTGTTCACTCCGGCGGCAAAAGATCCTTGCGCTGATTCCAGAGCACTTCTTCGCATCTCACCCTTCGGTGCGCCATCCTCTGCGGCATAATATCACCGGGATTCGACACCCGACGCAGCAGCCCATGGCCAATGACGATGGGCGGCCCTGCTTCATCGTTCATTGACAACTGAATATTCAATTCGGCGTGCGCACCGGAGTGTTGCGCCCGGCTGACAACGGTTCAGCCGGGAAGCGAGGATGTGGCTGTCCGGCGCGCGCTAAATAGCCCCAAAATCAGCAGCATGGCCCGATAACGATCCGGATTTTCACTCCGTATTCCTGAACGAAGCCACTAAGTCACTGAAAAACAATAACTTAATTGGCTTAATTTGGCTTCGCTTTTGGCTTTTTAGCTTTCAAATTGGCTTTTCACCACGAATCGAAGCCGCAACGTCTCCGCTCCCGCAAAGCGCGAACCCGAACAGGCGTGACGGGCACGGCCCCCACGCGGCTGTCCCAGGATCCTCGAAGCGAAGTACGCGACCGCGGAGACTGGTTTCGCAGATTTGGAATCAGACGTGAGCCAGCCCGAATACCGGCGTCCGGATGCGAGCGCCGGCCCGGGCAGCCATCGGCGCAAGGGAAATGCGCACCTCAAATGTTTGCGCGGCCGCCTCAAACGTCACTGTCACACCGCGCAGACCGGCGACGTTCCGAAACTCGAAGTTCCTGCCGTGAATGACCGTCGGCACGCTGATCGCCAGTGGACCGGTCACCGGCTCGAGTGCGTTCTTGACATTACCGATCGTCATGTTGGTAATTTCCGCGACGACGTCCAGAACCTCCTCGTCAACGGCTTGCGTCTTGGCCGCCGGATAAGGTTCGACCCCCAACATCCGTCCGCTGAGCAGACCCGCGAAGGCCGGGGTGCAGCAGAATACGCCGGAGCCGCCCCATTCGCCGGTAATGCCTATCAGCGAGATGATGCCGGGGCCGCCGGTCTGAGATTCCGCCGCGACGTCTCTCGCTCGCACCTCCATGCCGAGCATCGTGGAGAAAACTTCAGCAGTTGCCGCGGCCACGCTCCGCTCGAGTAAGTCCTGATCCAACACACTTTTCCTTTCTGCTTTCACACGGGCCCGATGAGGGACGGCCGCGCTGCGCCAATGCACCATCGGTTCTGAGCCGCCGGCGCTTTATACCTTGCTGCCCGAGGCACCCCAAAAAATATTTGCTAAATTTTTTCCGGCTCGGGTCGATAGAACATCAGCACAATCGGCGACGCTATGAAATTCATATGGGTCAAATCGATTTTCGGTGAGTCTGGCGCGTTTCCGCGGGAGTGGGGCGATATCGCGGCGGTGGAAGGCTATCCGGATGACGATCGGGTGCACCGGATGGCGGTGCGCCATGGTGGGCCGGTTGTTCTGGAAGTACGGGAGACGGCGGATGTGGGTCCCGCAATGGAAATCGCCGGGGAATCAGGGGGCGCTTACGCAGTCTGGATTTGGCAGCCCTCGGCCTCGCCCGCATCGGCCACGGCGTTCCTCAAGGCAGGGGCATCTCAGGTCGTAACCACGCTCGGCGAATTAAAGGGTCTGGCGGATCATGTTGTGTCAAACACCGGGATCGGGCTGGCGCGGAACGAACGCAGGGCGCTCATCGGCAGCAGCCTTTCGATTCGCTCCATTGACGCAGATATCAGTCTGGTCGCCAGCCGCCGCTGTAATGTTCTGATCGAGGGGGAAACCGGCACGGGCAAGGAAGTTGTAGCGCGGGAGATTCATCGCACGGGAAACCGGTCGCGCGGACCCTGGGTGGCCGTGAATTGCGGAGCCATTCCCGACACGCTGCTCGAAGCCGAGTTGTTCGGCCACGTGAAGGGCGCGTTCACGGGAGCAATGCAGGGCCGGGCCGGAAAGTTCGAGGCTGCCAACCACGGCACGATCTTTCTCGATGAGATCGGCGACATGCCGTTCGCAGTCCAGGCGAAACTGCTGCGGGTGCTGCAGGAAAAAGAGATTGAGCGCCTCGGCGGAAATGAGCGCATTCATCTCGACGTGCGGGTGATCGCGGCGACTAACGTGAATCTTCACGAGCGCGTCGAGGCGGGGCTGTTTCGCGAAGATCTCTACTACCGCCTGAATGTTTTCGCGATCTCCCTGCCGCCCCTGCGCGAACGCCCGGAAGACCTGCCGGAACTGGCGCGGCACTTCGCCGGTAAAACATGCGCGGCCGAAGGAGTGCGATCGAAGGATCTCGACCCCTCGGCAATCGACAGGCTCCTCGAACACTACTGGCCGGGGAATGTCAGAGAGCTGGAGAACGTGATGGAGCTGGCCGTCATCCTGAGCGGCTCGCGTTCGACGATTTTCGCTTCGGATATTCGCATAGCGCCGCGCCCGATGCGCCATCAGGCCACCGAATCCTCCGCCTTGACAGCAAACCCAGCGCGGATTTCGCTGCCTTCGGCGGGTCTCGACTATCAGCAAACGCTCGAAACGTTCGAGCACGACCTGCTCACACAGGCACTGGCGAGGACGCGGGGCAACAAGACGGCCGCGGCCGAGCTGCTGGGTTTGAAGCGGACGACGCTCTCGGCGAGAATGCGCGTGCTCGAAGCGCGCATGCCGCGGCTGGTCGCTTAGTCGTCACGTATATCGCAGGCCTCATCGTGGCGCGGGCACTCGTGCCTGCCGCGCCGGCACTTTTGCCGGCGCTTGTTCTTCGAGAGTCCACGAGTGCCCGCGCCACGAGACGATTTTCACTGCGTAAGACTCACCGCGGCCGGGCGTCGCAGAATCCGCTCGCCGCCCTTGCCCGCGCGCACGACGATTTCTCCGGAATGCAGAGCCAGCCGCACCGAGCGCGATTGGGTTCCCCCCAGATCCTCTTCCTCGATGAATAGGCCCAGTTTACGGAAGGCCTTCCTGAGAGCCATCTCATTACGCCTTCCGGTCTCGAAATGCGCGGAACCAGCCATCATGGTCGCGCCGCCCGCCAGACACCAGCTCAGCCGCTTTTTCGCCGTGCCTCGCGCGACGAGCGAGCGGAGCAACTGCGGCAGCCCGGAGTCGGCAAACACGTACGGATGGGCGGCGGCGCGGACGGGGTCGATTGTGGAGTCGGGCAGCATGATGTGGGCGAGTCCGCCCACCTTCAGCTTCCAGTCCCAGGCGATCACCGCGACGCAGGAGCCGAGCGCGACAGTCGACAAGGCAGCGGGCGCCTCGGCGACGCGGCCTTCCCCGAGACCGATCACGATAAGTTCCCCCTGGGCCGCTCCGCACATCAGATTCTTCGGTACGTCGCGGGTCGTACGTACTTCAGTGCCGGCGGCAGGCGCAGCAGTGTTTCCGAATGCCCCGTGAAGAGATAGCCCCCGGGCGCGAGCTGAGCCGCGAGATCCTCGACAAGCTTGTCGCGGGTCTCCCGATCGAAATAGATCATCACATTCCGGCAGAAGATGACATCGAAGATTCCCATATGGGTAAAAGGCCGCAGCAGATTGAGGGCGCTGAAGTTGACGAGCCGCCGCGCGGTGTCCGCTACGCGCAGCCGGGATGCATTCTCCTGAAAATACCGCTCGGTCCAGCCGGCGGGCAGCGGCGAAACTTTCGAGGCTTCGTACCGGCCCTCGATCGCGGTGCGGAGCGCGGCCCGCGAAACATCCGTGGCTGCGATGCTGCATCCGTTGACGCCGGCATCGAGAGCGCACATCGCGATCGTGTAAGGCTCCTCGCCGGTGGCGCACGCGGCAGACCAGACACGGAGGCGCGCGCGGTGCCGCGGCATAATGATGTCGCGCAGGAACAGGAAATGTTCCGGCTCGCGCCAGAATCCGCTGTGGTTCGTCGTCAGGGTGTCGATGAATTCGATGAACTCTTCGCCGGTTCTCCTTTGCGAAAGAAAGGCCAGATAGTTCGTAAACGACGCGAAGCCGTTTCTGCGCACGAGCCGTTCGAGCCGTGAGGATACCAGCGCCCGTTTGCCCAGATGCAGGCTGAGCCCGCAGGCGTCATAAGCCATGGCGCGCACCTGATCGAAGTCCTGATCGGTCAGCGTCAGATTGTTTATGAGCCTGTTCAAAGGGCTCCGCTGGCGTCTTCGTTCGCGACGTTTTCGTTCACAACGCCATGCATACTTTCGAGCACGTTGACGTCGAGAATCAGGCCGACGCGTCCGTCGCCGAGAATGGCGCCGCCCGAAACGGCGGCGATGTCGCGGTAGGTGGCTCCGAGCGATTTGATGACCACTTCCTGCTTGCCGATGAGGTGATCGACGGCGATGCAGAAAAGCTGGCCGCGGCCTTCGGCAATAATCAAAACGCCGCCGTCGCGATGTGTTTCGCCTGCGTCGCTGTTACACGAAGCGGTTTGCAGGCGGGACAAGCGCACAAGTGGATACAGCCGGTCGCGGAATAACACCATCTGCGCGCGATTGGCGATGGTGACGAAAGTCTCCGGACCCGGTGAAAACATCTCGCGCACGACGAACATCGGGATGATGTAACGCTGTGACCCGGCGCCCACCACCAATCCATCGATAATCGCCAGCGTGAGCGGCAGGCGCAGAACCAGCGTGCAGCCCTGCCCCGGATTCGAGCGGATCGCGATCTGCCCGCGCAGCTTCTGAATCTGTTTTTTGACGACGTCCATCCCGACGCCGCGGCCGGAGAGGTCGGTGACTTTCTCGGCGGTCGAGAATCCCGGCTCGAGAATCAGACGGAAAATGGCTTCTTCCTCAGGCTGTTCGTCTTCCCGCAAAAGACCTGTCCGCCTGGCTTTCGCGAGGATCTTCGCCGTGTCGAGGCCGCGCCCGTCGTCGGCGAGCTCGATCACAATATCGCCCGCATCGTGCGACGCTTTGAGGCAAATCGTCCCCTGCTCGGGTTTTCCGGCGAGGCGCCGCTCTTCCGGCATTTCGAGACCATGATCCATTGCATTTCGAACCATGTGGACCATCGGGTCGGCGAGACTCTCCACGATGCCGCGGTCGAGCTCGACATCGTCGCCGGAAGTCACCAGGTGGGCGAGCTTGCCGGACTTGCGGCTCAAATCGCGAACCAGCCGGTCCATTTTGCGAAACACCTGGCCGACCGATACCATCCGCATGGACATCGAGGTTTTCTGGACCTCCTGAACCACACGCGCCAGTTGCTTCAGATTGCGGGCGAGGAGCGGCTCCTGCGATTGCGCGATCCCGAGATTGTTGCGGACGACGGATTCGGCGATCACCAGCTCGCCGACCATATCGATCAGGTGTTCCAGTTTGGCCGCATCCACTCGCAGCACGTTTTCGCGGGGCCGCGAAGGCGGCGCCGATTCGCCTGAAGATTCCTTTGCCGGGGCCGCGGGCTGGACGATGGCGCCGACAGGAGCCGCCTCGGCGCTTCGCGCCGCGCGCGCAAGGCTTTCGAGCAGGCCGCGATCGCGGCGGGGAATGGCGCTCAATCTTCCGCTGGCCGCGAGATCGAGGCACGCGGTAAGATCATCCGCCGAGCGCAGAATGAGATCGATGATTTCCGTCGAGAAGACGATCGCGCCCGACCGCGCCTGGTCAAGGACGTTTTCCGTCTCGTGGGCGAGCTCCTGAATGGCCGCGGCGCCGAGAAACGCCGCCAGCCCTTTGATCGAATGAAAAGACCGGAACACCGCATTCAACGCTTCGGCGTCATCGGGTTCTTTTTCGATGGCGAGAAGTCCGGATTCGACGCTTGAGAGATGCTCGCGCGCTTCGACAAGGAAGTCCCGCACTAACTCCGGATCGTCGGCAAACTGACCGGCATCTTCCTCGATTTCGCG
The DNA here is from genome assembly GCA_035552355.1 of Bryobacteraceae bacterium. Classification (GTDB taxonomy): domain Bacteria; phylum Acidobacteriota; class Terriglobia; order Bryobacterales; family Bryobacteraceae; genus BOG-234. The sequence goes on along the minus strand of DASZLP010000131.1, from coordinate 56,631 downwards.
CTGTTGTTCGATTGCCTGGGCGAGATGGCGAAGCGCGGAGCGGAATTCCTCTTCCTGATGAGCCCCCTCGATGGCGAAGGATCGGGACTCGACAACTGCCACCAGATCGGCGGCCAGCGGCCGCAGGACCGGCGAAACGGGCTCGTCGAGAAATCGCCCGGCGAGCTGCCCGAGGCTCTCAATCGCACCCGTCGCCCGGTTGAGGGAATGCATCCCGAGGAGGTCGTCGATACTCTGTTTCAGTTGCAGGCCGAGAGTGGTCATGAATCTCCCGCAAAGGGGCTCAGGAATCAGATCGGCAAATCGGCCTCCCCTGTATAGGGCTATTCCAGCAGCAAAGTGCGGGAGACCTGGGCGATCAGCCGCATCTCACGCATTGCGATACCGAGTTTCTGCGCAATTTTTTCCGCCGGCATGCCGGATCGCAACAACTCGATGGCCTGTGCGCGCAGAGGGCGCGCAAATCCGCGCGTCAGGTTACCGATCTCCTGACCACTCGATTCGAGCAGCGCGACGTTCCGGCCGAGTTGCGCGACCTCGGCCTGGCAGGCGTCTTGTTGTTCCCGCATGCCCCGCAAGTCGGCCCGCAGTTCCTCCCGAAGGAGCGCATGACCCCTCTCCGCCGCCAGTCGCCGGTTGCGCAGCCGGATGAGACAAAAGATGCAGCTCAGAATAACGGTCAGGCCGGCAAGACCGGCGATCGCCCAGACATCCGGTATGTTCCAGTTCCCGAGCTTCATGGCCTTCCTCCTTTTCGCGTGGTCTCCGCCATGCCCGAGCGGAGCCGTTCCTCGCGGCTCGCCAGATGATTGATCCGCACGCCGTAATTGCCGTCGACTACCACAACCTCGCCGCGCGCGATCACGCAGTCGTTGACGATGACTTCCACCGGGTCGCTGACGAAACGGTCGAGTTCGACGATGGAGCCGGTGTTCAGCTTCAGAACTTCGCGGATCTGCATCGAGGTCCGGCCGAAGGACACCGCTACGGGGAGCGCCACTTCGAGCAGCAGATCGAAAGTGCGCGACGCGGGTGCCTCTCTTGCCGCCGCCGTTAGTTCCTTGCGGCGAGGCTCACCGGCAGCCGTCAACTCCGGCGCCCAGGCGGCTTTGAACGGCCAGTTTTGCGTGTCCCGTTGAACCGAAAATGCGACCCACGCGAGGCCGGCGGGCTCGGCCTCCATCTCGGCGCCCTTCGATGCCGTCATTTCGCGCCCCTGCTCGGCAGTCATCGCCGCCGCCATGCGGCCGCCGGCCTGATTGAGGATCTCGTGCCACGTCGAACGGCAGTCTTCGTCGGTGACATCGTCGATGCCGGCGGCGCCAAGCGTGGCGCGGCCGAGAGCGTCCCACAGGTCTTTGCCCGCCGCGATCCAGAGCGTCGGGTCTTCGGCGGGAGAGAACGCCTGCTGCCACGTGATGGCGTCCGCGAGTTGAGGAGCCTCGGGAGAGGCCGGGTCGACAGTGACGATGAACTCCGCGCCCGTCATGCTTTCGATGACTTCGGCGAGCGCCTCTTCGATGTAGCGAACGATGCTCGGCTTCATATATTCAGTCATGGGCGCGCTCCTGGCCACCGTTTTACGATCGAAGTCCTGAGGCGAAGAATCGCCTGCGATTTGATCTGCGACACACGCGACAGATGGATCCCCATCACCCCGGCGATTTCCCGCAGGGTCAGCTCTTCATAGAAGTAAAGGCTCAGCACGGTTTTCTCCACTTTCGGGATTCTGTCGATCGAAGACGCGATCAGCCGCTCCAGCTCGGCGCGCTCCATCGTGATCTCGGGCGATTCCTCATCCACCGCGGCGGTGTACTTGAGGATTACGGGCGCCTCTTTCTCATCGCGGGCGAACTCCAGCTCGCCGATGTTCAGCGCCTCCATTTCAGTCAGCTTCTGCCGGTACTCGTCGATTCCCAGATTCAGCTCGCGCGCAATCTCTTCCTCTTCGGGTGTGCGGCCCAGGCGCTGCTCGACGCGCGCAATCGCCGCCTCAAATTCGCGCGCCTGACGGCGTTTCAGGCGAGGCGCCCAATCGCTTTCGCGCAAACTGTCGAGAATGGCGCCGCGAATGCGGAACTCGGCGTAGGTCTTCAGCTTGACGTTCTGGCGCGGGTCGAAATGGTCGATGGCCTGAATGAGGCCGACCACTCCGGCCGACAGGAGATCGTCGAAACAAACGGACTCCGGCAGGCGTTCGTGAATCTTGCGCGCGACGAGTCGGACCTGCGGCAGGTGTTCGAGGATGAGGCGCTCGCGCTCGTCCTCCGAAAGGGTCTCGGCCGCCTGATAGTAAGCCGCTGCCGACAAGCTGTCTCCTTACGCGGCCGCCTGCCGGAATTTCGGGGCCGCAGGCACGGCTGGCGCCAGCCGCCGGGCCGAAGCTTCTTCAAGATCTTCCGGTATGCGCTGGCCCGTGCCATAGAAAGTGGCCGGGATGCCGCTTGAGGCCAATGCTTCGGCGACCGAGACCGGCTGGTCGACTTCGTCGAGGCCGGTGAAGAGCAGGCGCGAGGGCGCGAGCGCGGCGAACCGGGAGATGGTTCGCGACATCCCGGCGGCGCCGGCATCGGCGCGCAATACCAGATGCTTTTCGATTTCCGGATGGGTGGCGAATAAGCGGGCCAGCTCGTCCATCTCGATACCGTCGGCGGGTGAAACTCCTGGCGTGTCGATCAGGAGCAAGCCCTTCCAACCGTCTCCGTTCAGGGCGAGGTGCAGGCTCGCGAGCGACTCGCAGGTCTGGAACGGCGTTCCCAGAATCGCGGCATAGCGCGCCATTTGCTCCTGCCCGCCGATCGCGTGCGCGCCCGCGCTGTAGATCCGCACGGGCACGCGCCGCGCGAGACCATACTTCACCGCGATCTTGACGAGAGAGGTCGTCTTGCCCCGGCTTGGCGGGCCGATGAAGGCCAGCGTGCGGGACTCGCCGGCCGCCATCTCGGCAAACGGCGCGACAAGGATTTTTTCGACATGGATTTGGTCAACGCGGGTTTGTGGCGCGAAACCGGCGAGCCCGTCGCTGCGCCCCACCGCCTTCCGCAGCGCCGCCAGTTGCTCCCGGATGTCAGACAGCTCCAGCGTTGCAGACGGCGCATCACCATCATGCGCGAAGGTCACTTCGAGGCGTCCAAGCTGCCGGGCTTCCGTCGGCGCGGGCCGTGAGCCGACCAGCATGGCGTTTTCTCCCAACTCCTGCCGCGCGACTTCGAGCGCCGCTGGTACGCTGCTCGCAAAATAGGTTTTCGTCTGCATTATTGAATAACTCCCAGAGAAATCACTTTGACCCCGGCCGGGATCTCATTGTGCGCCAGAAAGAAAAGATTGGGCATCGTGGACTCGACAGCCTGCCGCAGAAAATATCGGCAAACCGAACTGGTGATGACCACGCGCGCAGATTCGAGCGGCCCCACGCCGCGGCTCAGCCGGTCGAGCAGATCGTGCAGGGCGTTGGGCGCGAGCGCCAGAGAGCTGTTGGATTCGGTGTGCTCGACGCCTGTCTCCGCGAATCGTTCGAGCTGGACTTCGAGGAAGTACGCCGGCAGATCGCCATTCGCATTGAGATACGGCTTCACCACCACGCGCCGGATCGATTGCCTGACGTAATCGGTGAGCAGCACCGGGTTGCGCGTGACGGGCGCTCCCTCGCCGAGCGCTTCCAGAATCGAGACCGCGTCGCGGATCGAAACACGCTCGCGCAGCAGATTCTGAAATACGCGCTGCACGGTGGCGAGCGGCAACAGCTTCGGGACAAGATCCTCGACAAGCCGCGCGTTTTCGACGCTGACGCGATCGAGCATGCGGCGGGCCTCCTGGCGGGAGAACAGCTCGTAAGCGAAACGCCGGGTGAGCTCCGCGAGATGGGTCGTCATGACGCTCAGCGGGTCGATCACGGTATAACCGCGCGCGCGCACGCTTTCCGCCTGCGAGGCCGGCACCCACCACGCCGTTACTCCGAATGCGGGGTCTTTGGTGGCTCTTCCTTCGGGCGGAGGCTCGGTCGCGGTGACCGCGATGGCCAGCTCGCTCCCCTGCGGCAGCTCGAAGCGCGCGACTTCGATGCCCTTGAGGCCGATCGCATACTCGCGGGCCTTGAGCCCGAGATTGTCGGTGACGCGCACGGCCGGAATGATAAAGCCGAGCTCGGACGCCAGTTGTTTGCGAATGCTGGCGATGCGCCGCAGCAGGGGTGAGTTCGCGCCATCAGCGATGAAGGAGATCAGACTCACGCCGACCTCGATCGAAAGCGGCTCGACTTTGAGCAACTCGTCGAGATTTTCTCTGGCGGGCTTCGCCGGGCCAGCGGTGGGCGGGGGCGCGGCGCGGCGAGCTGCCGTGGTTCTCATTCGCCAGCCGATGCTGCCCAGACCCGCGCCGAGGAGAAGGAAAGGAACTTTGGGCAGGCCTGGAAATGCCGCCAGAGCGATCAGCACGCCGCTCGCAAGCAGCAGCGGCGGATACGCGCCGAAAATCTGCTTCTGAAATTCGACCCCGACGCGGTTCTCCGAGCCGGCGCGGGTAATGATCATGGCACCGGAGATCGAGATCATCAGCGCCGGAATGACGGTGACGAGGCCATCGCCGATCGTCAACACGGTATAGGTCTGGAGCGCCTTCAGGAGATCGACTCCATGCTGGATCACGCCAATCAGCAGCCCGGCGACGATATTGATGCCGGTGATCAGGATTCCCGCCACCGCATCGCGCTGCGTGAATTTGCTGGCGCCGTCCATGGCGCCGAAGAATTCGGCTTCGCCCGCCAGTTGCTTGCGCCGTCGCCGGGCCTCGGCCTCGTCGATCAGACCCGCGTTGAGATCGGAATCGATCGACATCTGCTTGCCCGGCAGCGCGTCGAGTGTAAATCGCGCCGTCACTTCCGAAATCCGCACCGCGCCGTGGTTGATCACGATGTACTGGATACCGATCAACACCAGGAAAATGACGGCGCCGATGATGTAATTCCCGCCGACGACGAAGTTTCCAAAAGCCTGAATCACCTGCCCCGCCGCGTTCACGCCGGTGTGGCCGTTCAGCAGGATGAGCCGCGACGACGAGACGTTCAACGCCAGCCGGAAAAGCGTCAGCAATAACAGCGTCGTCGGAAAGACGTTGAAGTCGACCGGCTTGGTGATATACATCGCGACCATCAGGACAATCACCGACATCATGATGTCCGCCACGATCAGCAGGTCGAGCAGGAAGCTCGGCATCGGCGCGATCAGCGCGACGACGATCGCGAGCACTGCTCCCGGCACCGCCAACTCGCTCAGAGCTTCCACGGTGAAGTTGGGATTGCGCGGCTTTGCAGCGGCCCCCGCCCGTGTCTGCGCTGCGCTCGGCGTCATGTTATTTTGTCCGGCCCATCAGCTTGAAGATGTAGGCGAGAATCTCGGCCACCGCCCGGTACAGATGCGCCGGGATTTCCTGCCCGACTTCCACCGATTTATACAGTGCCTGCGCCAACGGAGGATTCTCAATAATCGGCACCAGATTTTCCGTGGCGCGCAAACGGATGCGCGCGGCGAGATAGTTGCGTCCTTTGGCCACGACCAGGGGAGCGGCCATCGCGTTCTGGTCATAGCGGATCGCGACCGCATAGTGCGTCGGGTTCACGATTACGGCCGTCGCCTTCGCGACGTCGCGCATCATGTTGCGACGGCGGAGATCGCGCTGCAGACGACGGATGCGCGCTTTTGTTTGCGGATTGCCTTCCGTCTCGCGGGCTTCGTCGCGCAGTTCCTGTTTGGTCATCCGCAGGCGGCGGCTGTAGCGCGCACGCTCGCGCGTCAGCATCACGGCGCCCAGCACCAGCAGCGCGAGCGATGCTTTGCGCAGAGCGTCTTTCACGAGAAGCCCCGCCGCGGCGGCACCCGCCGTGACCGGCATCAGCGGCAACCGAAGCAACTCGGGAAGACGGTCGCGCACCAGCGCCCATGTCAGCCAGAACATCACCGGAATCATCACGGCGGCCTGAAAGACCGCGGCCAGATTGTTTCCGGGCAGGTCTTTGAGTTTTCGGAGCACGTTCAACCGATCGAAGCGCGGGCTCAGGCGCGCCAGACTGATGCCCATATTCGTGGTCGCCATCTGGAAGAAGATCGTCACCGCGAGCAGCGCAGCGCCCACCAATGCGAGAGGCCGCAGCACGGCGACCGAAAGCCGCGCAAAGAGAGCGATCAACTCATTCGGTGTGAGTGAAGTGGAGAATGCCTGCCGGAGGCCCATCCGGAATGCCGGCTCCACACCCTCGATCCAGTGTGGAAAATATGCGGCGGCGAGCAGCGTGAACGAGAAGAACTGAATGGCCGAGACGAATTCGCGTGCGGCGGGAAAGTTGCCTTCCTGCCGGGCCTTCTGCAGGCGCCGCGGCGTGGCGGCTTCGGTGCGTTGGGAGCCATCCGCCATGTCAGTGAGCGCTCCGCAGAATGCCGCCGACGAGGCGCACCCACGCCGTGGCGAGCGACTCGAAGAACCCCGGCTGCAGGACGATCGTCGCCGACAAAATCAGCATCGTGGCCGCCAGCTTGACCGGCATCGTCAGACTGATGAGGTGAAGCTGCGCCTGCACGCGTCCCAGCACCGCGAGTGAGGCGTCGGCCAGCAGAAGCAGGGCCGTCATGGGCGCGGCGAGGCGCAACCCGGCGCTGAATATCGTGGCGCCGAACTGGATCAGGGCCAATGCCGCCGTCCGGTCCGCCTTGAAGGATTGGGGCGGGATCAGCCTGACGCTTTCCGAAAGCGCCTCGACGAGAAGCCGGTCGGCCCCGGATGCGAAGAAGAGCAATCCGGCGGTCAACTGCGCGATGGTCAGCAGCACTGTCGAATCGGCGCCGCTCGTCGGGTCGATGGTCGACGCATAACCGAACCCGGCGGTCATGCTGACCGATTGCGCCGCCATTTGAAAGACTTCGAAGACGATGGCGAGCGAGACGCCGATCGCAATTCCAAGCGCCGCTTCGCCGGCAAGCCCTGCCACGGTTCCACCGATCGTCATCGCGCTCGGCGGGATGGACTTCCACTGCGGTCGCAGCATCAGCGTCAGGGCCAGCGACAGCACGATCTTCGGCGCATCCGGCGTGGCGCGGAAAGCCGCCAGCGGCAGAAATGCGAAGACGCCGGAGATGCGCGCCAGCATGTATAGGAATCCGAACAGCGTCGATTCCGTCAGCAGTGAATCAACGCCCATAGCGGCTCAGGTTCCCCAGAATGTCGATCGCATACGCCATCGCTTTGTGGACCATCCACGGCATCATCACGAGGCTGCCGCCGAGAAATGCGATGAGCCGCGGGATGGCGTTGAAGCCGCTGTCCTGAATCGACGTCACAACCTGAACCAGACTCACCAGCACGCCGGTCACGAAGCCGACGGCGAGCAGCGGCGCGCTGATCCAGAACGCGGCCAGGAACATTTGCCCCACGATGTGCGCGACTGCTTCCGGAGTCATGCGAAGAAGCCTTTCATGAGCGATCCGACGGTCAGGTTCCAGCCGTCGACCAACACGAACAGCAGCAGCTTGAACGGCGCCGAAACCATGGCGGGCGGAAGCTGCACCATGCCGATCGACAGAGTTACGGAAGCCACCACGATATCGATCAAGAGAAACGGCAGGAAGATCACCGCACCGATCTGAAATCCGGCGCGCATCTCAGAAAGGATGTAGGCCGCGGCGAGAACCTGCAGGTCGAGGTCAGCGGGCGTTCGCGGCGCCGGCGCGTGAGTCAGCTCGACGAACAGCTTGACGTCCTTCTCTCTCGCGAACCGGCTCAGGTGCGCCTTGAGCGGCTTGCTGCCGATGTCATACGCCTGGGATGCCGTAATCCGCCCCCTTTCGGCGGGTTCCCACGCTTCTTTGTAGATTTGCGACAGCATCGGCTGCACCGTTACGGCCGTGAGAAACAGCGCGAGACCGACCAGCACCTGGTTCGATGGGGCGCTCTGCGTCCCGAGAGCCTGGCGCAGAAAGTGGAGCACAATCGAGATGCGGAGGAATGGCGTTAGGGACATCACGATCGCCGGCAGGAGCGTCAGCGCCGTCATCAGCAGAATGATCTGCATTGGCGTGCTGAGCGCAGTCTGACCGGGCGGGAGCAGCAGCGGTTTCATACCCGAACCTCGCTATCGAAGTTGCCGTCGACTTCGCGATCGAGCAACTGGCACGAGCCGGGCGCGGTCGCCACGAGCAGCAACCGCCCGCCTGCCTTCACCAGATGCAGCGCGTGCTGCGGACCGAGCGCCACCCGCTCGACCACCACCATGCGGCGCCCTCGCGTTGAAGCGGCGCGGGAGTCGAAAGATACGACCCCGCGCTTCCTCAACACCGCCAGGGCGCCGCCGAGCAGCGCCATGACGAGGACGATCGCGATGAGTGGTTGAACCGCATCCATATTCTTGTCTTACCGCTCGAAATTGAAGTCGGTGATCCGGACACCCATCGCGCTCTCGATGATCACGATCTCGCCGAACGCAGCCAGTTTCCTGCCGATGAAGATGTCGATGTTTTCTCCCGCCGACCGGTTCATCTCGATGACGCTGCCTTCCTCGAGCGCGAGAATTTGCGAGAGCTTCATCCAGCGGCTGTCGAGCTGCACTTCGATCTCGATGGCCACATTGCCGATATGCGCGACCTCTTCCTGCGCCGTCATGCCCGGATCTTCGCGGACTCTGGGGCGGCGCTACGGATTGATCAGCGCCAGGGTTGTCTGCACGACCTGGTCTTCCGTCGTGACGACCTTCGAGTTCGCCTGATACCCGCGCTCATAAACGAGCAGGTTCGTGAACTCCTTCGCGATATCGACGGTCGAGGACTCGATCGCGCCTCCCGTAATCGTTCCCCGCGAACCGGTGCCGGGCGTGCCGATCGCCGGAACCGCCGTCGCCGAGGTCACCCCGAAGCTGTTGTTACCCAGGTCGCTCATGGAACCGGGGTTGAGAATAGCCCCCAACGCAAGCTGGGCGACCGGGACTTTGTCGCCGTTCGAGTATGTCGCCGTGAGTTGCCCGTTGTCGCCGATCGTGATGCCTGTGAGTTGTCCGGCCTGCACGCCGTCCTGGGAGCTGGCAAGATTCGCCGACGCCTGGTTGTACTGCGTGATCTGCGGGTCGCCCGCCGCGTCATAGAGGTTCCACGTGAGGTTCAGATCCGCCGCGCCGTCGCTGAGCCCCTGGATCGCTATCGGGACCGCCCCGGCCGCGGCGGTCGGAGAACTGAGATGTCCGCTCGAGTCGAATGTCAGGGTTCCCGATGCGAGCGGGCTCGGCGGATTCCCAGGATTGTTCAGATCGCCCGGTGGAACCGAAATGGTGTAGTCCCAGTTGCCGGGGGCCGACTTGGTATAGCTGACCGTGAGCACGTGCGTCTGGCCTTCGGAATCGACGACCTGGATCGGCGAACTGAAACTCGCATCGGCCGAACCGACCGCCGCATTGGCGTCGAGATTGAGGTTGAGCCCGAACTGTGTGGTGGCGACGGGATGGCGAAGCCCGGCGACCGGAAGCACGATATCCGTCGGATTGGTATTGGTATTCACGACGCCTCCGGATGCGTTCCAGCCCTCGACACTATCGCCGGACTGGGTGAGAAGATGCCCATTCGCGTCGACGGTGAAATTGCCGGCGCGAGTAAACGCCTGCTGCCCGCCGGGCTCGCGCAGAACGAAAAAGCCGTTGCCCTGGACGGCCGCATCGTACGGCTGTCCGGTAGAGGTGATGGCGCCCTGCGAGAACGAGCGATTGGAAATCGGAATCGCCGAACCTCCCACAAGATTGCTTCCGAACTGCGAGCCGAGGCTCTCGCTGACGAGATCCTCGAAGGAAACATCGTTCGCTTTGTAGCCGTCGGTGTTCTGATTGGCGAGGTTGGCGCTGACGACATCGATGGCCAGCGCGTTCGCGGTCAATCCTGAAAGTGCGTTTGAAAATGCTGATCCCATTTTGTTTTCCTGTCGTTTACTCTTTTAGGCGGTGGCTTTCGTGGCGATGCTCGTGACCGGATCTGTTCCTGTGGCGCCCGGCGCGGCTCCGGATGCCGGCGTCGTGTTCTGGTCGATATTGATGAGCTGCTCGAGCTGGCTGTATGACGTCAACTGCGAGACAAACTGCGTGCTGTCGGTCGGATTCAAAGGATCCTGATTCTGCAACTGCGAAACCAGCAGCCGCAGAAAGGTGCTCTCGTTACCGAGAGGATCGGCTGGCGGCGACGCCGCTGGCGGTGTTTGGGTAGCCGGAGTCGCGGTGGGCGATGTAATCGGACTGGCGATTGAACTCATTGGATCTCCTCGATTGGTTGTTGCAGCATGCCGCTGAACTCTTCTCCTGTTTCGGGCCGGAAGCGCGCGCGCTTGTCGGGTTCCGGCTGCCGGCGTTGACCCCGGCCGTCCTGCCCCGGACTCCAGGCCTCTGCGTCGTAGCCGGCTCTGGCGAGCGACCCCACGAGATCGCTGACGCCTTCGCGCACGCGACCCGCGAGCGCGGGGTCGGTTCCATGCAGCGATATATGTACGTCACCTGAGTGCTCCGAGAGACGGACCTTAATATCGTGCGCGCCATCCGGCGTGAATTCTAGGGCAAGCGACCGCATGGGCGTGGGTGCCTTGGGGGTCTCGGGCGGGGGCTCGGGTATCGATGGGCTCGCGGCAGCCGCGGGCGCCTGCTTCGGCTCGGACGTTACTTCAGGCGGCGAAGGAAGCGTCACATGCATCAGAGGTGTGGATGGTGTTGAGACCGGCTGCGGTAGAGGCGCGGGCGCGGCAGGACCATTCTCGACTTTCGCGTGCGGGATAACGCTGCTTGCGTCGGGAATGCTGGCGGTTCGGGGTGTTGTGTCGGACGCCGCCTTGTTTTCCGGCTGGTTTGCAGGCGGGTGGTTTGCGGGCGGCTGCGCGTCCTTCGCCGAGTGATTATCCGGCGGGCGATCATCCGAATCCTGCCGGGAGCCGGATTCCGGCTGGGGTCCGGTTCGCTCTTTGGTTGCAGCTTCAACCACCGGCAATGCCGCCGGAGCCTGGGCCGCTGCTTTCGGAACTGCCGGTGGAACTGCCATGGCCGGAGGCGCGCTCGTGGTTGGCGCGGGCGCTGGAGGGACCGTTGCCTCTGCAGGTTGCGAATGAATGCGAAGCTGGAGAACAGGCGGTGGCTGCAACGCCATGATCTCGGGCGAGTCTGGTGTGGGTCGTTGCGGCGCGGTGCGTTCGATGCCGGAACGTGCATCATCGGCGGATCCGGTATCCGAGCGCTCACCGCGCGTGGTAACAGGCGGCGGCAGCATCACGGGCGTGGGAAGGGGTGGCACAAAGGGAACAACCACGACGGGCTGTTTCTTGTCGTCGTCGGGCGAACGATCTTTCGCGGTCGAGTCCGTGCGCCGCCGATCAGCGTGCGTCGCTGGCGGGAGCGATGTCTGTGGAGCTGCCGACGGCTCCACATTTGCGGTGGGAGTGGGTAACGGTTTGACATTCAGGCTGGCGAGGCTACTCGGTTTTTCGGCGAGCGTGCCGTTCGATGCGGCTGATGGCTGAAGAGACGCGGACTCCGACTCCGCCACGATCTGCGCGACGAGGTTCCTGAAAGCCGCGACCGGGTCGCTCGCGCCGGGAGCGCCATCACTGCCGACAGCGTCGCTGTTGTGAACATCGCTGCCGACAACCCCGTAAGCACCGGCCATCAAGGTTGCCGCTGTGGCCTCGACGGCGGCGACTGGGAGCATGGATGCGAGTGGCAAAACCACGAGCCCCACAAAAGCAAGCGCAGAACCAAACGCCCGACTCGACAAATCAACGGTTAAACGCGGAAATGCGAGTCAGCATTTTGCCGTCTCGCCGGAAAACGCCAAAATTTTGGCGTTTCGACCCTCTGGCTCATCGAACTTATCGGCAATCACCGGTTGATTTAGAGGAATTTACGAAATTTCTTTTAATCGGCCCGCCGCCTGCATTGCATCCACCGGAATCAATCTATGGACGGTATTTCAACCGCTGCGGCAAGCGGCATGCGCGCCCGCATGGAATCGCTCGAGATGCTCGCCAACAACCTCGCCAACGTCGAGACCGGGGGATTCAAGGCCGACCGCGAATTCTTCAGCCTCTTTACAGGTAACGACGCCACCGCCAATCCGCAAACGGGCGACATCCCCATCCTTCCTTTAATCGAAACGCACTGGACCGACCTCGCGCAGGGGACGATCCTCAACACGTCGAATCCGCTGGATTTCGCCATCGACGGTGACGGGCTTTTCGCGATCGAGACCGGTGGCGGCGTTCGCTATACGCGTAACGGCAGATTTCGCGTTTCGGCGGCCGGACTTCTCGCTACAGCGGACGGAAGCCCCGTCCGGGCACAGGGGGGCGGAGGGATTCGCCTGACTCCCGGCGTCCCCATTGACGTTTTCCCCGACGGTACGGTTGAGCAATCGGGAGCCGCTATTGGCCGCATCGATGTCTCGGTGTTCGATCCCGGCTCGCTCGATAAAGCCGGCGCCAACTACTTCGTTCCGTCGAGCGGGGCGCAGGCCAAACCTGCTACCGGAACGGTGCTGCAGGGAAAGCTCGAGCAATCGAACGTCGGCGCGGCGGAGTCGGCGGTGCGTCTGGTGGCCATCATGCGCCAGTTTGAAATGTTGCAAAAGGCGATGAACATCGGCAATGAACTGAATCGAAAAGCGATCGAGGAAGTCGCGAAGGTGGCCGGCTGAGCCGCCGCCGTGACCGTCCGCGAACAGGAGAACAAGGCATGATCCGAGCTCTTTACAGCGCCGCCAGCGGGATGACCGCCCAACAGTTGAACATCGACAATATCGCCAACAACCTGGCCAATTCCAACACCGTCGGATACAAGTCGCGGCGTGCCCAGTTTCAGGACCTCATGTACCAGACGACCGTCCAGCCGGGCTCGCAGGCCGGAGCGACCACCGTCGTTCCGACAGGCCTGCAACTCGGACTCGGAGTGCGCGCCGTGTCGAACGAGATCATCCAGCAGCAGGGTGACTTTTCGAACACGGGCAATCCTCTGGACATGGTGATTCAGGGCCGCGGCTTCTTCCAGATCACGCAGCCCAATGGCGAGCTTGCCTATACGCGCGCGGGCTCTTTCCATCTGGATGCGACGGGCAATATCGTTACGGCCAACGGCGATCTTTTGCAGCCGCAGATCACCATTCCGCCGGCCGCGCAAGCGATCAACATCGCCGCCGACGGGACCGTCAGCTACACACTGCCGGGGCAGACCGCGGCGCAGACCGGCGGTCAGATCACGCTCGCCAACTTCCAGAATCCCGCCGGACTCGACTCGCTCGGGCAGGCTCTTTTCTCTCCAACCGATGCCTCGGGCGCGGCGCTGGTTGGGCCGCCGGGAGGCACCGATGGACTCGGCACCATCCTGCAGGGGTATGTGGAGCAATCGAACGTGAGCGTGGTGGATGAGTTCATCAACCTGATCAGCAGCCAGCGCGCTTATGAAGCGAATTCGAAGGTGGTGAAAGCCGCCGACGATATGTATTCGCAGGTCAACAATCTTACCCGTTAGAGTCTCATGAAAACGGTATTGCTTCTGGCGGTGATGACTGGTTTCGGGGCGCCATCGATCAGCGCGGGCTGCCGGCCGGTTATGGGCAGCCGCATTCTGGCGGGCGATCTCGCGCTCGCCAATCCGCGATTTGCCCCGCTGCCGGAAACCCTGACGCTTGGCTTCGCGCCCGATCCCGGAACGGTGCGCACCTTCACGGGCGCCGAACTGGCGCGTATCGCGCGCGCCAATGGCATTCCCGCCGGAAATTTCGCGGACATTTGTTTCACGCTGCCGATGACGCATCTGAACGAAGAGGACGTGACGGCCGCCATGCGGCGATCTCTCCCGCCTGCTGCCACAGTACGCGTGGTCGAGATGTCGAAATCCGACGTTCCCGTGGGGGAGATCGAATTTCCCATGCAGGGTCTTGTACCCGCCGCACCCACGCACCCTGCCGTGCAACTCTGGCGCGGCGCCGTGAAATATGCCGAATCCCGCCGTTTCGACATCTGGGCGCGCGTTGAAGTATCCGCGCCGGTTCGCGTGGTTGTCCCTCTGACCGACCTTCCGCCCGGCGTTCCTGTCAGTCTCTCCGCGCTCGGCGTCGAGGTGCGCCCGATTGCGCTCTCCGGCGACAGGCCGCTGGCGAAGCCGGACGATATTGCCGGAAAGTTGCCGCGACATCTGCTCAAGGCGGGATCGCCGATCGCCCGCACGGACCTCATCGACGCCCCCATCGTGCGCAAGGGCGATGTCGTGACAGTCGAGGTCGAAAGCGGACTGGCGCGTCTTCGCTTCGACGCCGTTGCCGGGGAGACCGGCCGCGCCGGAGACATGGTGGAGCTGCGCAATCCATCCAATGGAAGAGCCTTCAAGGCCAGGCTCGAAGCAGGAGCAACGGCGCTAATCGTCGTTCCGTCGAGGCCGATCGAATGAAATGCGCCGCAGTGGCACTTGCCTTCGTGGTGTACGCCGTCGCCGCCGGTCCGAATTCGAAGACAAAACCGAAAGCGCCCGAGCTCTCGACTCTCGACAAATATCTCAAGAGCGCTTCCGCCGGGCAGGATGACGAGTCGGCCGGAGTGTTGCCGGGTGCGCTCTGGTCCCCGACTGCCCGTCTCAACAATCTGGCGGCGGATGTCCGGGCGAGCCAGGTGAACGATGTCGTCACGATCGTCGTCACCGAAACTATCAACGCCGCCGCCAGCGGCGCCAGCACCACGGAGCGGGCTTCGAGCGCCAACGCTTCCATCACTTCGCTCGCCGGGCCGAGGGCCGCGACCGGGGCGCTTTCGAATCTTCTGAATCAATCCGGCGACCAGAAAATCAACGGCACCGGCACGACCACGCGCGCCGCTACATTGAATGCGGTCGTGACGGCGCGTGTCGTGAAAGTGCTGCCTGGTGGGCTGCTCTACATCGAGGGTTCGAAGGATCTCCAGGTAAACTCCGAGCAGCAGACCATCGCGGTGCGCGGGATCGTCCGCGGCGCGGATATCAGCACTTTGAACACAATCGGCTCTACGCAGATCGCGGATATGGAAATCCGCGTCAACGGGAAGGGGATTGTCGGCGATGCCATCCGGCGGCCGAATTTTCTCTACCGGCTGATTCTTGGTTTGCTGCCGTTCTAGAAAGCCATGACGTTACGATCTGTACTCACTCTGCTGGCTTTCGCTGTAGCGCCGGGCGTTCTTGCCGATTCACGCCTCAAAGACCTGACTTCGATCGAGGGAGTGCGCGACAACCAGCTTGTCGGTTACGGTATCGTGGTCGGGCTCAACAAGACCGGCGACAAGGTCCAGACCATCTTCGGCACCCAGAGCCTTGCCAATATGCTCGAGCGGATGGGCGTAACCGTCAATCCAACCACTCTCAAGGTCGCCAATACCGCCAGCGTCATGGTGACAGCAACCCTGCCCCCCTTTGCGCAGCCGGGCACGAAGATCGACGTTACAGCGGCCGCCATCGGCGACGCCACGAACCTTCAGGGCGGCCTGCTCGTGATGACCTCGCTGCACAGCGCCAACGGGCAGATCTTCGCCGTCGCGCAGGGGCCCGTTGTCACAGGCGGTTTCGTGGCCGGACGTGGCGGGAACGTGCAGACGGTCAATCATCCGACAGTGGGACGCGTGCCGAATGGGGCCAGCATCGAACGTCCGGCGCCGTCGGTCGAGCCGACAGCCCACGTGCGCCTGCAGCTTCGAAACGAGGACTTCGCCACCGCATCGCACATCTCCGAGGCCGTCAACAAAAAATTTGGCGCCATTGCGAAAACCGAAAATTCCGCTCTGGTGGACGTCGACACGCCCGCGGAATGGCGCCCGCGCATGGCCGAGTTCATCGCCGCGCTGGGCGATCTGCGGATCGAAGTCGATAATGCGGCGAAGATCGTGGTGAATGAGCGCACCGGCACGATCGTCATGGGCAAGGATGTTCGAATCGCGCCGGTTGCCATCCTCCACGGCAATCTCTCGGTCGAAGTGCAAACACGCCTGCAGGTGTCGCAGCCGGGTCCGCTGTCGCAGGGGAAGACCGAGGTGGTGCCGGAGGTCACGGTGGCCGCGAAGGACGAGCCGACCAGAAATGTCATCCTGAAAGAAGGCGCCACGGTGGATGAGCTGGTGCGCGGTCTCACCGCCATCGGCTCTTCGGCCCGGGACATCATCGCAATCCTGGAGAATCTCCGCGCGGCGGGAGCGCTCGACGCGGAGTTGGAGGTAATCTGAATGAGCCTGACTTACAGCGTTGGCGCGTTCGATCGGTGGAGTCCTGAGACAGCCGCCGAAGGGGCGCCCAAAACGCTCAAAGCCGCAAAGGATTTCGAATCGCTGCTGATCGGCCAGATGCTGCATTCTGCCCGGGAGGATGGATCGAGCTGGCTCGGGGCGGGCGATGATGATGCGAGCGCGACGGCATTCGGGTTCGGCGAAGACGAACTGGCGAAAGCACTTGCCAACAGCGGCGGACTGGGGCTGGCGCGGATTATCGCCTCGGGTCTCGAAGCAAAGTCCGCTCAGGCGTGAATTGCCAGCCGGCTGGTGTCTTCCCAGGCGATCGCACCCGAGGGCGGCGCTTCAGGATCTCCCGATACCTTCAACTGGGCAGCCACGGCAAACCAGCCCTCGGCGAGAGTACTCAGCAGTCCGAGCACTTCCTCGAGCGGCGGATCGGACTGCTGGATGTTCGCATCGAGGAGGCGCTGCTGGATATAGATATAGAGGCTCCGCAGTCGTCCTGCAAACTCCGGCGCCATCTCGGCCCGCAACGACGAAATCAATTCGGCGACTGCCACATAGGCGCGCGTGACGGAGTCGGAACGTTCCGCGATCCTGCCGCGCCGCAGGTGTTCGCGGGCTTCCCGCACGCAGGAAATCGCGCCCTGGTAAATCATGACGGTCAATTCGACCGGGTCCGCGTTCAAGATCGTCTGTTCGAAATATGGATTCATCCTGAATCTCGTCCTGCCTTCTGGCTGTCGGCCGCCAGCTGCAATACATACTGCGTCGGCCACTGTTGAATCACTTCATTCGTAGCCGTGTCCACAACCTTGACGACGGGCCGGCGCGTCGCCTGATCCAGTGAGATCGTCACTTCGCGACCAGCTCCGGCGTATCCAGCGTCATTCAATGTCTGGACAGCCGCCGAGACCGCGCGGTTGTACGCCAGTGCTTCCTTCGTGGAACTTTGGGGCGTTGCGTCCGGCAACGCGGTAGCCTGTGCCGTCCCCGCTCCCGCCGCCGCAGCGGCGACTGCCCCGGATTGCAAGGGGGCTATCGAAAACTGAGCCATAGTCTTCCCGCCTGAGTTCTTATCGGCGGATCGCGGCATTGTTTGAATCCCGAATCGTTTTTGAGAACCCCCGCCGGCCGGGCGGGTTAAAGCTCCGGGCTCACACCGCCGATACTCCGCCTGAGGAAATATGACCCACACCGCGCCTCTCGATGTACTGATCGTCGATGACTCCGCCGCCATCCGGAAGATCCTGCAACGCGTCCTGCGCCAGACCGACCTGAACATCGGTGAGATCAGCGAGGCCGGTGATGGCGTCGAAGCCGTGGAGACCCTGAAGGACCGCGCTTTTGGGCTGATTCTCTCGGACATCAACATGCCTCACATGGACGGGCTGCAGTTGCTCGCCCGCATCAAGGAGATGCCCCATCTCCGGAACGTGCCGGTGATTATGATTACGACGGAAGGCGGGCAGGGAAAGGTAATGGAAGCGGTCCAGCTCGGCGCAACCGGTTACGTCCGCAAACCGTTCACGGCGGATCAGATCAAGGAGAAACTGGCGGGCGTGTTGTTTTAACGGCCCGGGACGCCCATCCAGCCGCGCGTCCAGATATCGGTCATCGTAATAAACAGCATCAGGATCAGCCAGAAGACGCTGCAGCACACAATCATCTTCGTCAGCCGCGTGCTGTACCAGATGTGCATGAAAAACAGCACCACGAGCGACGCCTTGAAGATCGCGATCGCGAGCGCGACGAAGATGTTCCAGCGCCCGAGGTCGACCCGCGACACGAAAGTGGTTACCCACGTGAGAACGATCAGCGCAAAGAATACGGCGAAGTAGACCCGCTTGGGGACGATATGATGCTCGCCGCCGCTGTGGGAGTGTTTGGTAGAGTCGGTTTCTGCTACGTGTGAGGCCATTGTGTTTGTCCTACTTTAGAGCTCCGGAGCGGTCGATCAGATAAAACAGCGGAAACAGGAAGATCCAGACGATATCGACGAAGTGCCAGTAAAGGCCGAACAACTCGACCGGCGTGTACCACGCCGGCGTGTACAATCCCTTGCGCGCATTCCGGATGAGCACGAGGATGATGACCGCGCCCACGATCATATGAGTCGCGTGCAGCCCCGTCATCCCAAAGTAAAGGGCGAAGAACAGAGGCGTGTGCCCCGCATCCACGCAGGGCTTGCCGGCTTCGTCGCGGCAATCGAAATTGTGTCCCGGGACTTCATGACGCACCCACTTGTCGTGATACTCGTAGGCCTTGACGCCGAGGAACGTTCCGCCCAGCATGAGCGTCAGCAGCAGGAACACTATGATCAACTTCTGCTTTCCGAGCGACGCGAAGTGGACCGCCATCGCCATCGTGAGACTGCTGCAGATCAGCACGGTCGTGTTGGTCGCGCCAATCCAGAGCGACGTGTTATTGCTCGCCGACGCGAAAGCCGCCGGGTACCACTGCCGGTAAACGAAATACGCCAGGAACATGCCGCCGAAGAACATGACTTCGGTGACGAGGAACACCCACATCCCGATCGTCGAAGCGTCTTTTTGCTGTTCCGGGCTTTCGAAATGGTGCTGGAGCGCCTCGTCCGCGTGAGGAGCAGCAGATGGAGGAGTGATCGTGTGACTAGCCAACGTGTACAACCTCCTCTGTCGTGTACGTGTATGCTTCCTGCGTCACAACGGGCGTGACCGGGAAGTTTTCGGTCGGCGGCGGCGACGCGGTCTGCCATTCGAGCGTCGTAGCCCCCCACGGATTGGGCGGAGCGTCAGGCCCGTATTTCAACGACCACAGCAGATAGCAGAATGGCAGCAGATAGCCGACGCCCAAAATCGATGCGCCCGCGGACGAGAGCACGTTCAGCACCTGGAACTCAGGCGGATAAGCGTGGTAGCGCCGCGGCATCCCCATGTATCCGAGCAGGAACTGCGGGAAGAACGTCAGGTTGAAGCCGATGAACACAATCACGGCCGAAAGCTTCGACCATGTCTCGTTGTACATCTTGCCGAAGATCTTCGGCCACCAGTAGTGAATGCCACCGAGGAAGCCCATGATCGCGCCGCCCACCATTACATAGTGGAAATGCGCGATCACGAAGTAAGTATCGGTGAGGTGCACGTCCATGCCGAGCGAGGCGAGGAATAATCCGGTGAGTCCGCCGATCGTGAACAGACCGATAAAACCCATGGCGTACAGCATCGGCGTGGTCAGCCGGACGGCGCCTTTATACATAGTCGCCGTCCAGTTGAAGACTTTGATCGCCGAAGGAATGGCGACGACATAGCTGAGGATCGAGAACACCATGCCCGCGTACACCGACTGCCCGCTGACGAACAGGTGGTGGCCCCACACGATGAATCCGAAAACCGCGATGGCGACGCTCGAAAACGCAATGAAGGTGTAGCCGAACGGCTTCTTCGAGCTGAACGTCGTGATGATCTCGGTGACCACGCCCATCGACGGCAGAATCATGATGTAGACCGCCGGATGCGAGTAGAACCAGAACATGTGCTGGAACAGCACGGGATCGCCGCCGTAGGCAGGATCGAAGAAACCGATGTGCAGTCCGCGCTCGAGAACGAGAAGGAGCAGGGTTACCGCGATCACGGGCGTGCCCAAAACCTGAATCATGCTGGTCGCGTAATGCGCCCAGATGAAAAGCGGCAGCCGGAACCAGGTGAGCCCCGGCGCGCGCATCCGGTGAATGGTAACGATGAAGTTCAACCCCGTCAGGATGGACGAGAATCCCGCGATGAAGATTCCCATACCCGATGCGATGACGTAGCCGTTCGAATAGGACGTGCTGAAGGGTGTGTAGAAGGTCCAGCCGGTATCCACGCCGCCGAAGAAGAGGACGGTCAGCACGAAACAGCCGCCGATCATGTAGATGTACCAGCTGAGCAGGTTGAGCCTTGGAAAGGCCACGTCCTTGGCGCCGATCATCAGGGGTATGAGGAAATTTCCCATGACAGCCGGAATCGAGGGGATCAGGAAGAGGAAGACCATGATGATCCCGTGCATCGTGAAGAACTTGTTGTAGGTGTTCGAATCCACGAGATCGCCGGCCGGCGTGGCCAGTTCCAGACGGATGAGCACCGCGAACAGACCGCCGAGGAAGAAGAAGAAGGTGACGCCGAGCAGGTAAAGAATCGCGATCCGTTTGTGATCGTAGGTCAGCAGCCAGCTCTTGAGGCCTTCCGTCGCGTTGATGTAATTCTTTTTCGGTTTTTCCGGAAGTGTCGCCGTAATCATACTGATTTCCCTTGCTGTTTACCTGTTCCCCGGCCGCGAATTCGCCTGCGGACTGGTTCGATCCTGCGCGGGCGTCTTCGGTTGCGAGGCGCTGGTCTCGACCGCCGCGGGCGCCACTGAAGTCTGTGTCCCGTTCTTCGGTCCAAGCGACTTGACGTACTCGACCAGCTTCAAAAGTCCGTCTTCCGTGATCAGGCCCTTAAACGTCGGCATGTAGTCGTCGTAGCCCGCTACGATTTTCGATTGGGGATAGAGCACCGATTCACGAATGTAAGACTCGTCGAACCGGACCTTCGATCCGTCTTTCAAGTCGACCGTGGTGCCGAACAAACCGTTCAGATTCGGGCACCGGCCGTTGCCTTTGTTGATGGCGCTCGCATGGCAAACGGCGCAGCCAAGCTGATTGAACAACGCCTGGCCCTGCTCCGCCATCGACCCTTCACCGCTGCCCTCGCCGAGCCACGCATTGTAATCCGCCTCGTTCATCACGTAGACGGTGCCGATCATGCCGGAGTGCTTCGTCCCGCAATACTCGGCGCAGAAGAGGTGATACGCGCCCACCTTCGTCGGACGGAACCATTCGGTCGTATAGCGGCCCGGCAGCACGTCGGTCTTGGTGCGGAATGCCGGCACGGAAAAATCGTGATTGACGTCTTCCGAAGTCAGCGTCAGCCGGATATCGCGATTCACCGGGATGTGGAGCTCGTTGATCTCGCGCGCGCCTTCGAGGTGCTGGATCTTCCACATCCACTGCTTGCCTGTGACGTAGATTTCCATCGAATCCGCCGGCGGCCGCGACTCGGTGAAGAAAATGCTCGCTCCCCATGCGAACATGACCATCGACAGGCCCAGCGGAATCACCGACCAGACAATTTCGAGCACCATGCCGCCGATCGAATGCTCGTCGACGGGACGCGGAAGTTCGTCGCTCTTTCGGCGGTACTTGACGGCGAAAAAGACGACCAGAAACGCAATCAGCAGCGAGAAGAACGCGCTGATCAGCACCAGATACGCGTACAGTCCGTCGACCTGCCCGGCGATGGACGATGCCGCTTCGGGAAAAAGCTGGAAACTCTTTGGCTCCATAGTTTGACTAAGCGGCTCGATTCCCTTTCTGCTTGTCCCGCCGCAGCATGATAAAAACCAGTCCTCCCAGCATCAGCACCGTCGCCGCTCCTGCGGCGCGCAGGATCTCCATCGCCGCAAACGTATACTTTCCCGAAGTTGGATCGAAGTGATAACAAAAGAGCAGGATCTGATCCACCGCGTTACCGATCTTGTGTTCGGAAGCGTCGACGAGGCCGAGTCGCATCTCCTTGGGCGAATATTCGATCCCGTAGAAATACTTCGAGAGCTTCCCGTCGGGCGTCGCGATATAGATCGCGCTCGCGTGCGCGAAGGTCGCGGTGTAAACGTCCCACTTGTACTTGAAGCCGACTGCGTCGGTGACGCGTTTGATCGAATCCGGGTCGCCGGTCAGAAAATGCCAGCCGTTGGCGGTTTCCGGATGTCCGTAATCCTTCATGTAGACGGCTTTTTTCAGCAGCGCCTGCTTCGGCGTTTCACGCGCGTCGAAGCTGATGGCGAGGATGTCGTAATCCTTGCCCGGCGTGAAGGTGAGCACTTTCGCGGCCCGCGTCATTCCGTTGAGGATCTGCGTGCAGAGCATTGGGCATTCGTAGTAGACAAGGGCAATGACCACCGGGCGCCCTTTGCCGAAATACTTCCCCAACCGGACTGTCTCGCCATATTCGTCTTTGAACGTGGCGTCGAGAGGGAGCTGCGAGTTGAGGCGCTGCTCGATCGTGACGTCTTTGAGCGCGCTCGGCCTGTCAACGCCCTTCATATTGAGAAGGTCGCCGACCGGAGCGGTGCTCGGCGCGTTGAGAGTGGGACCCGCATCCTGCGCGAGGAGCGCGGATGCCGCCAGTAAACCCGCCACGCCGATTTTCCATACATAACCCGAATTGGACAACACGTTTTTCATTGCGAAATTTTTTCCCTCGTCCTCCCGCTGCTTGAGTCCTCCGGAATCATTCGATAGCCTTCGTTGTCCAGCCCGGTGGGGCTGGGCTTCGAGGGTAAACCTTTTTGCGCCACGATATCGATGGCCTGGTCGATCGGGATGCGCACGATCCCCTTGTTCGGATCGATCCAGCCGTAACTGTTGAGGATCGTTTCTTCATCCGCCTTCAGATCCTTCAATTCCACTTTCGGCTCCGCCTGCAGACGCGGCTCGGGCGGCAGCTTCGCGCGCTCGCTCATCATGGCAGCGGGCTGATTACCGAGGTTTCTGGCGTCTTCGCGCTTGAACAGATAGGTGAACAGGCCCCACATCGCGAATACGACAATAATGCAGCCGAGCAGCAATCCGATGCCGAACGCCGAGATCTGGAAGACGTTGACGTCTCTCCGCTCGTGCGCGACGGCTGGGTTGGTGTGTTCATGACCGTGATCATGAACCTTGTGATCGTGCGGATTAGTGCTGTCTGCCATGACTTAAAGCCTTCTGAAGATCCGGATATCCCAGCGGCAGCAGGGGCCGCCTGGGAAGTTCGCGGAAGAACAATGCCAGCCACAATCCACCGAATCCGATGGGCGCCGCGAAATCGAGCCACGAGACGGTGAAGTGCGGATGATCGACGCTCGTGAAGTTCGGCTCCACCAGCCAGAACACGTCGATCACGCGAACGAAGATAATGAAGATTGCAATTTTCGCGATCGTCCTCGGATTCCTCTTCAACTGCTGCGACAACAACAGCGAGAACGGCAGCGCGAAGTGAAACAGCAGCAGAATCGTCCCGACCCATTCCCAGCCGCCGTTGAGGCGCCGCACGTACCAGGTGACTTCCTGCGGCAGGTTGCCCGAGTAGATGATGAGGTACTGGGAGAACGACATATATGCCCAGAGCATCACCAGCGCCAGCATCAGCTTTCCGAGATCGTGCAGATGCTTCGGCGTAGTGGCGTAATCCATCGGCTCGAATTTTCCCAGCAGGATGAGCACCGCCACTACCAGCGACATGGCCCCTAAACACTGGCCCACGACAATCAGGAAGCCATAAATCGTCGATGCCCAGGTGACGTCGAGCGACATCAGATAGTCGATACCGGCGAACGTCATCGTGAAGAAGTAAATGGCGATGCCGGGACCGCTCAGCTTTTCCATCGCGCTCGAATACTTCCACGATTTGGTTTCATCTTCGAGCTTCGACCATTTATTGAGCAGGTAAGCGATACCGATCCAGATGACGCCGAAAATCAGCCAGCGGATGCGCCAGAACGTCACGTTCAGGTACAGTTGCTTCAATCGGACGATCTTGTCCGACGCGTTCGCCGGTTCGGCCCAAAAATAGAGTTTTTCGGGCATCAGGATGATCGGGAGAAGAGCCAGCCACATTACCCAGATGACACGCGTCCCCGCTTCCAGAGGCCGCCGGATCATTACGCCCCAGGCGCCGCCGGAAACCATGTGCAGCATCAGCAGGCCAAGGCAGCCCATCCCCATTCCAAGCCAGAAAAACACGCCGATCAGATACGACCGCAGAAACTGCTGCGGCGATGTGAGCCAGTAGCCGGCAATCGTGAGCACGAGGAAAACCAGGCCGATGAAGGCGGCGATGGTCTGATGGTGCTTTAGCTTATCCAGCAGCGCCGGCGGTGTCTCGTAACTTTGTTCGGTCGTCGTCATTATCGTTCGGGCTGTTTTCCTGGCACCGCGCCGGGGCCATGCGCCCCGGGAACTCCCGACGGGGTCGCGGGCTTCGCGGGAAAATCCTGAAAGTCGGGATCGGCGGGTGTAATGGGTTCGTTTGCCTGCGCCGATGAGGGGGGCGCGCCGGTGGCCGGCACTTTCGCCCGCGCTTCGGCCGGCAAATCGTTTATGCTCGCGTTCTCGCTATACTGCAGCGCGCGGATGTAGGCGATGATCGCCCAGCGGTCGCGCGGCTGCACCTGGGCCGCGTAGTTCAGCATCGCCCCGTAGCCGTTCGAGATCACGTCGTAGAAGTGGCCCACCGGCGCGTCGCGCAGGCGATCGATGTGATACGACGGCGGCTGCTTGAAGCCGCGCCGCACGATCATGCCGAGTCCGTTGCCGATGCGTCCGTGGCAGGGCGAGCAATAGATGTCGTAGCGGTTCTGGCCGCGCAGGATCACGGTTTTGTCGACGGCAATCGGAAATACTTCGACGTCTTTGCCGGCCGCATCCTTCCCGTCATAGAACGCGGTGTCTTCGTTGAGCTGGCCGCGGGCGATTGTGCCTTCGACCGGCTGCCGCTCGCTGCGTCCGTCAGCGAAGAAATTGCTGGGCCGCTGTGGACGGTACTTCGGCTGATCCTGCATGTCGAGACGGGAACAGCCGGCAAGGGCCAGCGCGCCGGCGATAAGAAGAACCTTCCTCATCGGGCCACTTCCGCCACTTCTTCCGGATTCAAACTCTCCAGGAAACCGGCCGTCTGACGCCGGTCAAACTGAGGATCTTCGGATTCGATGCACAAAAAGAACTTGCTGCGCGAAGCGTCAGTGAACCGCTCGACGTTGAACACAGGGTGATAGGGCGACGGGAGCCCGTTCATGACGATCATGCTGATTGCGGCCGTGAGGCCGCCGATCAGCACGGTGCATTCGAACGTGATCGGGATATACATGGGGGCGCTGATGAACGGCCGTCCGCCAATGTTCAGCGGCAGAGCGACAGCTTCCACCCAGCTCGCCAGACCAAAGCCGCCGCAACAGCCGATCAAACCGCCGATCAAAGTAAATAACGAGACGCGGTTGTCGTGCAGATCCATTGCGTCGTCGAGCTCGTGGATTGGAAACGGCGAATAGGCGTCAAAGTTTTTAAAGCCGGCTTCTTTGACGCGGCGCGCCGCTTCGACCAGCTCGCCGGCCGTCTCGAACTCGGCCATCAGGCCGTAAAGAGTATCGATTTCTTCGATTGCGTGAGCGCTCATTGCGCAACCGGCTCCTTCACGCGCGCGCCCGGCAGAAGCATGCGCAGCTCAAAAATCGTGATCATCGGCAGCACCCGGACGAACAGGAAAATGCACGTCATGAACAGACCGAGCGTTCCGAGATAGACGGCCCAGTCCCAGCGGGTCGGCCAGTACATGCCCCAGCTCGAGGGCAGAAAATCGCGGTGCAGACTCGTGATGACGATGACGAACCGCTCCAGCCACATGCCGATGTTGACGACGATCGATATACACCAAAGAATGAGCGGGGTTGTGCGCAGTTTCTTGATCCAAAGGAACTGCGGCGTGATCACGTTGCAGAAGATCAGGCAATAGTAGAACGGCGCATATGGCCCGGTCATGCGGTTCCAGATCATGAACTTCTCGTAGATATCCGCGCTGTAGTAGCCGAAGAACGCCTCGAACATGTAGCCGTAACCGACGATCATGCCGGTTGCGAGGGTGACTTTCGCCATGTTATTCAGATGGCGAATCGTGATGATGTCTTCGAGACCGTAGAACGTCCGCACCGGAATCATCAGCGTCAGCACCATCGCGAAACCGGAATAGATGGCGCCCGCGACGAAGTAGGGCGGGAAGATCGTCGTATGCCAGCCGGGCAACTGGGCGACCGCGAAGTCGAAGCTGACGACAGTGTGGACCGACACGACGAGGGGCGTCGATAGTCCCGCGAGCAGCAGCGCGGCCTTCTCATAACGCTGCCAGTGGCGCGCCGAACTGCGCCAGCCCATGGCGAGCATGCCGTAGATCCGCGCCTTCCAAAGTTGTTTTGAAGAATCCCGCAGCGTCGCGAAGTCGGGAATCAGACCGACATACCAGAACACCGCCGAGATCGTCAGATAGGTTGAAACCGCGAACACATCCCAAACCAGCGGGCTGCGGAACTGCGGCCAGAGCCACATCGTGTTTGGATACGGCAGCAGCCAGTAAGCGAGCCACGGGCGGCCTGTATGCAGCACGGGGAACATGCCCGCGCACATGACCGCGAAGATCGTCATGGCTTCCGCGAACCGGTTGATCGCGTTGCGCCATGACTGATTGAGCAGAAGCAGAATCGCCGAAATCAGCGTCCCGGCGTGGCCGATACCGATCCACCAGACGAAGTTGACGATCGCGAATCCCCAGCCGACCGGGATGTTGATGCCCCAGACGCCGACGCCTTTCACGAAGAGCCACGTGGCGCCCGCCATCAACAACTGCAGAAACCCGAATGCAATCAGAAACCCGAAGACCCACCCGATGGTGATCTTGCGCTTGATGACGATGCCCGCGATCTTGTCCGATACCGACGCAAGACTGTGGCCTTCGTCGATTACCGGCCCGACTTCGATTTTGGATGGCAACTCAACCGGTTGCGCCATTTAGCTGTCCTTCTCCGACTTGCCGACTTCCGGATTAGGGTTCCGAATCTCGGTCAAATATGTTGTGCGCGGGCGCGTGTTCAACTCGGCCAGCAGCGAATAATTGAGGCTGTGCCGCTTCCACTGCGTTACGCGGCTCTTCGGATCGTTCAGATCTCCGAACATGATGGCTTGCGACGGGCAGGCCGCGGCGCAGGCGGGCACGATCTCGCCGTCGCGCACCTTGCGGTCTTCTTTTTCCGCCGTGATTTTCGCGTAATTGATGCGTTGGACACAATACGAACACTTTTCCATCACGCCGCGGCTGCGTACAGTGACGTCGGGATTCTTCTGCAGCTTCGTGCTTTCCGTCTCCCAGTCGCTGAACAACAGGAAGTTGAAGCGCCGCACCTTATAAGGACAGTTGTTCGAGCAGTAGCGTGTGCCGACGCAGCGGTTGTAGACCATGTTGTTCAGGCCTTCCGCATCCGTTTCCGTTGCCGCAACCGGGCAAACCACTTCGCACGGCGCCTGCTCGCATTGCACGCACGCCACGGGCTGGAAGTACATGTCGGGCTCGTCCGGCTCGCCCTTGTAATAACGATCGATGCGGATCCAGTGCATCTCGCGCGTATTGAGAACTTGTTCCTTGCCGACCACGGCGATATTGTTCTCCGCCTGGCAAGCCACCACGCAGGCGCTGCAGCCCACGCACGCCGTGAGATCGATAGCCATGCCCCACGCATAGCCCTCGTACTTCCACGTATCCGGGAAGATTGTGAGGCCTTTGGGCGGAAGCTCGCTCTTCTTTTCGGAGAAATACGGGTCCTGTTTGAACTCGTCGATGGTGCCCGCGTGGACCGGCTCGCGCCCTTCCATCGCGAAGTGATGCTGCACCGGGGCAAGCTTGAACTTCTCGCCCAGCTTGCGCACCGAAGCGCCTCTCGCGTAGTACGGGTTCGAAGCGGAGCGCAGCGGGTAAACGTCAAAGCCCGCGCCGTTACCGGCGCGCCCCGAGCGCGTGCGGCCATAACCCAGACTGAGAGCGATGGAGCCATCGGGCTGGCCCGGCAGAACCGTGATCGCGCCCCAGACCGTATGTCCGTTAGAGTCGATCGCGACCCGGTCTTCGTCTTCGACCTTGAGCTCGGCGGCCGTCTTCCGGCTGACGAGCACCGCGTTGTCCCATGTGAGCCGCGTAATCGGGCGCGGCAGTTCCTGCAGCCAGGCGTTGTTCGCATAGCGCCCGTCGAGCACGTAAGGATCGCTGTGGAATGAAATATCGTAACCGGAGCCGGCGGCGGGGCCGATGGCTGTCCGGGGAATTGCCAGCGACGCGGAGGCGGACACGGCAGGCGGCGCCGAATCCCTGACGAAGCCGTCGTGCACCGAATGCTTCCACCAGGTTTCGAAATCGGCCCCGGTATGTTTGGCGGTCCAGTAGTCGCGAACGCTCAGGTAGCTCGATTTCTCAGGCGTCTCGGTGAAAGCCGAAAGCAGCTCATGCGCCGACTTGCCGCCATAGAGCGGAGCGATCAGCGGCTGGATGATCGACACCGTGCCGTCATAAGCCGGAGCGTCGCTCCAGGCTTCATAGGCATGCGCCATGGGGATGTTCCACTGGCAGATTTCCGAAGTTTCGTCGTCGTGCTCGCCAAGGCGGACGCGCGTCTTCGCCATCTGGATCGCGCCGCGCAGATTCAGCTCGGGCGGCGCCGAATAGACGGGATTGCCGCCCATGATCACGAGCAGCTCGACCTGGCCGGAGTGAAGATCGGTCACCAGGGCCTGCAGGTCTGCCCACTGATCGACCGGCTTCGCTTCGAGCGATTGCGTGAACACCACCGTATGCCCGTTGTTGCCGAGCATCTCGTTGATGAAGTGGACCCGCGCGTGCACTTCCGGCGACTGATCTTCGCCGGCGATTACGATCGACCTGCCTTTCGCCGCCTGCAGATCCTTCACCAGCGCCGAATAGAATTTCGAATTCGCCAGCGGCCCGCTGGCCGCGCTGTTATTCAAAGACGCCGTGAGCCCCTGCAGGAAACCGGATACTTCCGACGGCTTGATCGCCTGGCGATGATCGGCCTTGCAGCCGGTTGAAGTGGGCGTCGTCTCGACCGCATAGAAACGGCTCTGCGTGGTTGCGCCATCGCGCATGATGCGCTTCGAAACAAAATCGCGCGCGTAACGCACACCGCCCGGTCCATTGCCGAGGAAGTTGCCGTCGATCGAAAGCACGACATCCGCCTGATCGAACTTATAGATCGGATTGAGATACTTCCCGAACGCGATCTGCGACCCCATGCGGCGGCCGTGACCGGTAGGCTCCCACTGATACCATTTCGCGTCCGGATAGAGCTTGAGCACGTCCTGCATCTGCCCGTAGAGAGTGGGCGAGGTGACTGTTTCGGTCAGAATGCGAATGCCGGAACCCTGATTGCCCTGCTGTCTCGCCAGGATATTGACGAAGCTCGACAGGAACGATGGATACGACCGCACTTCACCGATATAGTTGACCGTCTGCAGACGGTCGGGATCGTAAAGACCGAGGATGGAAGCCTGCGCCTGAACGTCCGTGGCACCCATGCTGGCGGGATGCTCGGGATTGCCTTCCACCTTCGTCGGCCGGAATTCGTGGGCTTCGACCAGGACAGGGCTGGCGATTCCGCTCACCGGAAAGGCGGTCGCATAGAAAAGAGGCTTGCCGGGAATCGCCTGCTCGGGCGCTTCCACGTACGGCATGATGAATTCGGTCGGCTGCCGTGTGCAGGCGGAGAGTCCGGCGAGGGCGAGCGAGGCGCCCATGATCTTGAGGAAGTTGCGGCGGCCTTCGTCGTCGATCCATTCCGACGCCTGGCGGGGAAATTCGCGATGCAGGAATTCCTTGAAGCCTTCGACAGAAGCCAGCTCGTCGAGGCTGCGCCAGTAGCCCGCGCCTTTCGCTTTATCCAGCTTCGTCCGGATGGACGTTAAATTCAAAGAATCGCTATTTTCACTCATCTGTGGCAGGTCCAGCAGGTATCCAGCTTCTGGACGTGATATTCCTTCACCAGCCGCGCTCCCAGCTCGGCCTGCGGCTCTGATGGCACATAGCCCATCGTCGTGATCTGGTCGCGCGGACGCAGGTGCTGCTCCGGATTGCGATGGCAATCGAGACACCAGCGCATCTGCAGCGACGGCTGCTGATACGTCAGAGGCTGCTGGTCGATGCGTCCGTGGCACGTTTCACAGCCGACGCCCTTCTTGACATGGATGCTGTGATTGAAATAGACGTAATCTGGAAGATCGTAGACTTTAGTCCATCTGATCGACTGGTTCGTACGGAAGCTCTCGCGGACGGGCTCGAGGGTCGGGCTGTTGATCCAGATCTGCGAATGGCAGTTCATGCAGGTTTTCGTGGGAGGAATCACCGACCAGTCGGAATTCTCAACGGACGTATGGCAGTAGCGGCAATCGATTCCCATCGAGCCGACATGGTGCGCGTGGCTGAACGGAATCGGTTGCTCGCGCGCGTCGCCCTGCCGCGTCGCGTAGGTTGAATCGGCGATTAATTCAAAAAGCGCGCCACCCACTCCGGCCAGCGCCACAACGCCGATGACGATGCTCATGCGCGCCAGTGAGTTCGTGCCCGAGCTAAAAATCTGTGACATTTAAGGTCCAGGGTGCGAGGAGGAAAACAACCAAAAGATATTATGCTCCATCACTTTCGTTTTTCCAAAGCTTCGCAAGTGTAGTTCTTTTACGGAACCAGGAAAACGCGGAGCATGCACATCCACAACCTGGGCGATGTGCAGCGGGCGCCGCGAAGAGAACAAAGCAGTGGCCCGAACTGTGTGAACTTCCCAAAGCTTCAAGTCTACAATGGAGCTTCATGCGACAGACTATTCGCCGCGCGGCGCGGCTCTCGGGCGCCGTAACTCTGCCCGGAGATAAATCGATTTCCCACCGCTACGGCATGATTGCTTCGCTTGCGGAAGGGACTTCGAAAATCGCCAATTATTCGACAGGCGCGGACTGCCATTCGACTCTCGACTGCGTACGGTCGCTGGGCATCGAGGTTGAAGAGAGCGGCACGACCGTTACAATCCACGGGCGCGGCCTCGAAGGTTGGAAACAACCGGCTGGCGATCTCGACGCCGGGAATTCCGGCTCGACCATCAGGATGATTTCCGGACTTCTCGCCGGGCAGCCTTTTACGTCGCGCATCTTCGGAGATGAGTCGCTTTCGCGGCGTCCGATGGCGCGCATCATGAAACCGCTCGAGCAAATGGGCGCGCGGATCGAAGCGACGAACGAGCAGTTTCCGCCGCTGACAATTCATGGCGCGAAATTGGGGCCGATCGATTACTCGCTGCCCGTGCCGAGCGCGCAGGTGAAGACGTGCGTGTTGTTCGCGGGATTGTTCGCCGAAGGAACAACGGTGGTGCGCGAGACGATCCGCTCGCGCGATCACAGCGAAATCGCGCTCCGGGAGTTCGGCGCGGATTTACAGGTCAAAAAGAAGGTCGTTACTCTGCAAGGCCGGCCGAAGCTGACGGGGCGCGAGCTCGTGGTTCCGAGCGATCTTTCTTCGGCGGCGTTCTTTCTCGTGGCCGGACTGCTGGTGAAGGATTCGCATCTCGTGATTCAGAACGTCGGGCTCAACCCAACGCGATCGTCGCTGCTGGATTTCCTGCGCTCGATCGGCGCGCCGGTTCAGATACAACGGATCGAGTCGGTGAACGGCGAGTTGATCGGCGACGTCGAAGTGACGTACGCGCCGGTGCGGGGCGGCGTCATCAGCAAAGACCTGACGGCGGCCTTGATCGACGAGATTCCCGTGCTCGCGGTTTTAGGAGCCGCTTCGGAAGAAGGTCTCGTAATCGAAGACGCGCAGGAGCTGCGGATCAAAGAAACCGACCGCATCGCGACCGTGGCGGAGAACTTCCGGCGCATGGGGATTGCGGTCGAAGTTACGTCGGATGGGATGCGCGTGCCGGGGAAACAGAAGTTCCGGGCCGCGGCTTTCGATTCCTTCGGCGACCACCGGATTGCCATGGCGTTCGCGGTTGCAGCGCTGACGGGCGATGGGGAATCGACGGTTGAGAATGCCGAGGCGGCGTCGGTGTCGTTCCCGGAATTCTGGAAGATCATTGGGGAAATTGCACGGTGAGCGCGGCCCCGCCCCGTGCCCGGGGAACGTTTGAACCGCGCGCGTCAGCAAGCGGCAACGTGAGGCCGTAGTGCAGCCTGATCTCCATTCCGTTCTGAAGAAGTACTGGGGCTATGACGAATTCCGGCCGCTGCAGGGCCGCATCGTCCAGAGCCTGATCGGCGGACACGACGCGTGCGTCGTAATGCCCACGGGAGGCGGGAAATCGCTCTGCTATCAATTGCCGGCGGTTGTCTCGGAGCGAACGGCTGTCGTTGTGTCGCCGCTGATTTCACTCATGCAGGATCAGGCCGCTGCTCTCGAACAAATGGGCATTCCGGCGGCGGCGCTGAACAGCCAGATCGCATGGCCCGACCAGCAGGACATCATGCGGCGCGCGGTGAAAGGCGAGTTCCGGCTGCTCTATCTCTCGCCCGAACGCCTGCTGCGAGAGGATTTCATCGAATTCCTCGCACGTGTTCCTCTTGCGTTTTTCGCGATCGACGAGGCGCACTGCATTTCGGAGTGGGGGCATGAGTTCCGTCCGGAGTACCGTCAACTCCGGCGGTTGCGCGAGTTATTTCCGGATCATCCGATTGCCGCGTTCACGGCGAGCGCGACGCGTCAGGTGCGGCACGACATCCTGCGGCAACTGAGCCTGCGCGACCCGCACAAATACATCGCCAGTTTTCATCGTCCGAATCTGAACTACCACGTGAAGATGGCGAACGCGAAGACGCAGGGAAAACTGCTGCTCTCCGCGCTGGAGACGTATGCCGATTCGACTGTCATCATCTACGCGCCGACGATTGCGCGCGTGGAGGAGACGGTCGAATTTCTCGGGAAGAACGGCATCGCGGCCATTCCATACCACGGAAAGATGGAATCGGACGAGCGCTCGAGCAACCAGGAACGATGGATGTCCGACGAAGTGCGCGTGCTCGTGGGAACAATCGCATTCGGGCTTGGGATCAACAAGCCTTCGGTGCGGGCGGTGATTCACCTCGCGCTGCCGAAGTCGATCGAGCAGTATTACCAGGAAGCCGGCCGCGCGGGACGCGACGGCCTGCAGGCGGATTGCGTGCTGCTCTGGCAGACACGCGATGCCGGGCTGCTGGCCTGGTTCAATCAGCAGATCACCGATTCCCAGGAGCGGCAGCGCGCCTGGGACTCGTATCATGCGATTCGCAAATTCGCCGAGAGCGATGTGTGCAGGCATCGGCAGATCTGTTTGCATTTCGGCGAAACGCCAAAGTGGGAGCGCTGCAATGCGTGCGACATTTGCGCGCCGGAGCTCGACTGGATGACGGTCCCGGAGAAACGCGTTTCCGAAATACCGCGGGCGCGCACGAAGGTTTCGAGAGAACCCGATTCCGCGCTTATGCAGCACATGCGCGAATGGCGGCGGCGGTTGGCGAGGGATCTCGGCGTGCCTGCGTATATGGTCCTCAACGATGCATCGCTCGCGGATCTCTGCCGCAAAGAGCCTTACAATCTCGAAGATCTGCTCGAAGTCAGCGGGATTGGGGAAAAGAAAGCACAGGCATTCGGTAAAGAGATACTAAGTGCGATGAATAACTTCAGCGGTCGTTAAAGTCGGCTTAATGTAACAACTTGTCTTCACTG
This sequence comes from Bryobacteraceae bacterium, assembly GCA_035552355.1. Taxonomy (GTDB): domain Bacteria; phylum Acidobacteriota; class Terriglobia; order Bryobacterales; family Bryobacteraceae; genus BOG-234. The sequence goes on along the minus strand of DASZLP010000131.1, from coordinate 23,065 downwards.
ACTCGATTTAACCGGGTGTAGTTGGAAGTTACACACCAAAGGAGTCGATGTTATGAAGACAGTCATTTTTGCCACCGTAGCCGCAACCCTCCTCGCTGTCTCGCTGCCGGCGTCGGACAAGATTCAGGACCGCAAGGAAAATCAGCAGGACCGCATCGCGCAGGGCGTGAAGTCGGGCCAGTTGACGGCGGGCGAAACCGCGCACGTGGAGAAGCAGGAATCCGCGCTCAACCACGAGATTCGCGCCGAGCGCCAATTCAACGGCGGCAAGCTGAGCAACGGCGAAAAGAAGCAGGTCAACCGGCAACAGAACCGGATGAGCCACGAGATCTTTCGCGACAAGCACAACGGCCGAAAGCAGTAGGTCAGACGCCATTTGAACCGCGACCGCCGGGGAGCGGCAATGTTGCCGCTCCGGTCGCGGTTCAAATGCATGACTGTTTGGGAATCCGGAAAAGAATCGGCGCGCTTTTAGTGGGCGACGCGGTGTTCAGCCTGAGCCATGACGGGAGCAGCGACGGGGCCGCCGATCCGCATTTCCTTCCAGTTGTAATCGAACTCTTTCCCGCAATCGAGACACACAACGTAAGTGCCTTTTCGCGAGTTGTCCGCGATTTTGGATTTGCGAGAGGGCGTAATCGGGAAGGTTGTGCGGTTATGAGCGCAACCAAAGATCGAGCTGAACAGCGTATTTAACATTTAACCCCCAGTTTCCACTTACATTGATTCAGTGAGCCAACACTCGGTTGCATAACAGCACGTGCGGTTCCATCCGTCACATCCACGGTGTTCATTCGCACAGAGCGAAAAGAATGCGGGGTTTAGGAGAGTTGCGCCGAGACCGCTGCCGCAATCTGGCGTCCATGAAAGCGGCCGTTCTCGATGAAAATTTCGTTGGTGTGCATTCCCGCAACAATCACCCCTGCGAGAAATACACCTTTCCGGTCGCTTTCGAGCGTTTCGGGATCGGTGCGAGGCTTCAGAGTATGGGGTTCCAGTACTATACCGTTTGCGTTGAGAAACGTCAGATCGGGGCTGTATCCAACCATTGCGAACACGAAGTCGTTTGGCAAATCGAGACAACCGTCGGGCGTCCGGATACGAACAGACGAGGGAAGAATTTCCCCGACTGTGGAATTGAAATACGCTTTGATCTCACCGTTTTTGATGCGGTTCTCGATGTTGGGCTTGATCCAGTATTTGACGTGTTTGTGAATGGCTGGACCGCGGTGGATCAAAGTGACACGGGCGCCGGTCCAATAAAGCTCAAGTGCGGCGATGGCGGCGGAGTTTTTCGCGCCGACAACAAGCACATCGTGGTTGTAATACGGATGCGGCTCTTTGTAATAGTGGATGACCTTGGGGAGATTTTCGCCGGGCACGTTCAGAAAGTTGGGAACGTCATAGTACCCGGTTGCGATAACTATCTTTCGCGCGCTGTAACAATTCTTCGCGCCGAGGCGATCGGTGGTCGGAACAGTGAACGCCCCGTCCGCCCCGTCGATCGATTCGACGCGCTCGTATTGATGGATGTCGAGCTTGTAATGTTCGGCGACGCGTCGGTAGTACTTGAGGGCCTCGGTGCGCGTCGGCTTCTCGTACATGCTTGTCATCGGGATGTCGCCGATTTCAAGAAGCTCGGGGGTGGTGAAGAACGTCATGTGCGTCGGGTAGTGGTAGAGCGAATTGACGACGCACCCTTTGTCGATGATGAGGACGGACTGGCCGCGGCGCTTTATTTCGAGTCCGCAGGCGAGGCCCGTGGGTCCGGCGCCGATGACGATAGCGTCGAAAGCGGGAGAGTCAGCGCTCACAGTTTGGCCTCGACCTCGGCCGCGAGCGCGGTAAGAGCCTGCGGCAGCCCGGACGGATCTTTGCCGCCACCTTCAGCCATGTCGGGACGTCCGCCACCTTTGCCTCCAACCGCCTGCGCGAGGGTGCCGACGAGCTTTCCCGCCTGGACTTTCTGGGTCAGGTCTTTCGTTACCGCGGCCACGATCGAGACGGCCGAGTCCTCAGTCGACGCCAGCACCACGACCGCGCTCTTCCACTTGTTGCGAAGCTCATCGGCGAGTGTGCGCATCTGTGCGCGGTCGAGTCCGTCGGCCTGCGTGACAAGATAACGCGCGCCGTTCTTTTCCTTCGACCGGAATTCGAGATCGCGCCCGGCGGATTGTGCGAGCTTCGTCTTGAGCTGCTCGATCTGGCGCTCGTGCGTGCGCTTTTCGGCGAGGAGGCGATCGACGTGTTCGACGAGTTCGGGCTCGGCGACACGCAGCAGTCCGGCGATGCGATGGAGAGCATCGGCTGACGCCTGGAACTGCGTCATCGCGCCCTCGCCTGTAATTGCTTCGATGCGGCGCACACCCGCCGAGATGCTGCTTTCCGAGACGATTTTGAAAATGCCGATGTCGCCGGTGCGCGTGACGTGCGTGCCGCCGCAGAGTTCTTTCGAGAAGTCGGGAATCGAGACGACGCGAACCTGTTCGCCATACTTCTCGCCGAAGAGCGCCATGGCGCCGGTCGAAATGGCTTTGTCGATCGGCATAACGTCGGTGGTTACAGGCGCGTTGCGCAGGATCTGCTGATTCACCAGCCGCTCGACTTCGGCGACTTCGGCAGTATCGAGCGCGGCGTAGTGACTGAAGTCGAAGCGCAGGCGCGGCGGCTCGACTACGCTGCCGGCTTGTTTGACGTGCGGACCCAAGACAGTACGCAGCGCCGCGTGGAGGAGATGCGTCGCGGTGTGATTGCGCATCGTGGCCCAGCGCTCGGGTACGCCGACTTCGGCGCGCAGCTCGTCGCCGATCCGAAGGGCAGCGACGGCGCGAATCTTATGTACCGTCAAACCCGGCACCGCGGGGCGCGTGTCTTCGACGACGGCGACGACTTCACCGGTGTGAGCGTTGTAGAGTTGTCCGCGATCGCCGACCTGTCCGCCAGTCTCGGCGTAAAACGGCGTCTTGTCGAGGACGAGCTCACCTGCAACGCCCGGCGAAAGCTCATCGACGAGTTGCTGGTTTTCGAGCAGTCCCTTCACGGTGGAAACGGCATCGAAACGGTCATAGCCGAGGAAGTGAGTGCGTCCCTTTTCGAGAAGCTGTTGATAGGCAGGAGCGATTTGCCCCTTCTCGCCGCCTTTCCAGCTCGCTCGCGCGCGCTCGCGCTGCCCGCGCATTTCCGCGTCGAAGCCTTCGCGATCAATCACGACACCACGCTCGCGGGCCATGTCCTCCTGTTCGTCGAGAGCGAGTCCGAAAGTGTCGTAGAGCTTAAAGGAGACGGCCCCGGGCACGGTGCCGTTCGAGAGCTTCGAGATCTCGTCGCTGAAGACCTTCTCGGCGACAAGGAAGGTGGTGGCGTAGCGGTGCTCTTCATCCTTGACGACCCGCGCGACCCGCTGGACCGATTCCATCATTTCGGGATAGCCCGTGCGCATGTGCTCGGCTACGAAGCCGGTCAGCTCGTAGAGATAAGGGTCCTGCTGGCCGATAAGCCGCGCATTTCTCATCGCCCGGCGCATGATCTTGCGGAGCACATAGCCGCGTCCGTCGTTCGAAGGAAGCACGCCATCGTTAATCAGGAAAGCTGTGGTGCGGGCGTGGTCGGCGTTGATGCGCAGGGCAGTGTCCGTTTTCGCGTCCGATCCATACTGGACGCCGCAGAGTTCCCCGGCGCGTTCGATGATCGGGAGGAGGAGATCGGTATCGAAGACCGACAGCTTGCCCTGCATGACCGCCGCGCACCGATCGAGGCCCATGCCCGTATCGATCGAAGGGCGAGGCAGAGGAGTCATGACTCCCGACGCATCGCGGTTGAACTGCATGAAGACGAGGTTCCATATCTCGGTGAAGCGTCCGCCGCCGTCATCGGGAAACTGTTCATGCTCCCGGCCCGGCTCGGCGGACGCGGGCCCGAAATCGTAAAAGATTTCCGAGCAGGGGCCGCAGGGTCCGGTGTCGCCCATCTGCCAGAAGTTGTATTTCTCGTCGAGGCGGAAGATGCGGTCTTTGGGAACGCCGGCGACAGACTGCCAGAGGCGCTCGGCTTCGTCGTCCTCGCGAAAGACGGTGATGTAGAGGCGCTCTTTGGGGAGGCCGAAGTCTTTGATAATCAGGTCCCAGGCGAACTCGATGGCTTCGGCTTTGAAGTAGTCGCCGAAGGAGAAGTTGCCGAGCATTTCAAAAAAAGTAAGGTGGCGGCGGGTGTAGCCGACGTTTTCGAGATCGTTGTGCTTGCCACCGGCGCGGACGCACTTCTGAGAGGACGCGGCGCGAGTGTAGTCGCGGGTTTCGAGCCCCTGAAAGACTTCCTTGAACTGGTTCATGCCGGCGTTGGTGAAGAGGAGCGTGGGGTCGTTGGCGGGCAGCAGGGGACTCGACCGCACGATGCGGTGGCCGCGGGCATGGAAGAAGTCGAGGAAGCGCTGACGGATATCGTTGCCGGTCACTTATAGGGTTCCTTTGGGGTGGATAGTTCGATTATAGGGGGCGGTGGAAAAGCCTGGCTGGCCGCCGATGAACGGCAAGTGCGCCGTGACAAGCCGGCGCGGAAGGAGGAATGAAAGATCCGCAGGAAAGGGCAGCCGCGGAACTGCACGACTGTTTCCTGTACGTCGCTCCTGAGATTTCGTCATCGCTTTCTTCAGATCCCGCCTCGCGGCGGACACCCTTGCTTAGATGGATGGTTCCGGTCATTAAGAGTCCATAGGGGACTTCCACCCCCTGAATGCACATCACTACTCGACACACCAGGCGAAACCGCCTGTCCCACCAAACCTGCCAGCGCGGTGATCGGAATGTAGAAATCCAGACGCCGGTCCGTGATAAGCTCACTGGCTTCTATGATCCGGATATCGATTTCACTGTGTTTCCTGCTCGTTTCGGCGGCGTTCGGCGAGCAGACGGATTGGTCTTCTTACGGCGGCGACCCCGGGAACACGCGCTACTCCACGCTCAAACAGATCAACACCGCCAACGCATCGAAGCTCGCGCCGGCATGGACATTCGACACGCGCCCCGATCCATCGGTAAAGTCGAACCGTCAGAACGAGACCACGCCGCTGGTCGTCAATGGTGTGCTCTACGTGCTCACCTCTTTCAACAGCCTTGCGGCGCTCGATGCCGAAACCGGCAAGCCGGTCTGGATCTACAAATACAATCACGACGGGCGGCCGCCGCGCGGCGTCGCGTACTGGCCCGGCGACAAAGAGAATCCGGCGCGAATCATCTTCGGCACGTTCGACGGATTCCTTGTCGCCGTCGACGCCAAAACGGGCAAGATCATCGACTCTTTCGGCACGCATGGCGAAATCGATCTCAAAGCCGGCATGAAAGACCCTGCAAAATATCCGCGCTCTCACTATGGCCTGTCGAGCGCGCCGATGATTTACAAAAACGTCGTCATCACCGGCTCCCATACGCAGGACGCGCCCAGCCTTGGACCTCCCGGCGACGCACGCGGATGGGACACCCGCACGGGCAAGCTGCTCTGGACGTTCCACTCTGTCCCAAAGCCCGGCGAGCTCGGGCATGACACATGGCTGAATGACGGCTGGAAGGAACGGTCGGGCGCCAATGCGTGGACGACGGGATCGGTCGATACAAAGACCGGCACGGTCTTCCTCTGCTTCGACTCGCCGGCCACCGATCTTTCCGGCGGCGATCGGCCTGGTAACAATCTCTTCGGCAACACGCTCGTCGCGCTCGACGCCGAGACCGGCAAGCTGAAGTGGTACTTCCAAACGACCCACCACGACATCTGGGACTACGACGAACCGGGATCGCCGCTGCTCACCGACGTGACGGTGAACGGCAAAACAATTCCCGCTGTGATTGAGGTCGGTAAGACGGGTTTGGTGTTTGAGCTCGATCGGCGCACCGGAAAAGCGATTCTGCCGATTGAGGAACGCCCGGTGCCGAAAGGCGATGTGCCCGGCGAATGGTACGCACGCACGCAGCCGTTTCCAACCAGGACGCCGCCGCTGACGCGCATGAGCATCACGCGCGACGAGCTTGCGAAGGTCACACCCGAACAACAGAAATTCTGCGAAGACCTGTGGGACGCCGAAGGCGGCGCACACAATGACGGGCCGTATACTCCGATGGGTATGAAGCCCACCGTCGTGTTTCCCGGTGCGGATGGCGGCGGCAACTGGGGCGGAATCACCGTCGATCCGAAGCTCGGCTTCATTTTTCAGAACGTCAAGAACGATGGGGCGATCGGCAGAATGGACAAGCCGGCGGGGCGCGGTGGCGGCGGTCCGGGGCGAGATGGACTCGGCCAGGACATCGACCCCAACATGTTCGCGCGCACTCCGATCATGCTCAACGGCCGGCGGGTCAGCGCCTTCGCCAATCCGAATACAGGATGGCCGTGTGAAGCGCCGCCATGGGGTGAGCTGAGCGCCGTCAACATCAATACGGGCGATGTAGCCTGGAGAATTCCGTTCGGCCGTGTGGACGAGCTCGAAGCAAAGGGCGTGATGAACACCGGCTCGTTCAACAAAGGAGGTTCCGTAGCGACGGCGGGCGGCGTGCTTTTCATCGGCGCGACGTACGATCAGCGCTTCCACGTCTTCGACTCGAAGACCGGCAAGCTGCTGTGGGAAACGAAGCTGATGGCGCCGGCGGAAGCCAATCCGGTCACGTATATGGGGAAGAACGGGAAGCAGTATGTGGTCGTCAATGCCGACTATTACGTCGCCGCGTTCGCGTTACCGTAGCCGCGCGAGAATCCATCGAGCGCCTTCGCCAGTTCCTCCGGCATCGATAGATGCGGCGTGTGATCGGTGTCCAGTTCCACCACGCCGGCGCACGGATTCCGCGCGATCATGTGTCGCTGCAGCCTCGGCATGATCGCCTGGTCCTGAGTGCACACCACGTAATACCGCGGGATGCGGTCAAGCGCCCCGGCGGGGATCGACACAGGTGTCGCGAACGGCGCGACCGGTTGCGGACGCTGCCCCGCAATGGCCCACGCCGCGACATCTTCGGTACACGAACCATACAGCGCCGGGCGCGAAGCCGCGTCCGGCATCGTCGCAACCGGAGGCTCGCCCTCAACGGTGATGTTCGCTTGCACCTGATCGCCCGCGCCTTCCGGAGAATTCGCCAGATCGAGAAGGCTTTGCCCGTCCTGCGGGATGAACGCAGTCGCGTAGACAAGCGCCGCGACGCGCTCGGGAGAGCGCGCTGCCCCCTGCGTCGCGACGATGCCGCCCATGCTGTTACCCACCACAATTGCGGGCTCGGCATTCGCGGCCAGCACGTCACAAAGGCGCGCGGCGCAGGAATCGAGCGTCACCTCGCTCGCCGGGGTGCGGTCGTCGCCCAGACCCGGCAGATCGAAGGCTTCCGCCGAATGGCCGGCCGCGCGCAGGCGCTCCGCCAGTGGACCCCACACCCAGGCGCCCGTGAACGCGCCGTGCACCAGAACAAATCTCGCCATTTCGGTGGTCTCCTTTGGTTACTTTACAGCGGCGGGTACCCAACCCGCGCCCTAGTTTCCCGACGGCTTTTCGGCCCGGTCGATCACCAGAACCTCAATCGGCGTCTTCTCCGCGCGCAGGTGAAGTCCAAGCTGGTCCTGAACAGCGGTGAAAATGGTCGGCAAATCAGAGTCCGCCGGCGCTGTGGCGCGGATGCGATCGGGTGTCCAAGAGAGCGTGAAATCGAAGTCACCGGCTAGCCCCGTGCGGTCGACAACCGGCAGGCGCAACTCACGGGCGAGGACTTTAGCGAAGAGGTCCATCGAAGTCTGCCGGGCTTCGATCGAAGTTTGGGTATTGGTGCCGTTAGTGGTTGTGGAGGCGCCCACGGGCGTGGGTGCCGCCGTCTTCTTCAGATTCACCGGGTTGGGTCCGCCCTTCGCGACTTCGAGTATGTATGCCTGCATGGTGCGTGTTTCGGTGTGGAGCGCGAGTTGAAAGCGATCGGCGAGCAGGCGGCGCAGCATCAGGTTCAACACCGCGTCATCGTTGGTGGGCTCGGCGGCTTTGGCGGAGATATCGAAGCGATCGGTGGTGAGCCACGCGGGTCCGCCGACGACCTGGCTTGGGCCGACGCCCCAGGCGCCGATGATACAGCGCTGCAGGGTGACGTTGCTGGCGTCGAGGCGCCCATGCCCGGTTCTTATGCCTGAGGAGCTGCTGTCGGTGTTCACTGTTTTGATCGACGCTACTTCGAATTGCTGGGCGGAAGCCTGCGCGGCCCAGACGGTCAGGCAGAGGATGGCGAGGCGCATTTGAAGCTTAGACGTTTGCGGCGGCGCAAACGTTGGTGGAGGATAGTCCAGTGACGACGCAGCGATATCGGCTGCTTTCCGATTCAGTGGATCCTGCGATGTAGCGCTCCGGGTCGCGATGCGCGGCGGGGAGCCGGAGGACGTCGCCTTGAATCTTAGAGAGCGGCACGGCAGGCCTGCTCGAACCGTTCCGCCAGGCCCTCGCCACCATGAGCGCGTCTTCGGGTGTGGGATCGTCGAGCGGACGCTTGTTCCGAAGCGCATGGGTCTCGTATTCCAGAAAGGCCTGACGGTAGAGGTGAACGAATTCCGCTGGCGTCGATTTCCGGCTCATGGGTAAACCCTGGGCCGGGATCGGTAAAGGTGGGCGACATATTGCGGCTGACCCGCCCAGCCTGGCTTGTCGAGTTATCCTGAGCGGCGCTCGCGGGCGAAATAAAACAGGCTGGAAAGTTTGCCTCTTGACTTATTACTACATAATAGTAGAATAAGATAAAACGTAGTAGACATCATATGGCTCAACCGAAACTCAGCAAACTCGAACTGCATATCCTTGAAGCCCTCTGGTCGCACGGAAAAGCCGCTATCCGCGAAATTCAGGAAGCATTCCCAAAACCTCGTCCAGCCTACACAACCATTCAGACCACCGTATACCGGTTGGAAGGAAAGAAAGCCGTGCGCCGTGTCCGCAAAATAGGCAACGCCGATATTTTCGAGCCAATCTTGCCCCGCGACGTGACACGAAACCGGTTGCTCGACGAAATTCTGGGTTTCTTCGGAGGGCGTCCTCAGCCCATGATGGCGCAACTCGCCGAGGCGGGAAAACTCACGCTCGAGGACGTGCGCGAACTGGAAGACACGATCCGCAGGCTGGACCACCGGAAGAAGGAAAAGGCAAAAAGAGAGAGTGAGCCCCAATGACCAACCATCTCTGGCAGTCAACACTATTCGCTGTGGTGGCCGGACTGCTGACCGTCGCTCTGCGCAAAAACCGCGCGCAGGTTCGCTTTTGGCTGTGGTTCAGCGCATCGTTCAAATTTTTTGTTCCGTTCTCGCTCCTGATGAATCTCGGCAGCCATCTGCGCTGGGAGCACGTCGCCGAAAAAATATCGGCGCGCCCTCTTCCGTTCACCGCCATACAGATCGTCCAGCCTTTTCCCGACACCGCGCCATTCATAACCGCCGCGCGAAGCGACACCGGTTGGCTCCTCATTACCATCGCCGCGGTGTGGGTCTGTGGATTCGCCGCGATTGCCCTGACGCGTCTGCGGAACTGGCAGCGGATCCGCGCCGCAGTCCGTTCCGGTGTTCCGATCCGGATTCCCGCTCTCCGAGTTCCGGCAGAGATCGAGATTCGCTGTTCGCCGGGGCTGCTTGAACCAGGCGTGGTCGGGATCCTGCGGCCCATCCTGCTCCTGCCCGCGGGGTTAGTGGAAAGTCTGACGCCGCTGCAACTGGAGGCAGTGGTGGCACATGAATTGTGCCATGTTCGCCGGCGCGACAACCTCTTCGCTTCGATTCACATGATCGGCGAAGCCATTTTTTGGTTCTATCCTCTGGTCTGGTGGATCGGTGCACGTCTGGTGGCAGAACGTGAACGGGCCTGCGATGAAGAAGTCCTGAGTACCATCGGCGAACCCCGGATTTACGCCGAAGGGATACTCACAGTCTGCAAGCTCTGCGTGGAGTCGCCGCTGGTGTGCGTGTCGGGCGTAACAGGCGCCAATATCAAGCGAAGGATTCGGGCCATCATGGCCAATCGAATCGGCCAAAGATTGAATCGCGCGAACAAGTTTCTGCTCGCGAGTGCCGGAGTCGCGGCCCTGACTGGCCCTCTCCTTATCGGTGTTGGAAATGCGCCCGCAATCCATGCTCAGTCGCCGGCAGTCACCCCCCGTCGATTTGATGTGGCGGCTATCAAGCCGAACAACTCGGGCGCAAATTTTTTGGGTATCCGCGTCGTTCCCGGGGGCGGGCTCAGGGCGGTCAACGCTACGCTCAGATCGATGATCAGAGAGGCGTACCAGGTGCGAGACTTTCAACTATCAGGCGGTCCCGCATGGCTGGACTCCGCAAGATACGATATCGAAGCGAAAGGGCAGATCGAGCCCGGCAGCCAGGAACAAACCGGCCTTCAGGTCATGAAGATGCTGCAGGCACTGCTCGCGGACCGATTCCAGCTCAGCATTCATCGGGAAACGAAGGAAATGCCGATCTATGCGCTGCTGGTGGCGAAGAATGGACCGAAGCTCGAAGCTTCGCGCGAAGGCTGCTTCGATCCGACCGCCGGAATTCCGCCGCCGCCCACGCTGCCCGGTCAATCACCGTCCCGGCCCTGCGGGGGTTTTAACAATTCTTCCAACCAAATGTTGGGCGCAAAGGTGGGGATGTCCCATTTCGCCGCGAATCTCTCTAAATTCATCGGCCGAACTGTCGTGGACAGGACTGGACTCAAGGGGACCTATGACATCGCACTTCGGTGGACACCGTACGAGGGTCAGGCGTTCCTCGCGCCAACTGAACCACCACCAGCAGATGGCTCGCAGCCCTCGATCTTTACCGCAGTGCAGGAGCAACTCGGCCTCAGGCTTGAGTCACAGAGGGGGCCGGTCGAAGTTTTGGTAATCGACGGGGCGGAGAAACCCTCGGAAAACTGAATGGAAACGATTGCCGAGCTGACCATCATCTCTGGCAGTAGACGGTAGTTGGTGCCGCAGCGGAATTGCGGGCCCTCGCCTTCCGACGGAACCGCGGACAATGGAACGTTCGGCTGGCGGGCGGCGCGGTATGAGCACCCCGCTCGTGCTCAGGCAGGCGGCGCCGAAGTAGCGCGGCTTTGCTGACTCGCGATGCGTCCGTCGAAGAGATCGATCGAGCGGTCTGCATACCGCGCGTAGCGTGGGTCGTGGGTGACCATGCAGATCGTAGCGCCGCCCTTGTGGAGCTCGGTGAGGAGGTCCATCACGGCTTCGCCATTGGCGGAATCGAGGTTACCTGTCGGCTCGTCGGCAAGCAGGATGGAAGGATCACCCGCCAGCGCGCGGGCGACGGCGACGCGCTGCTGTTGACCGCCAGAGAGCTGCGCGGGGTAGTGCTTCATGCGATGCGCCATGCCAACGCGCTCGAGAGCTTCCTGCGTGCGGCGCTTGCGCTCGGGCCCGCCCATGCCGCGATAGGTGAGCGGCAGCTCGACGTTCTCATACACCGTGAGATCGCCGATCAGATTGAAGGCCTGGAAGACGAAGCCGATCTCGCGGTTGCGGATGCGGGCGCGGTCGCCGGCTTTCAGGTCCTCGACAGGACGGCCGTTCAGGACGTAAGAGCCGCCGGTCGGCGAATCGAGCAGCCCCAGAATGGCGAGGAGTGTGGACTTTCCGCATCCGGAAGGCCCGGAGATCGAAATGTACTCGCCGCGCTGAATTTCGAGATCGATGCCTTCGAGGGCATGCGTCTCGACTTCATCGGTGATGAAGACTTTCTTGACGGCTTCCATGTGAATCAGCGGTTGGGACATGAATTCTCCTAATTGAGACGTATGTGTTGCGCCTGCTCCTGACCAGGGGTATCCGAGAGGATCACCTGATCGCCGGGCTGCAGACCGTCGCGGATCTCCGCGGTGTTAACGGACAGACGTCCGAGGCGGATGTTGACGCGCGTGGCTTCGCGGCCGCCCGGGTCGAGTTTGAACAGACTGATGGAGCTATCCGGCTGACCAGACACGGGGCGCTGCATGTAGACAACATTGGCTGCGTTATCGATTTCGACGGTGCCGTCGACGCTGAGATCGGGGACGGCGCCCGCGGGGAGCGGTCCATCGAGCTTGCAATCGACCGTGCGGGTGCCGTTGACGATCGATGCATCGATGCGCACGACGTGGCCGGCCACGATGCCATTGCGTGTGTCGATGGTGGCCTTCTGTCCGAGCAGAATGTCCTTCGCCTGCGTTTCGGAAATCTGCAGGCGCGCCATGAGTTTCCATGGCTGAGCGACTTTGGCGAGAACGTCGCCGGGCTTGACGCGCTGGCCGACCTGCAGAGTCATCTCCTGCATGCGTCCTTTGATGCCGGCGCGGATCGTGAGATCGTCGACCTGTTTCTTTTTGAGCTGCCAGGTGGCGCGGAGCTTTTCGATCTGCACTTTCTGCGCCTCGAGCTGCGCGTCGACCGACTGCTTCATGATGTCGAGTTTTTGCTTTTCCATCTGGAAGCGGCTGTCGGCCTGCTCCCATTTGGCGACGGCGAGCTTCGCGTTGAGCTGCGATTCGAGATGCGAGGCGAGGAGGTTTTCCTCCATATCTTTTGTGATTTGCGCCTGCTTCAAATCGCCTTGCGCGGTAGAGACCAGCGATTGCTCGTCGAAAGTCTGGCTCTGGAGGCGAACTTTGAGATCGGCGTAGTTGGCCTCGGCCTGTTTGGCTTGCCATTCGTAATCGTTGGCGTCGGCTTCCATCTGCGGATTGGTAAGGACGAGCAGGATGGCATCCGGCGTCACCTCGTCGCCCGATTGGGTCATGATCTTGCTTACCTGGCTGTCGAACTCGGCCTGTATCCAGAGGATGTCCTCGGGGACGAGAGTGCCGAGCCCGTGGACGTCTATGACCATGGGCCCGCGCTTGACGGTGTCGATGAGGACCGTGGCGCGCTCGACGGTGGGGGAGGCGGGTTTGAGCTGGTTGATGCGCCAGCCGGCGACGGCGAGAACCGCGACGGTGAGGGTAAGCCAGGTGACTCGGCGGATCATTTTGCTGCGGGCGACGCCTTTGCGTTGGATGTCCATAAAATGGTTACCGTTTACTCATACTTCAGAGCCTTCATCGGCTCGATGCGCGAGGCCCGCGCCGCCGGAAGATATCCCGCGGCCGCGCTCGCAATAATCACAACGAGGGCCGGACCGAGTGCGTTCCACGGATCGGACGGGCTGATTTCGAAAAGCTGACTGCGGATGAGCCGGACGGCGGCGAACGCGGCTGGCACTCCGATAGCGACTCCGACAGCGCACCGAGCCAGAGTGTTTCTCAGGATCATAGTGGCGATTTCGCCGCGGCGGGCGCCCAGCGCGGCACGCATGCCGATCTCGCCAGTGCGGCGCTCGACGAGCCATGACATCAGTCCGTAGAGTCCGACGGCCGTGAGCGTCAGCGCGAGCACACCGAAGAAGCCGGCCAGCGCGGAGATGACGTTCTGCTGATTCAGCATCAGATCGACATCGCGGCCGATCGTATTCATCTCGACGATCGGCATGTCGGGGTCGATCTCCGCAAGTGCGCGCCGGATTTCATTTCCGAGCAGGGCGGCATTCCCGCGCGAACGAATCTCGATGGTGCGAATGAAATTATGCTCCTTCTCCTCCGTCCTATCGGCGGGAGCGATCAGCGCTTTCTGAAAAAAGGGAAGAAAGACCATCGGCGGCGCTGCCGTACCAACGTCGGCGTACTTTGCATCTTCGACGACTCCGACGATGGAAATGTTCCCGCGGCCTTTCATCTCATCGCCGACACCGATGCGCTTTCCGAGCGGACTCTCATGCGGGAAGAAATGACGGGCGAAGGCCTGGGTCACGACCGCAACAGGCTGTGAGGTAGCGGTATCGCGCGCGTCGATGGCGCGTCCGGCGAGCACGCGGGTGCCGACTGTTTCGAAGTAGCGGCCGGAAACGCGGTTGAGCAGCGCGTCGCGATCCTCGTCCTCAGGTGGGATGTAGCCGTCAATGGCGATGTCCTCGCCCCAGCAGCAGCGATTGAAGGGACTGTAGCGCGACCAGCTTACGTTTTCAACCCCGGGTATCGCACGCAAGCGCGTATCCAACCGCTGATAGAGTCCGGCGAGCCGGTTGTAATCATAGCCGGCGCGCGCCGGGTCCACATCCGCTACAAGGACCTGCTCGCGATCGAATCCGAAATGCTGGCTGTTCATTTTCGCGAGGCTGCGGGCAAATGAGCCGGCAGTGGCAAGCACCACGACAGAGAGAGCGACTTGGGCGACGATGAGCGCATTGCCGAGCCCGAAGCCGCCGGGAGAAAGCGCCGGTGATTTGATGCGACTGAAGAGTCCGGTGTTGGCACTTCGCAGCGCAGGGAGCAATCCGAAGGCAGCGGCCGCCGCGCAGGAGAGGATCAGGGTGAAGGCGAGCACGCGCGCGTCCGGCGTGGTTTCAATCGGGACGTAGCCCTGGCCACGGAACGCCACGGCAAGAAGAACCTTCGTTGCGGCAGAGGCGATCAGGAGTCCGAGCGCGCCTCCGGTAAGAGCGAGCGCCAGACTCTCGGTGAGCGCCTGCCGGATAAGCCGCCGTGGCGTAGCACCCAATGCGGCGCGCACGGCGTTTTCTCCGCGACGAGCCGTGCCGCGAGCGAGCAGCAGATTGGCGAGGTTGGCGCATACGATCAGCAGGACCACCGCCGAGATGCCGAGCAGCAATCGAAGGCTCGACGAGTAGTAGCTCTGCATGTGCGTGATACCGCTGCCGCCCGGGGTGAGCCGGATGGAACTCTGCCCGATCGCGGTGCGGATCCGGGCCGTCATGGTTTCCCCGCGACTCGAGAGCAGCCATGTCTGCAGCGCTGCCGTCAGTCGCGTTTGCGCAGCGGCCTGAGATATACCGGGACGCAGACGGCCGACCGGGTAGAGCCAGTGCGAGTCCGGCTGGTCGAGCAGAACCCGTTCCGGGTCCAGGAGGCGGTTGGCCTGGAGAGGCAGCCAGACGGCCGGCGGATCGGCTGTCAGTGTCTCGCCGAAGAAGCCGGGCGGGGCGACGCCGATCACTTGCGCCGCGACACGATTGATTTGAATCACCGAACCGATCACAGACGGGTCGCTGTCGAGATCATCCGTCCAGTAATGGTGGCTCAGCACGGCGACCGGAACGGCGGACGGCGTGTCATCAGCAGGCGTCAGTGTGCGGCCAAGCGCGGCATTGACACCGAGCAACGAGAAGTAATTGCCGGAAACGAGCTTCACCTGGACCGGCGGCCCGGCGGACGTCCCAGCGCGGCGAATAGCCACCTGCGAAGTTGCGCTCTGTATGGCGCAGAGATCTTCGAACAGGTTGCTGGCTCGCAGGTGTTGAAAGAGCTCGAAAGAGAAAAGGTTAAACGATTCGCCGATCGCCGGGCTGCCGACGCCCGTGCCCCTGCCATCGCCGAGCACGACCAGACTGGCTGGGTCGCGCACCGGGAGCGACTTCAGCAGGACGGCGTCAACCAGAGTGAAGATGGCAGTGGTGGCGCCGATGCCGATTGCGAGCGTGAGCAGTGCGACGGCGGTGAAGACCGGGGAACGCCGCATGAGGCGCAGGGCGTAGCGGACGTCCTGTAAGAGCGAGCGCAGGAACGGAAACTCGCGGCGGTCGCGGCAGGATTCCCGCAGCGATTCCGCGCCGCCGAGAACGAGGCGCGCCTGGCGGCGGGCTTCCTCAGAGGACATGCCCGCGCGGAGGTTGTCCTCGACCAGCATCTCGATATGCGACTCGAGCTCGCGCGCCAGGTCGCGGTCGTGTTGCCCGGCGAGCAGGGGCGCGTGGAGACGAGCGAAGAATGAACGCAGTGACTTCACGATTACTCCTGGCGCAGCGCGCTCATGGGCTCGATCCGGCTGGCCCGCCGCGCCGGCAGAAAACTTGCCAGCAGCGCTGCCGCGACGAGAACCGCCACCATCGCGGCCACGGTGCCCGCATCCACCGCTCGCATTCCACTGACGAAGCGTTCGAGCAAACGCCCTGCCGCGAACGCGCCCACGAGACCGGCGATCACACCGCCCAGGATCATGCCCGCGCTTTGACGCAGCACCAGCCCGAGCACGTCGCCGGAGGTGGCGCCGAGCGCCATGCGTACGCCGACTTCCGATATCCGCTGGCTGGCGAGATACGCGAGCACGCCGTACACGCCAATGCAGGCGAGCAGAAGCGCGAGCCCCGCGAAAATTCCGAAAAGAAGCAGCAGGAAACGCTGCCGCGCGAGGTCGCGGCTGGCCAGCCCTTCCATCGTGCGCTCCTCATACAGCACCTGATCGGACCCCGCGCCCGCGGCCGCGCGCCGCAGCGCGGGCAACAGGCTCATCGGCTCGACACGCGTGCGGACCGCGACGGACATCAGGTCGGACCAGCGATGCACCAACACATCAGGCACCTGCGAGAACGGATAGTAGAACTGCGCACGAACAGCCGCCTGGTCATCACCCGCCAAGCCCCAATGACGCACATGACCAACTACGCCGACGACTCGGACCGGGTTCGGGCCAATGTCCGGGAACCAGAGCTGACGGCCGACAGCATCGGCAGGAATACGCGTCTGAAAAGCCTTCCGGGCGAAAACATCGTCAATCACCGCGACCAGTTCACCGTCCAGGCGATCATGTTCGTTGAAGAAGCGGCCGGCGCGCAGCCGAATCCCCATCACGTCGAGATACTGTGGCGTCACGCTGGTGGCGATGGCGAGCGGTTGCTTATCCGGCGGCGGGAGGGCAGTAGTGGTGGACCAGGGGAGCTCGTTGTTACCTTCGCGCATCGGCACCGTGTCGACCATCGCGACCGCCTGAACGCCTGGCACCCGCGCGGCACGCTCGAGCAGATCCTTCCACGCGGTGCGGGTCCCGGCGGGGTTGGCGAGCGTCGCCGGCGAAAGGGCGGCGCGGGTCACCAGCACATTGTGGAGGTCGACGCCAGGATCGAGAGACGCCAGTTGCACAAGAGTGCGCCCGAGCATTCCGGACGAGATCAGGAGCACAAGCGCCAGCGCGATTTCGGCAACGACAAATACCGTGTGCAGGCGGCGCGATGCCCCGCTCACCGAGCGAGCGCCGCGCAGCGAGTGTTCCAGCGAAACGATCGGGGCGCGCAGCGCGGGCGCCAATCCGAAGAGGATTCCGCTGCAGAGCGACGCGGCGAGTGCGAAGAGAAGCACGCGCCAGTCGATGTGAATGCTCCCGGCACGCGGCAGAGTGCCGGGCCAGAAGAGCAGGAACGGCCGGAGACTCGCGATTGCGAGCAGCAGCCCCAGAATGCCGCCGGCGGTGGCGAGCACCACGCTTTCGGTGAGACATTGGCGTGCGAGGCGGATGCGGCTGGCGCCAATTGCCGCGCGCATCGAGATCTCGCGTTCGCGCGAGACGGCGCGCGCCAGAAGCAGGCTCGCGATGTTGACGCAGGCGATGAGCAGAACGAGGGTGACGGCCCCCAACAGCAGCCAGAGTGTGGACTGCACGGCGCTGACATCCACGCGCATGGGCGCGGCCACCATGGTGCGGCCGGTGTTGGACTGGGGGTATTGGCTGGCGAGCCGGTGACCGATAAGGTCGAGTTCTTTGCGAGCCTGTTCGAGTGTGTAACCGGGCCGCAGGCGCGCTATGGCTCGCACCGTAGGGACGAACCGGCTCTGCATGACGGGCTCGGTGCTCTGGCCGAGTGGGACATAGACGTCCGCTTCCTGCGAGAGGCGGAAACGCGCGGGGGCAATACCGGCGATCGTCCACGGATGGCCGTCGAAGGTAATCGTCTGGCCGATGGCGTCGCGCCTGCCAGCGAAG
Organism: Bryobacteraceae bacterium; assembly: GCA_035552355.1. Taxonomy (GTDB): domain Bacteria; phylum Acidobacteriota; class Terriglobia; order Bryobacterales; family Bryobacteraceae; genus BOG-234. Next base: position 5,303 of record DASZLP010000131.1, on the reverse strand, counting down.
CGCCGCTGCCAGAGCTCGTGACTGATGATCATGACCGGCGACGCGCCGACGCGGTCGTCGGATGGAGTAAAGGCGCGTCCGGCCGCGACGGAAATGCCGAGCACCGGGAAGAGCTCGGAGGAGATCGCGAATCCGTCCACGTGTTCCGCGGCGGCTTTCTGTGTTGCGCCGAGGGTTCCTCCTTTATAAGAGGAACCGGCTATCAGCAGGGCATGGCTGTCACGGCGGCAATCGACGAAATTCGGATAAGTGAATGCCCAGAGGTTGCCGAAGGCGCTCGCTTTGTCGGTCCATTCGTTGACGGTGACGAGGCGGTCGGGCTCGGGGTAGGGAAGCGGCTTCAGCAGGACACCGTCGATCACAGTGAACATGACGGCCGTCGCGCCGATGCCAAGCGCCAGCGTCAGGATCGCGACCACGGCGAAACCGGGCTTATGACGAAGTGCTCGCAGGGCGTGGCGGAGATCGCGTATGAACTCCGTGAGCCAGCGGACGGCGCGCGCATCGCGGCAGTTCTCCGTCAATGAGTCCACGCCGCCGAGGGCGATGCGGGCCTGACGGCGTGCGTCTTCAGGGGACATACCGGCGCGCCGGTTGTCGTCGGTGAGCATCTCAAAATGGGTCGTCAGCTCACGGAGTAGGTCGGCATCGCGCGGTCCAGCGAGAAGAGGCTCCTTGAGCCGGCTCAAGAATGAGCGGAACGGTCGCATGTTCAGGCCTTTTCGCGCGTCATGTTTCAGGCCTTTTCAGGCGTAAAGAAACGTTCGATGATTTCCGTGGTCTGGCGCCAGTGTTTCGATTCGGCCTGTAGTTGTTTGCGGCCGGCCTTCGTCAGCGTGTAGAATTTCGCACGGCGATTGTTGTCGGAAGTGCCCCATTCGGACGTGATGGAGCCTTCCTGCTCGAGCTTGATGAGCACCGGATAGAGCGTTCCCTGATTCACGGCGAGCAGGTCTTCACTCACCTGCTCGATGCGGCGAGCGATACCGTACCCGTGCTGCGGGCCCATCGTATCGAGAGTCTTGAGGACCATCAGCGCCAGAGTCCCCTGCCAAACGTCGGATTTTTCGCCCATTGATTGTGCGTCTCCTGTTGGATTCCAAAATAAGAATGACACAGCTCCTTTTGGAAAGCAACAGGAAAGTTTCTGGTGTATGGTAAGTCCGAATCGTGGTGCGGCTGCTGAAGGGGCCCGCGGCAACCTGCACCGGAGCCGCGCGGGCGAGATAACAGCCTCGGCGTCAGGGCTCACTCAGCGTGCCGGGCGCCGCGTGGGATTCGCCGATTGTAACGATCGGGAAAGAGAACTCCCGCCGCCCTGTAAGAAATCTCCCGGCGGCGCGTCTAACTGTTTTGGCGCAATGACGTACCGAGAACGCGAACGCCTGTTTGTTCGACTGTTCGAGCAGAGCCGGGCAGGGGTCCGCCGCCTCTGCTATTCGTACCTGAGCTCCGCGAGCGAAGTGGACGACTTGTTTCAGGAGATCATGACCAACGTCTGGAAAAGCCTGCCCAGCTTTCGCGGCGAGGCCAACCTGAGCACGTGGGTGTACCGCATTGCTGTCAACACGGCGCTGATCCATCGCCGGCGGCGAAGGCCGTCGGAGGAACTGCCCGACATGCCGGACCACCGCGTCTCCACGCATCGGGACCTGGAGCGGCAGCAGCAGCTGGAGGCACTGCATCGCGCCATCGCCCAATTGGGCGATCAGGACCGTCTGATCGTGTCGCTGCTGCTCGAAGGTCTCAATTATAAGGAAATCGCCGATGTCACCGGCATCACCGTAAACTACGTGGGCGTCAAAATCTCGCGGATCAAGCAGGCGTTGGAACAGCTCATGACGGAGGTCAGCAATGATGCGGTTTGAACAGCTCCAGGAACTGTGGCAGAGCGAACTGCAGCCTGAGCCGCCGGCCATGGCGGTGGAATCGCGCGGCATGGCCGCGGCGCTGCGGCGCTTCCGGCGCCGGCAATACGTCATCAACGGGATCAAGCTGATGGTAATCGCCGGGCTGGCCTGGTTCCTGTTGTCGCGGCTGGGTCTTTCAATGCTCATGGTATTGGGCCTCGGGCTCTTCCTGGCGGGACTGCTTACCGCGGTTGCCACCGACTGGCGAATCCAGTCGGCCATCGCGCGGCTGGATTTCGCGCGTCCTTCAGCGGAGTTCCTCGACGCCACGCTGGAACGGCTGCGCGATGCCAATGCGCCCTTCCAGCGGGCCGGATGGATGGCCATCGCGATGATTGCGGCGGGCGCCAACCTGATATTCGCTGGCCCATGGGCTAACCAAACCCTGGGCTCCAGTATTGCTTTCCATACCGCCGTCACCGTCTTGCCCTTCGCCGCATTCGGCTTCGGATTGAAGGTCCGCGCGAAGCGTTACGCCATGGAGTACAAGCCGTTGGTGGAACGGCTGGCCGCGATGAAAGCTGCGCTCGAGGAGCGCGCTCCGTGAACTGGAAAGAAATTGGGGATCTCGTCCCGCTGCGCTACAAGCTGATGTGGGCGAAGACGCGGTCGCGCAATGGCGAGATCGCGTTGTGCGTCATCGGCTACCTGCTTTTCGGGGCTTTGCATTAACGCCGTGCTGGCCACGATTCTGCTGGGCTTCGGCATGAGCGCGGTGTTCAGCGAAACGGAACTGATCCGCTATCCATTTCGCGCGGGGGAGCGGTTCGTGGCGCGCCACTTCCTCGGCATCGCGGACCCGTTCTGGGTACTGATGCTGATTCTGGAACTGGGGCTGGTGCCGGGCATGTTCATATGGGGCGCCACGGCGCTTGTGCTCCGTCAGAACGTAAAACGCGCCACGAGCGTACCCTGGCGAGCCGGGCTGAATACAGTGCCCGTATTGATGTAGCCGAAGCCCGCCTGCGTTTGGCCGGCAGTGGTATAAGTCTGAGTGGCCAGCGCATTGTTCGAGACTGGATTGGCGGGCTCGGTCCGGTTGAAAATATTTGTGAATTCGGCACGGATCTGGAGCGTGGCGCGCTCTTTGATGCGGAAGTTGCGGCCGAGGCTCATGCTCTCGGACGGCCGCCTTTGGTAGCGATAATCCGAATAGTATGCCGCGGAAGTGCCCCATTGTCCGGCGAGCGGGTTGGTCCAGGCATTCTTATTCAATACGAAGTTCGTATTGGGATCGAAGCAATGGCAGTTAAGATCCTCGGAGAATAAAGGCTGCCCGGGGACGCGATTCATGAATGTTCCACCGGTCGTGCCGGTGACGCCCGTGTTGCGGAACAGGAGCTGCGCCAGGCCGTTGCTGGCAATGGGCGACATGATCGGAAGACCGCTGCCGTAACGCAGCACCGCGCCAAGCTGCCAGTCGCGCGCCAGCCAGGAAAACGCCTTGAGGCCGATCTTTCCGCGTTCGTTGATCTTCGGCGTAGTGTAATTGCCGGAGAAGACGAAGAGCAACGGCTGATCCAGCCCGGACAGATATTTGTTCTGGGGACGGTTGAACACGTCGTTCGTCGCGGGCGTGACAGGCGAGAGTGTTGAGATGCCGCCCTCGGTGCCGAGTGAAAACGATTTGGACCATGTGAATGAGCTCTGGAAATCGAGCCCGTGCGAGAACCGCTTCGTCACTTTCGTTTGCAGCGAATCGTACCAACTGTCTCCATCCGGCGACCAGTGCATGTTGGTGATGTTGCCGAACTGCGGGAACGGACGGATGGACTGCGCCACGGTCGCCGTGAGCGGAAAACCCGGATAGGGTGGAGTGCTGAATCCACGCTGCGCGGCGATCGATGAATTGAGTTGTGATCCAAGCAGCTTCAGGTCGTCGGAGTTGCTCAGGCTCAGGTTGTGCGCCGCGAGAATCGCATCGTCGATGCAGTTCGGGCAGATGATGTATGCCGAGCTCCACCACACGCCGCGGTTGCCGACGTAAGTCGCCTCGGCCAGAAAGTTGTGGAAGATCTCGCGCTGCACTCCGAGACTCCATTGCAGAATCCGCGCCGGCCGCCCGGCATGTGGATCGATCTGCTGCGACGGCGACGACGTTGTTCCCGGCAGCGGCACCTGCCCGGGATCGAAGTTTGGCCACGTGATCTGGTAAGGCAAACCAGCCGCGAGAGTGTAAGCGGGCGTGCCGTAAGTCGACGCCGCATAGACGTACTGCGAACCCGTCGAGAAGGAATTGAGACCGTTGTCGCTGGTCTTGTAATAAGACACGCCGGCGCCCGCGCGAATAACGGTCTTCGGCAGGACCTGATAAGCGAGGCCGATGCGCGGTCCAAAAGCCCAGGGATAGTTATGCGCGATATCGCAGTTGCAGTGACCCGGTCCGTAGCCGTCGAACGCGACCGCGCCGGGAAGATTGCCGGCGGCGGGGTTCGGCGTATTCGCGGAAAAGTAAGGGATGCGGCCGTGTTCTTCTTTCAGGTACGTCTGAAAGTCGTACCGCAGTCCGTAATCGAGCGTGAGCTTGCGGGTTACCTTCCAACTGTCCTGCACGAACCCGGAAAACGCGTGGGCGCCCATGCGGGATTTCGACGGCACGCCGATGAATCCGTTATCGACGCCGCCAAGCAGAAAGCTCGCATACGGAAAGCCGGTGCTGCCGCCCTGCAGCGACTGGCCGAAAGTCGAAGGCAGGCCGCTCTCAACGGCGCTGAAGGTCATCCAACTGTTGGCGTAAGTCTGGTTGGTCGCCGGATAGCCTTCGATAATCATTTCGGCGCCGGCTTTGTAAGTATGGTTGTTGCGCACCCACGTAAGACTTGTGTTGGCGGTCGGCTTGGTGTTCACTAGCTCGGCGATCGAGCCGGGTCCCATGCCCGCCATTCCGCCCAGCGCCGCCGTCAGACCCGAGATCGAAGGAAAGGCGTTCGTATAAGTGCCATTCAGGCCTAACTGGGTTTTCGGATCGAACGCCGAGGCAATTACGTCATCAGTGGTATAGACGAGCCCCGCTCCCATATGCAGCAGCAGGGTCGGAGTGATCGTGCGGTCAAAGTTCAATCGCACTGTGTTTGACACGATGTGACTTGCCGTACTCGCTTTGATCGGATCCGGCAGCGCGGCGACACTCGGCGTGTCGGTCAGGGTCCGGGACCAGTATCCTGACACTTTGGAATTCGAGCTCAATTGGTAGTCGATCTTGAGAGAGGGGATATAAGTGAGGCGCGGATTCGCGTATGACACCAGGTAATTGTTCGTAAGAAGAGCGTTGTTGGTTGGAAGAGGTATGAGCTTCTGGATGGCAAGCGCAACGGGATCCTGCTGGCTCGGCGGGATGACATTGTTCGGAAACGGATCGCGCACCACCTGGCCGTTCACGATGCGCTGCGACGC